>NZ_BAABDS010000001.1:0-138382 GCF_039539745.1 Oceanisphaera sediminis
AAACTCTTCAATTAAAGACTTGATGCTCAATGAATTACTGAAGTTTTGCTATTTCTAGTGCACTTCGACAAGTCATTGAAAAACAATATTTTTTGTTTCCCAACTACCTGCGAGTGCCCACACAGTTTGCTTGATATATTGTTAAAGAGCGTTGACCTTGTTCAGGTCAGGGATGCGTATTCTACGCATTCCGTGTTGTTCGTCAAGCGTTGATTCAAACTTTGTTTCGTTCGTTTCAAACCCTTGTGACCGTTGGCGTGTTGCCCCGTGTCAGTGGATGCGCATTATAGGGAACCGCGGATTTTGCGCAAGGGCTTTTTTGACATTTTTATTAAAAAAAGCGGTTTTGTGCATAAAACACACTGAAACTGCTTTTTACGTATATTTTCTCGACAGCCGGTTATCTTTTACCCGTCAGTTGACGGGCAAAGTCCCTGACTTTATCCCAATCGGTAAACTCGAGATCCCGACTGGTATCGGTGCTACCGCCAGTCATCTTCATGATCATCTGAATAAGACGGGTCTGCCACCAGTTGTATTCACTGTATTTCAGTGCGCCGGCGAATACGCCGATGGTTCGCGGCCGCCAGGGCGACTTGGTCAAAAACTTTTTGATGTAGGCGTTGTTCCCGGGATCGGCTTTTTCCGGCTTGCGCGCGGTGAGGCAGACACAAAAGAAACTCGCATCGGCCGCGGCCAGCTGTTCGCTGTGGACATTGATGAAAGTGTAGAGATCCCGGTGAAAATGACCGTAGCGCACAGAAGCGCCAATCAGCACCTTGTCATATTTGCTGAGGTTTTTTCGAATAGGGCCATGCAAGTCCGCCACTTCCACATCGTAACCGCTAAATTCATCCTGCATCGCTTCGATGATTTTTCTCGTCTGACCATTGCGAGATGAATAAAGTACCAACAGTTTTTCCATAGACTCCTCTTAGCTACGCCAGAAGGCAGGCGTAAACAGTACCAGCAAGGTAAATATTTCAAGACGGCCGAACAGCATGGCCAGGATCATTATCCATTTAGCGCCGTCGGTAGTGGTACCGAAATTGGCGGCAACATCCCCCAGACCCGGTCCGAGATTATTCAACGTCGCCACCACGGCAGTAAAGGCGGTCAGCTCTTCCATACCGGTCGCCAACAGCGCCAGCATGCAGAGTACGAAGACCAGGGCATAAGCGGCAAAAAAACCCCACACCGCCTCCACCACTTTATCAGCTAACGCCTTATTGCCAAGTTTAATACGATAGACGGCTCTTGGATGGATCAGTCGTTTCAGCTCGCGCATCCCCTGCATGTTCAACAACATGATGCGGACCACCTTGATACCGCCGCCGGTACTGCCGGCACAACCACCGATAAAGGAAGAGAACATCAGCAGTAACGGCAGAAACAGCGGCCACTCGGCAAAACCGGTGGTACTGAAGCCGGCGGTAGTGGAAATGGATACCGCCTGAAACAGTGACTGGTCCAGCGCCTGCCAGGGATCCGAATATACCCGGTGCGCCCACAGCGCAGACAGACAGATCAGTGTCAGTATCAGCTGTATGCCGATAAACACTTTTACTTCCGGGTCGAGGCGGTACACCGACAGCCGCACTCCCCGGTTGGCAAAGGCGGCAAAGTGCAGGCTGAAGTTCACGCCGGCAATCAGCAGGAACACCACGATAATCAGGTTGATCATCGGGCTGTTGAAATGGCCCACGCTGGCGTCATAAGTCGAAAAGCCGCCGATGGCCACGGTAGAAAAGGAATGACAGATGGCATCAAACAGGTTCATGCCCGCCAGCCACAGCAGCAGGGCGCAGGAAATGGTCAACAACAGATAGATGTACCACAGGGTTTTGGCCGTTTCGGCAATGCGCGGCGCCACCTTGTTGTCTTTGACCGGCCCGGGTATTTCGGCACGAAACAGCTGCATACCGCCGATGCCAAGAATGGGCAGTATGGCCACCGCCAGTACTATGATGCCCATGCCACCCAACCACTGCAGCATCTGGCGATAGAACAGAATCGCCTTGGGCAGCGTATCCAGGCCGCTGATCACGGTGGCGCCGGTGGTGGTGAGACCAGAAAAGGATTCAAAAAACGCCTCGGCCACCGTCATATCCGGTTCGGTACTGAGCATGAAGGGAATGGCCCCCACGCTGCCGAGCACCGTCCAGAACAACACCACGATAAGAAAGCCTTCTTTGGCCCTCAGTTCTTTATTGTGGGTACGATTGGGAAACCACAGCGCCAGCCCCAGGATCAGGCAGATAACGAAGGCACTGAAAAAATCGAGGCCGGCGCCATCGCGATAAATATAGGCCACCAGCGCCGGGGCCAGCATGGTCACGCTGAACAGAGCAACCAGAATGCCCACGATGCGGATAATTGTGCGTATATGCATGGTACTTCCAATATACAAGGGTCTGTTGACCTTTCACGGTTAGGTTTTGTGCGATCTGCAACGTCACCTCGAAAGGTCAACAGACCCTGAACTCAGCCAGTCTCCGGCTCTACCGGTCTGGCCACCACTCGCCCCTGGCTACGATCCAGCAGCTGGCGACAAAACTCCGGCACGGCCCGCGCCTCAACCGATAGCACACCGGTTACCTCGGCACCGTAATCCACCTGCAGCCATTGCCCCTGATATTCACCGAGCAAAAATTCCAGCAACGCCATATCGCCGTAAGCGACCCTGACGTTCAACGAAGCCATGATCCGTCGCTCAACGGTTTGCAGTTGCGTCAGTGCCGACGCCAGAGTGCCACCATAGGCGCGTACCAGGCCCCCGGTACCCAGCTTGATACCACCGAAATAACGGGCGATGACCGCCGTTATCTCGCCCACCCCCGATCCCTGCAACTGCGCCAGCATGGGTTTACCCGCCGTGCCCGAGGGCTCGCCGTCGTCGCTGAAGCCCAGCACTCGCGAGTCGGTCGGCATGCCGGCCACAAAGGCCCAGCAGTGATGCCCCGCCGAGGGCTCTTGAGCGCGCACCGACCCGATAAAGGCCCTGGCGGCCTCCGCGTCCGGAGTATGAGCCAGATAGGCGATAAAACGGCTTTTTTTGATCTCCTGCTCCCATACCACCGCAGTGGCCGGTATCAGATAGGGAGACATATTCATGATGTTCACTCCCAGACGAGACAAAGCCGCCTAATATTGATTATCCGGCTGCATAGATGCGCCGGCGAAAAATAGCGCGACATTGTTGCTGAATCGGCCGGGGAAGTCATCTATTGCTCATGGCTCACCGCGTTTAAACCCGCTGAAAATAACCGAATTAAATTAAAACAATTGTTTTAATCAGTCATTGAACTCTGCTGATTTTCTGTTCATAGTGATTTTATTCCTGCCCGGGAGAGTCGGAGCAGCCCAAGGGAATCTAAGGAGACATGAGCATGATCTACCAAGGCGAAGCCCTCTCTGTAGAAATAGTGGAAGGAGGTATTGCTGAACTCTGTTTTAACAGTAAAGGCAGCGTAAACAAGCTGAACCGTGCCACCCTGGCCTCACTGGAAGAAGCCGTAAGTGCACTCGAGCAACATTCGGACATAACAGGACTCATTCTAACCAGCAATAAAGACGCCTTTATTGTGGGTGCCGATATCACCGAATTTCTGGACATGTTCGATCTGCCCCCGGCCGCCCTCGACGACTGGCTGTCCCAAGCCAACCGCATTTTCAACCGCATCGAAGATCTGCCCTTCCCTACCGTGAGCCTGGTGCGCGGCTATGCCCTGGGGGGCGGCTGCGAGTGCATTCTGGCCACCGACTTTCGCATCGGCGATGCCAGCGCCCGCATCGGTCTGCCGGAAACCAAACTCGGCCTGATGCCCGGCTTTGGCGGCACGGTACGGCTGCCCAGGCTGATCGGCGCCGACAACGCCATGGAATGGATTACCACCGGTCAGGATAACAAGGCAGATGCCTGTCTCAAGCTGGGCGTACTGGATGCGGTGGTCAACACCGATATGCTGCAGGCCTCGGCCATACAACTGTTGAAAGACGCCGCCCTCGGCAAGCAGGATTGGCAAGCCAGAAGAGCGCAGAAAACCGCCTCCCTGACGCTGGACAAGCTGGAAGCCGCCATGAGCTTCAACACCGCCAGGGGCATGGTAGCTGCCAAGGCCGGCCCCCATTATCCGGCGCCGATGATGGCGGTAACCACCATCGAAGCCGCCGCCGGACTGGGCCGGGATGAAGCGCTGCGCATCGAACAACGCAATTTCATCACCCTGACCCAGACCTCGGCCGCCCGGGCCCTGGTCGGCATTTTCCTCAATGACCAGTTTATCAAGGGCAAGGCCAAAAAAGCGGCCAGGGCCGCCGAGCCCGCCCGCAAGGCGGCGGTGCTGGGCGCCGGCATCATGGGCGGCGGCATCGCCTATCAATCGGTGGTGAAAGGCATTCCGGCGGTAATGAAAGACATCAAGGATCAGGCGCTGACCCTGGGCATGAACGAAGCGGGCAAGCTACTCAACAAGCAGCTGGAGCGCGGCAAAATTGATGGTACCAGGCTGGCCAAAGTACTGACCAGCATCACCCCCACCCTCAGCTATGACGGCTTGCAGGGCGTAGACACCGTGGTGGAAGCGGTGATCGAAAACCCCAAAATCAAGGCACAGGTACTGGCCGAGGTGGAAGCTCACGTCACAGATGAGACTGTGATTGCGTCCAACACCTCGACCATACCCATCTCGACCCTGGCCAAAAGCCTCAAGCGGCCGGAACGTTTCTGCGGCATGCACTTCTTTAATCCGGTGCATCGAATGCCGCTGGTGGAAATCATTCGTGGCGAGCAGACCAGCGACGACACCATCAATAAAGTCGTCGCCTATGCTGCCGCCATGGGCAAGTCACCGATAGTGGTCAACGACTGCCCGGGCTTCTTCGTCAACCGGGTGCTGTTCCCCTACTTCTTCGGCTTCAATCAACTGGTGGCCGATGGCGCCGACTTCGTGCAGGTCGACCGAGTGATGGAGAAACAGTTCGGCTGGCCCATGGGCCCGGCCTGGCTGCTGGACGTGGTGGGTATAGACACCGGCCACCACGCGGCGGCGGTGATGGCCGACGGCTTTCCCGACCGTATGGGCAAGACCGGCAAGGATGCCATCGATGTGATGTATGAACAGCAACGCTTCGGCCAGAAGAGCGGCAAGGGTTTCTATACCCATAGTCAGGACAAGAAAGGCAAAACCAGAAAAGAAGCGGACGCCGAGAGTTACCAACTGCTGGCCGAGGTGGCAGCCGAGCGCACCGACTTCGAGCCGGACGACATCATGGCCCGCATGATGATTCCCATGATCAACGAAGTGGTGCTCTGCCTGGAAGAAGGCATCATCGGCTCCCCCGCCGAGGCAGACATGGCACTGGTGTACGGCATCGGCTTCCCGCCGTTTCATGGTGGCGTGTTCCGCTACCTGGACAACATGGGGCTCGCCGCCTATGTGGCGCTGGCCGACAAGTTTGCCCATCTGGGCCCCCTCTATCACGTCAGCTCCGGTCTGCGCCAGATGGCCACCGACAACAAGACATTTTACTGATTGGCGCAAGGAGACCACAGCATGAACAAGGCACTCAACGAGGTCGTTATTGTCGACTGCATTCGCACTCCCATGGGTCGCTCCAGGGGCGGCGCTTTTCGCAACGTCAGGGCCGAGGACTTATCCGCCCACCTGATGCGCGGTCTGCTGGCCCGCAATCCGGCGCTGGCCGCTTCCGATATCGAAGATGTGTACTGGGGATGCGTGCAGCAGACCCTGGAGCAGGGCTTCAACATCGCCCGCAACGCCGCCCTGCTGGCCGGCCTGCCCAAGCAAGTAGCCGCCGTTACCGTCAACCGGCTGTGCGGCTCTTCCATGCAGGCGCTGCACGATGCCAGTCGCGCCATCATGGTCGGTGACGGCGATGTGTTTATCGTCGGCGGCGTCGAGCACATGGGCCATGTGCCGATGAACCACGGCGTCGACTTTCACCCGGGCCTGGCGCTGAACGTAGCTAAAGCTTCCGGCATGATGGGGCTGACCGCCGAAATGCTGGGCCGGATGCACCACATCAGCCGCGAACAGCAGGATGCCTTTGCGGTACGCTCCCACCAGCGGGCTCATCAGGCGACCCTCGACGGCCGCTTTGCCTGCGAGATTCTGGCCACCAACGGCCACGGCGCCGACGGCAGCCTGACCCTGTTCGAGCACGATGAAGTGATTCGCCCGGACACCAGCCTGGAGTCGCTGGCGCAATTGCGGCCGGTGTTCGATCCGGCCAACGGCACCGTCACCGCCGGCACTTCCTCGGCCCTGTCCGACGGGGCCGCCGCCATGCTGGTGATGTCTGCCGCCAAGGCCAAGGCGTTAGGATTAACACCTCGCGTACGCATCAGGGCCATGGCCGTGGCCGGCTGCGACCCCGCCATCATGGGCTACGGCCCGGTACCGGCAGTACACAAGGCTCTGCAGCGTGCCGGACTGTCGATCGCGGATATCGACCTGTTCGAGCTGAACGAAGCCTTCGCCGCCCAGTCGCTGCCGGTGCTGAAAGAACTGGGGCTGCTGGAAGTAATGGACGACAAGGTCAACCTCAACGGCGGCGCCATCGCCCTGGGTCACCCGCTGGGCTGCTCGGGTGCTCGCATCTCGACCACGCTGCTGAACCTGATGGAACACAAAGACGCCACCTTCGGCGTGGCCACCATGTGTATCGGCCTGGGCCAGGGCATCGCCACCGTATTCGAGCGGGTATAACTGTCGTTTGTAGATAAGTCAGACAAAGGATCTGCTCCGCCGACTCGCTGTAGATACCTCCATGTACGCTCTCCGTTTCCCTGAAACGGAAGGCCGGCGGAGCAACCTCCTTTGTCTTCTTATACCAATCCAGTAATGATCTGGTCATATTGAGGCTCCAGACCAGAGGCAACACAGCCGCCTCCCTCGACACGCCACTGGGCTAGCCATCTTTGCTGGGTAACCGGCTGCGAATATTCACTGGATATTCGGTCCATTACCCAACAAAGATATACGGCAGCAAGCTGCCCCATGGGGGCTCGGAAATGCCGTCCTTGGCATTTCACGGTCGTGGGAGCCGTTCTCTGTTGCCTCTTCTGGAACTCCGAGTTGTCCGCAGGCAGTGCTAACAGGCGACGCCTGAGCATCAAGGAGGGCAAAGGGATCTGCTCCACCGACCATCACATGACAGGGACGTCATGTGCTGAGCGTCACAAGGAGGTGCTTGAGCGGGTCGGTGGAGCGGGCCCTTTGTCCGGGATGGGTATTACAGCTGACAGCTTGCCGCTTAAAGCTTCCTTAACGGTTGACCATAATTTAAACAGCATTAAAATAGTCGGGTTTATTGCAAGATAGCGAATATATGACGATGTCTCTTTCCGATGCCCAGCATCACCTTGATGCCACCGGCCTGCGCTGCCCCGAGCCGGTAATGATGGTCCGCAAACAGGTGCGCACCATGACCGCCGGTGAAACCCTGCTGGTGACTGCCGACGATCCTTCTACCACTCGGGATATTCCCAGCTTCTGCCAGTTTATGGATCACGCCCTGCTGTCCAGCCAGATAGAGCAGCTGCCGTATCAGTTTCTGATCCGTAAAGGGAATTAAGGGCAGTGAGGTGTAAAGTGTGAGGGGGGAGGGGTAAATCCATACCTGCAAGTCCCCCTCCCCCGTGCAGGATAGTTGTCGCCTCACTATTCACGCCTAACGCCTCACCAAATAAAAAATGCCCGCTGATGAGCGGGCATTTTTCTGTTACCAGGAACCGAATGGCTTAGGACATGGGGCTCAGGGTGATCTCTACCCGACGGTTCTGGGCACGGCCGTCGGCGGTGTTGTTGCTGGCCACCGGCTGGTTGAAGCCGACACCACGGATGTTGAAGCGATTGGCGGCGGCACCCTGGCTGATCAGGAACTGGCCGACGGAAGCGGCACGACGCTCGGACAGGGCCTGGTTATGACTGGCGGAGCCGGTGTTGTCGGTGTGGCCGACCACGTTGACGTAGGTCTTCTCGTACTCTTTCAGCACCATGGCCACACCGCTCAGGGTGTTATAGAAGCTGGGTGACAGATCGGCACTATCTACCGCGAAGGTGATGGAGCTCGGCATGTTCAGGATGATGTTGTCGCCATTACGGGTCACGCTGACGCCGGTACCGCGCATCTGATCACGCAGCTTGGCTTCCTGTACGTCCATGTAGTAACCCACGCCGCCGCCCAGGGCCGCGCCACTGGCGGCACCGATCAGAACGCCTTTGCTCCGGTCACTGTCACCAGAAGAAACACCGCCAATTACCGCGCCGGCCAGGGCACCCAGGCCACTACCGATGGCGGCTTTGGACGTCTGACGCTCACCGGTATAAGGGTTGGTGGTACAGGCGGAAAGAGCCAGGGTCGCGGCAACCGCCAGACAGATTTTTTTCATAAAATAGGTTCCATATGTAGCAAGCACAAGTACCCCACAATATAGCCCTGCTCACAGGCTTCTACCAAGCCTCATTTCACTCTAGATGTCAGCGGTTGTCGTGATCCGGATGCCGGTGGCAGCTCAACAGGTGATCGTTGACCATGCCGGTGGCCTGCATGAAGGCATAGCAGATGGTGCCACCGACAAAAGAAAAGCCATGTTGTTTCAGTGCCCGGGCCATGGCCTCCGACTCATTCGTGCTGGTCGGCACCTCATCCTGGGTCGGCCAGCGATTGATCACCGGCTCGCCACCGACAAAGTCCCACAGCCAGCGACTGAAATCGATGCCCTGCTCCTGCATGGAAAGATAAGCCCGGGCATTGGCGATCACCGAGCGTATCTTGAGCCGGTTGCGCACTATGCCCTTGTCCTGCATCAGCCGCTCGACATCCTCGTCGGTAAAGGTGGCGATGATCTGCGGGTCGAAATCGGCAAAGGCCGATCTGTACGCCGGTATCTTGCAAAGAATGGTAAACCAGCTCAATCCCGCCTGCTGGCCGTCCAGACACAGCTTCTCGAACAGGGCCCGACCATCGTACTCGGGTACGCCCCACTCCCGGTCGTGATAAGCCTGATATTTGGGGTCGTCATTGACCCAACCACAGCGTGCCAGCATGCTTTCTCCTTGCCATTTGTATGCTGTAATGCGAACGGGGCACACCCTAAGCCTATATTCGCATCGGGTCAGAAGGTATACTCATCCGCCTAGTTTCACACTGCGAATGCACCTATATCAAGGCGCGAACATCATGCAAAAATTCGATATCAATACCTTTCAGGGTCTGATCCTGACATTGCAGGATTATTGGGCCCAGCAAGGCTGCACCATAGTACAGCCGCTGGATATGGAAGTAGGTGCCGGCACCTCTCATCCCATGACCTGCCTGCGCGCCATCGGTCCGGAGCCGATGGCCACCGCCTATGTGCAGCCTTCCCGCCGTCCCACCGACGGCCGCTATGGCGAAAACCCCAACCGGTTACAGCATTACTACCAGTTTCAGGTGATGATCAAACCCTCGCCGGACAATTTGCAGGAACTGTACCTGGGCTCTTTGCAGGCGCTGGGGCTGGATCCGCTGGTGCATGATATCCGCTTTGTGGAAGACAACTGGGAAAACCCGACCCTGGGTGCCTGGGGCCTGGGCTGGGAAGTCTGGCTCAACGGCATGGAAGTGACTCAGTTCACCTATTTCCAGCAGGTCGGCGGCCTGGAATGCAAGCCGGTCACCGGTGAAATCACCTACGGTCTGGAGCGTCTGGCCATGTACATTCAGGGCGTGGACTCGGTCTACGATCTGGTGTGGTGCGACGGCCCGCTGGGCAAGACCACCTACGGTGATATCTATCATCAGAACGAAGTGGAACAGTCCACCTACAACTTCGAGCATGCAGACGTGGACTTCCTGTTCGGCTTCTTCGAACAGTGCGAGAAAGAATGTCAGCATCTGCTGTCACTGGAAACGCCGCTGCCGCTGCCCGCCTACGAGCGCATTCTGAAAGCGGGCCACGCCTTCAATCTGCTGGATGCCCGCAAGGCCATTTCGGTCACCGAACGTCAGCGTTATATCCTGCGCATCCGCACCCTGACCAAGGCCGTCGCCGAAGCTTACTACGCCTCCCGCGAAGCCCTGGGCTTCCCCATGTGTAAAAAAGAAGGATAAGGGACCAGCATGGCTGAACAGAATTTTCTGGTTGAACTCGGTACCGAAGAGCTGCCGCCCAAGGCATTACGCAGCCTGGGCGAAGCCTTTGCCGACAACCTCAAGCAAGAACTGACCAACGCCGATCTGCCCTTCGCAGAAGTGCACTGGTATGCGGCCCCCCGCCGTCTGGCGGTGTATGTCACCGCCCTGGCCGCCGCCCAGCCCGACAAGCAGCTGGAAAAGCGCGGCCCGGCGGTACAGGCCGCCTTCGACGCCGAGGGTAACCCCACCAAGGCCGCCATGGGCTGGGCCCGGGGCAACGGCATCGACGTCGGCCAGGCCGGACGCCTGAAAACCGACAAGGGCGAGTGGCTGGTGCACCTTGCCGACATCAAGGGCAAGGCCGCCACCGAGCTGCTGCCCGCCATGGTCGAACAGGCCCTGAGCCGGTTGCCGATCCCCAAGGCCATGCGCTGGGGTGACAAGAGCATCCAGTTTATCCGCCCGGTGCATACCCTGACCCTGCTGCTGGGCGACCAGCTGCTGCCGGCTACCATTCTGGGGGTCGATTCGGCCCGCACCCTGCGCGGTCACCGCTTCATGGGTGAGCAGGAGTTTGAACTCGCCCATGCCGACGACTATCTGCAGGCGCTGGAGCACACCGGCAAGGTGCTGGCCGACTTCGAACGTCGCAAGGCCATCATCAAGACCGGCGTCGAGCAGGCCGCCGCCGCCGTGAATGGCATCGCCGACCTCGACGACGATCTGCTGGAAGAAGTGGCCTCGCTGGTGGAATGGCCGGTGGTGCTGACCGCCAACTTCGAGAATGAGTTTCTCGAAGTCCCTGCCGAAGCACTGGTTTACACCATGAAGGGTGACCAGAAATACTTCCCGGTCTACGACGCTGAAGGCAAGCTGCTGCCGACCTTCATCTTCGTCACCAATATCGAGTCCAAGGACCCGAGTCAGATCATCGGCGGTAACGAAAAAGTGGTGCGCCCTCGCCTGGCCGATGCGCAATTCTTCTTCGATACCGACCGCAAGACCACCCTGGCCTCCCGGCTGGAGCAACTGGACAGCGTGCTGTTCCAGAAGCAGCTGGGGTCGGTACGCGAGAAATCCGAGCGCATCGGTGCGCTGTCCGGTTTTATCGCCGCCGCCATCGGTGCCGACAAGGCCCAGGCGGAACGGGCCGGCCTGCTGTCCAAATGCGACCTGGTCACCAACATGGTGTTCGAGTTCACCGACACTCAAGGGGTGATGGGCATGCACTATGCACGCCACGACGGTGAAGACGAAGCCGTGGCCCTGGCGCTGAAAGAGCAGTATCAGCCCCGCTTTGCCGGAGACGATCTGCCCAGCCAGGACATCTCCGCCGCCGTGGCGCTGGCCGACAAGCTGGACACCCTGGTCGGCATCTTCGGCATCGGCCAGACGCCTAAAGGCGACAAGGACCCCTTCGCCCTGCGGCGCGCCGCCCTGGGTGCCCTGCGCATCATCGTCGAAAAAGACTATGACCTGGACCTGCCGATTCTGATCGAGCAGGCCAAGGCGCTGTACGGCGACAAGCTGAGCAATACCAAGGCCGCCGACGAGATCCTGGACTTCATGCTGGGCCGCTTCCGCGCCTGGTATCAGGACCTGGGTTACGGCGTGGATGTCATTCAGGCGGTGCTGGCACGCCGCCCGACCCGTCCGGCCGACTTCGATGCCCGGGTCAAGGCCGTCAGCCAGTTCCGCAAGCTGGACGCCGCCGCCGCCCTGGCCGCCGCCAACAAGCGAGTGGGCAACATTCTGGCCAAGTTCGAGGGTGAGATCCCGAGCGAGGTCAACCCGGCCCTGCTGCAGGACGAAGCCGAGAAGATCCTGGCCAGCCAGCTGGCCGAGCTGACCGAGCGTCTGACGCCGCTGTTCGCCGCCGCCGATTACGACAGCGCCCTGAGCGAACTGGCCGCCCTGCGTGAAGGGGTGGACAGCTTCTTCGATCAGGTCATGGTGATGGCGGAAGACGAGGCCCTGCGCCTCAATCGTCTGGCGCTGCTCAACCAGCTGCGCAACCTGTTCCTGCAGATAGCCGACATATCATTGCTGCAATAATAGCCCTCGCCTTTTGAATCTCGAAAGCCCCGCCGATGCGGGGCTTTTTATTTGGCTGGCCTTATGTCCGCTAGATTACGTCATGAGGCCACAGGGCTCCACACCAGCGTTATGAGCGATCTGGCCGGATATTTAATCCGGCTGGTATTACCAAATGACCCGGAATTTGTGTTACATATTAATAACATCAAAAGACGACAAGGAGAGTGCCGATGATCAAGGTCATTATCGAACGCCATATCGCCGAAGGGCTGGAAGACGCTTACCTGGAGAAAGTGCGCAGCCTGATGCTGCAAATCACCGACAGGCCCGGCTTTCTGAAAGGGGACGCCTACCGCGATGCCCATCACCCCAATCATTTTTATGTGATTTCCAACTGGGAAAATATCGAATGCTGGGAACGCTGGCAGAACTCTTCCGCCCGGCTGCACATGCTCAACGAACTCAGCCCCTTCATGGAAAGCGATGAAAAATGCACCGTACTGGCGCTCAAGGTCAGCTACGAAGCCCAACCGGCCAAATACGCCCGACCGACCCAGACCTATTCTTACTAGCCCTCACTAGCCCCCATAAGCCCCCCGGACGCATCGCCCTGGTGTTGAATACCGTGCTCAGCATCAGGGCGATGTCGTCGCTCCCCGCCTCGGTCGACACCAGAGACGATATCGGATAACGTGACTCTTTCGGCAACCGCTTTCTCTTTGGTAGTTATCTCATGGAATTTTCAGCATTCGGTCAGAAGTTTACCCGCCACGCCGGCATTACCCAGCTGATGGACGATCTCAACCAGGGCCTGACCACCCCCAACACCATCATGCTCGGCGGCGGCAACCCGGCCGCCATTCCGGAAGTGCTCGCCTATCTGGATCAGCAATCCCGGCAACTGGTGAAAAACGGCGATCTGCTGAAAGCCATGGCCAACTACGACGGCCCCCAGGGCAAGGATGCCTATATTTGCGCCCTGGCCAAGCTGCTGTCCAAGGAGCTGGGCTGGCCGGTCGGCCCCGAGCATATTGCCCTGACCAACGGCAGCCAGACCGCCTTCTTCTATCTGTTCAATCTGCTGGCCGGCGACTTTGGCGACGGCCGCAAGAAAAAGGTGCTGTTTCCGCTGGCGCCGGAATACATCGGCTATGGCGATGGCGCCCTGAGCGAAGATCACTTCAAAGCCTGCAAACCCACCATCACCCGACTGGAAAACGGCCTGTTCAAGTATCACGTCGACTTCGATCGGCTGGAAGTGGGTGACGACATCGGCCTGATCTGTGTATCGCGCCCGACCAACCCCACCGGCAACGTGCTGACCGACGAAGAAATCATGCGTCTGGACGAAATCGCCCGCGAGAAAGGCATACCGCTGCTGATCGACAACGCCTACGGCATGCCCTTCCCCAACATCATCTTCACCGATGCCAAGCCGTTCTGGAACGACAACACCATACTGTGCATGAGCCTGTCCAAGCTGGGGCTGCCCGGCGTGCGATGCGGCATAGTGGTAGCACCGCCCGCCATTATCCAGGCCATGACCAACATTAGTGGCATCATCAACCTGGCCCCCGGTAGCATGGGCCCGGCCCTGACCCTGCCGATGATGGAAAACGGCGACGTGATCACCCTCAGCAACGAGGTGATTCGGCCCTTCTACCAGGCCAAGGCGCAGCAGGCGGTCACCTGGCTGCAGCAGGCGATCCCCCTGCCCCAGTTTCATATTCACAAGCCGGAAGGTGCGCTGTTTCTGTGGCTGTGGTTTGAAGATCTGCCCGTTCACAGTCAGGAGCTGTATGAACGCCTGAAGCAGAAAGGCCTGCTGGTGGTGCCCGGCCATTATTTCTTCCCGGGCATCGAAGACGGCGACTGGGCGCACAGCAAGCAATGTATTCGCCTCAACTACGCCCAGTCGGAAGCCGATGTGCAGGCCGGCATCAAGATACTGGCCGAGGAAGTACTGGCGATCTATCAGGCACCAGTGACCAAGCCGTAAAAAGTGAGGGGTGAGGAGTGAGGGCCTCACAGCAGTCATAAACAACAACGCCGGCAACTTTGCCGGCGTTGTTGTTTATGACTGCCTGACGGCGGTTATTCGGCCTTGCCGATGGCGATGGTTCTCGGCTTGGCCGCTTCCGGTACCTCGCGTACCAGGTCGATGTGCAGCAGACCGTTTTCCATGTCGGCGCCCGTCACCTTGACGTGATCGGCCAGCTGGAAACGGCGCTCGAAACCGCGCTCGGCGATGCCCTGATACAGATAATTCTTCTGGGACTCTTCCTGCTCTTTATGACCCTTCACCATCAGGGTGTTTTCGTGGCTGGTGATGTCCAGATCTTCGCGGGCAAAGCCGGCCACCGCCATGGAAATGCGGTAGTGGTTTTCGCTGAGCAGCTCGATGTTATACGGCGGATAGCCGGTGTTGCTGCTGCCGCTGGCGGCGTTTTCCATCAGGGATGCCAGGCGGTCGAAGCCGATGGCGGAACGATACAGGGGAGTGAGATCGAAGCGTGACATAATAATATCCTCTTGTGAGCGATGTTAAAGGTGCCCTCCATCATGGACGGGCGAAGCTTGTAATCATGGAATCCTCGGTTGAGCGATTCCCTTGCCTCAATAAAGATATAGGGCCCTCGAATATCACTTTCAAGAGCCTGTTTGCGGATTTTTCAGCCGATGTTATACCAATTCATATTGAGGCCTCAGATCAGAGGCAGCAGGCCACGCCGGAGCATCAAAGAGGACAAAGGGATCTGTTCAGCCGACCATCTGACCGCCATGGATGGCGGGAATGCCTGGACGGCAGGAGCATTTCCCGGCCGCGCCACGGATGGCACGGTTGAGCCCCAGGGAAGGGTTTACGACGTGTCGATGGAGCGGGCCCTTTGCCCGATATGTAAGCATTTAGCTAAAAGCCTGTCTCTTAGTCACAACTCTGTCAGCTCATAAGATATGCTCAGAGGCAACTGGGTAGCCTCTTCCGACACGCTAAACCGCATCCCTGCGACGCTCAGCACATGACGTCCTGTCATGTGATGGTCGACAGAGTCTATCCCAGCCGCCTCTTTTGAGGCTCGGAGTCGTCGGTGAGCACCACTGACAGACCACTCCGCTGCCGATGGGAGGGCAAAGGGTGTCTGCTCAACCGACCATCCGCGCCAAGGATGGCGCGGTCTGAGCCCCCAGGGAGGGGTTTACGGCGTGTCGGCTGAGCAGTGCGCTTTGCCTGATGGCCTCGTTAAGATCAACAAAAACTTTTGATTAAGAGACAGGCTAAAAGCCTAAGTTCAATCATCCAGCGCATCGGTCACGGCACCCTTTGATGCTGAGTTGACCGTGTGAGCGTATTTGGCCAGTACCCCGCGCCGATACCTCGGTGGCGGTGCCTGCCACTTGGCCAATCGGGCGGCGATGTCCGTATCGGACAACTGCACTTCCAGCTTGTTCTGCTCGGCATCGATAGTGATGATGTCGCCGTCTTCGACGATGGCCAGCGGACCGCCCTGCTGGGCTTCCGGCGTGATATGGCCGACCACGAAACCGTGGCTGCCACCGGAGAAGCGGCCGTCGGTGATCAGCGCGACATCCTGCCCCAGCCCCTTGCCCATGATGGCGGACGTCGGGCTCAGCATCTCGCGCATGCCGGGCCCGCCTTTCGGGCCTTCGTAACGGATCACCAGCACATCCCCCGCTTTCACGGTGCCGTCCAGAATGCGTTCCAGGGTTTCTTCTTCGGAGCCGAATACCCGGGCCGGGCCACTGAAGGTCAGCCCCTCCTTGCCGGTGATCTTGGCAACCGACCCCTCGGGTGCCAGGTTGCCATACAATACCCGCAGGTGGCTGTCGGCCTTGATCGGATTATCCAGCGGCCGGATGATCTGTTGCCCCGCCGGATAGGGCGACACCAAGCCTAAATTTTCCGCCAGGGTCTTTCCGGTCACCGTCAGGCAGTCGCCGTGCAGCAAACCCGCCTCGAGCAGGGTTTTCATCAGCGGCAGTATGCCGCCGATGGCCACCAGCTCCGACATCATGTAATGACCGCTGGGCCGCAAGTCGGCCAGCACCGGTACCCGCTTGCCGATACGCACGAAGTCGTCCAGGCTCAGCTCGACGTCGATGGCGTGGGCCATGGCCAGCAGGTGCAGCACCGCATTGGTCGAGCCGCCCAGGGCAATCACCACCGTAATGGCATTCTCGAACGCCGCCTGGGTCATGATATCGGAAGGCTTGATATCCCGCACCAGCAGGTTCAACACGGCGGCCCCCGCCTCGTGGCAGTCCTGCAGCTTGCCGTCCGAGGTCGCATTCTGCGCCGAGCTGCCCGGCAGGCTCATGCCCATGGCCTCGATGGCCGAGGCCATGGTGTTGGCGGTGTACATGCCGCCACAGGCACCAGGGCCCGGAATGGCGGTGTCTTCTATCTGTTTCACTTCTATCAGCGACTTGTCGCCCTTGGCGTGGGCCCCCACCGCCTCGAACACCGAGATGATATCGGTGTGATTGGCGCCCGGCGCTATGGTGCCGCCATAGACAAACACCGATGGCCGATTGAGCCGGGCCAGGCCAATCAGGCAGCCGGGCATGTTCTTGTCACAACCGCCGATGGCCACCAGACCGTCGAAGCCTTCGCAGCCCGCTACGGTTTCAATGGAGTCGGCAATCACCTCCCGGGACACCAGTGAATATTTCATGCCAATGGTGCCGTTGGCGATGCCGTCGGAGATGGTGATGGTGTTGAAGATGATGCTCTTGCCGCCGGCCGCATCGGCACCGCGGCCCGCCTCTACGGCCAGGCCGTCGATATGCATGTTGCAGGGAGTGAGATTGCTCCAGGTGGAGGCGATGCCCACCTGGGGCTTGTTGAAGTCGGCGTCTTCGAAGCCGACCGCGCGCAGCATGGCGCGGGCCGGCGCCTTGGTGGGGCCGTCCACCACCTGGCTGGAGTATTGACGGGATTTGTCCTGAGTCATAAAGCTGCCCTGCTATCTCGGCTAAACGGTATAGCTAGTGTAGCTGGTCAGATACGGTGTATTGCGGCGCCCGTTACAATGACCTACTCCAGCCGCTCCCGGCCGGCGGTGGCCTCCTCCACAATCCAGGAGCGAAAGATTTCCGCATGAGGATGTATGTATTGATGGGCGGGATACACCAGGTGAAAGGCTTCCGAGGTAGCCACCTTCTGGCTGAAGGGCGCAATCAGCCGACCATCGGCAATCATGCCTTCAACCAGTGAGCTTCTGCCCAGCGCAAAGCCCTGGCCTTGTGCCGCCATCTCCAACGCCGAAATCAGGGTATCGAATTGCAGCCCGCGAGGTGTATCGAGATGACTGTAACCCGTCTTGTTAAGCCAGTAGCCCCAGCCCTCTTCATAACCGATCACATGCAGCAGGGGATGCAGGCCCAGCGCATCAAGAGATTCAAATGATGATGAATCATTGAGCAGTGCCGGGCTGCACACCGGAAACAGTTCATCCCAGGTCAAGCGTTCGGATTTCAGGCCTGCCCAGGAACCCTGACCATAGCGGATTTCCACATCCGCTTCCTTGTCACTCTCGCCGCACCAGATATTGCTGGTGAAGCGCAAGCCGATATCCGGGTACCTAGCCCTGAAGCGGCCAAGGCGAGGAGCCAGCCAGGTGGTCAGAAAAACCAGGTTGACCCTGAGCGTTAGCTGGTGGATACGTCCCTGACCAAAAACTTCATCGGTGGCCACCGACAACCGCTGGATGGCTTCATGGATAGCGGGCAGATAGGCCAACCCGGCATCGGTCAACTCCAGCCCTCGGGGCAGGCGCTTGAACAACGCTGCCCCCAACTGGGATTCCAGCCCCTTCACCTGCTGGCTGATCGCCGCCTGGGTCAGGCTCAGTTCGCCGGCAGCATGGGTAAAACTCAGATGACGTGCGGCGGCTTCGAATGAGCGTAGCCAATTCAGAGGGGGGAGCCTTTTCTTCATGGTGTCCTTCTTTGCACAAATTGTCGGCCTGGATGAATTATCCCGATACAGACATTCCTGTTCCTTCCGGGGATCCCCCCATCTTCGACGCTATAGCCATCAAAATAAAGAGCCGCATCCCCCAAAGGAGATGCGGCTCAAACTAGCGAGAAAAGTACGACGGATGACCGCCGAAATTTTTTATTTCATGGTTGGCATCGAAAACTCGGCACCCTCACGGATCCCGGCCGAAGGCCAGCGCTGGGTGACCGTCTTGCGCTTGGTATAGAAACGAACCGCATCCGGACCATAGGCATGCAGATCACCGAACAGGGAACGCTTCCAGCCACCAAAGCTGTGATAGGCAACCGGCACCGGCAAGGGCACATTAATGCCGACCATACCCACCTGGATGTTGTCGGAGAAATAACGCGCCGCTTCACCATCGCGGGTAAAGATGCAGGTACCGTTGCCATACTCGTGAGCATCAATCAGATCCATGGCCTGTTGCATAGTATTGACTCGTATCACCTGCAGCACGGGCCCGAAAATCTCTTCCTGATAACTGGTCATCTCGGGCGTGACATTATCGATCAGGGTCCCGCCGACGAAGTAGCCGTTTTCATGGCCGGCGGCAACCTCGGGGGTGCGCCCGTCTACCACTATGGTGGCCCCCTGCTGTTCGGCACTGTTGATATAACCCAGCACCTTTTCCTGATGCTGACGGGTGATCACCGGGCCAAAGTCATTGCTGCTATCGGAATAGGGGCCCACCTTCAGCGCCTGCATCGCCTCTGTCATCCTGGCTACCAGCGCATCCCCGGCGGCATCGCCGACGGCAACGGCGACCGACAACGCCATGCAACGCTCACCGGAAGAACCAAAGGCGGCCCCGAGCAGCTGGTTGACCGCATTGTCTATATCCGCATCAGGCATGACGATGGCGTGATTCTTGGCGCCACCCAGCGCCTGGCAGCGCTTGCCATTGGCGGTGGCGGTGCTGTAGATGTATTCGGCAATCGGAGTAGAGCCGACAAAGCTCACCGCCTTAACGCGCTCATCGTGCAACAGGGCATCGACCGCTTCCTTGTCGCCATTGACCACATTCATCACGCCATCGGGCAAACCGGCCTCCTGCAGCAACTGGGCAATATAAAGGGTGGATGAGGGGTCCCGCTCGGAAGGCTTGAGTATGAAGCTATTGCCGCACACAATCGCCATGGGGAACATCCACAGCGGCACCATCACCGGGAAGTTGAACGGAGTAATCCCCGCCACCACACCCAGCGGCTGGAATTCACTCCAGGAGTCGATATTGGGACCCACGTTCTTGCTATGCTCACCCTTGAGCAACTCGGGGGCACCGCAGGCGTATTCCACGTTTTCGATACCACGCTGCAACTCGCCCATGGCATCATGGGAGATCTTGCCGTGCTCTTCACCGACCAACTGACAAATCCGGTCAGCATTCTGTTCCAGCAACTCCTTGAAGCGAAACATGACGCGTGCCCGCTTGAGCGGCGGCGTATTGCGCCATGCGGGATAGGCAGCCTGAGCGGCGGCAATCGCCTGCTCGACGGTTTTTGTCGAGGCTAGGTCGAGCTGCTTGCTGATTTCGCCGGTGGCGGGGTTGAATACATCCTGGCTCCGGGTTCCTTCGGTAACCAGCTGGCCATTGATCAGGTGTCCTACAGTCGTCATATTATTTTCCTCGTGTCCATACATGGCAGCGCACGGCTGCCTTTGAATTGTGGGTAATGAATTCTGCTTACCAGAGCTGGCGATAGATAACGATCATGTCGTCGATGCTCGGTACTCTGGGGTTGTTATTGGGTGAGCCGGAGGCCAGCGCCTGTTCGGCCATGGTCGGCATCAGATCGAAAAACGTCTGGCGGTCTATACCGAACTGTGCCGGCGTAGGAACCTGTAGTTCATCGTTGAGCGCATGCAATTCTTTCAGCAACTTGTCGTTGGCCACCTCGACACTGTCTTGTCCATCGGCCACCCCCATGGCACGAGCACAATCCGCATAGCGTTCCGGCGCCGCAGGCAGGGAGTACTGGGTAACGCTCGGCAGCAACATGGCATTGGACAGGCCGTGAGGCACATGGAAGGCGGCACCAATGGGGCGACTCATGCCGTGGACCAGCGCTACCGAGGCGTTGGAGAAAGCAACGCCGGCCAGAGTCGACCCCAGCATCATCGCCTCGCGGGCTTCCTTGTCTGCCCCGTTGTGATAGGCACGCCGCAGATTGGGAGCCAGCAGTCGCATCGCCGACAGCGCCTGACTGTCGCTATAGAGATTGGCCTTCTTGCTGACGTAGGCTTCGATGGCGTGAGTCAGGGCATCGATGCCCGTGTCGGCGGTAATCCGCGATGGCAGGCTCAAGGTCAGGTTGTAATCCACCAAAGCCGCGACCGGCATGAAACCGATGCCCATGCAGAGCATTTTTTCGTCGGTCGTCTCATCGGTAATAATGGTGACCCGGGTGACCTCGGAGCCGGTGCCTGCGGTAGTCGGCACCGCGATGATCGGCAGCCCGGCTTCGATGACCATACGGGGGAACTTATAGTCCCGCATGGCGCCGCCGTGCTTGCCGAGGATGGCGATGGCCTTGGCACTGTCGATGGGGCTGCCGCCGCCCAGAGCGATGATGCTGTCGTAGTCGCCATCACGGACCCTGTCGACCCCGGCTTGTATCGAGCTGACGGTGGGTTCGGGCACCGTATCGGCGAAAACATCCGAGGCTATCTGGTGGCCAGACAGACATTCCTGTATACGACCGGCATAGCCAAGCTCCACCATCATCTTGTCGGTGATGATCAGGGGGCGTTTGCAGCCCAGGCTGGCCAGCACATTGGGCACTTCGTTGCTGGCGCCTGCACCAACCTGCATGATCCGTGGAAGAATAATCTGATTTGACATAAAAGACTCCAATCCTGCTGAACAATTATTAAACGGTGAGCGCTGGCTTTCAGCCCTCACCCGGTCCGGTAGACACCCGGTAAATTTCAGACACCGCTGGCTGCTTTCTCGGTAGCCTCTTGAGCCTGCTCACTTACCCGCTCGTATTCGAGTGCCAGCCCGGTTTCGGACTCCAGGTCCTGCTTGAGCGCCTTGCACAGGCCGTAGATAGCCATAATCACCACTACCGAGAAGGGCAGTGCCGCGACAATGGAGGCCGTCTGCAGGGCCTTCAGCCCACCGGCGAACAGCAACACGGCCGATACCCCGCCAATTGCGATTCCCCAGAACACCCGGTAGCGGGCCGGTGGATGCTCGTGCCCCATCGAAATCAGGGTACAGATAACCAGAGTGGCGGAGTCGGCCGAGGTTACGAAATAGGTCACCAGCATGATGGTGCAGACGATGGCAAACAGCATGGTCAGCGCCTGGCCCAGATCAAGAAACTCGATGGTCTTGAACAGGGCCATGGTGATGTCTTCATTGACCGCCGCCGTTACGCCACCATTGCCGAACAGCTCCATGAACAGGGCGGTATTGCCAAAGATGGTGATCCAGAAGGCGCCAAGCACGGTAGGAGCAATCAACACCCCCAGTACGAACTCCCGAATCGTGCGCCCCCGTGAAATCCGGGCGATAAAGATACCGACGAAGGGTGACCAGGCAATCCACCAGCCCCAGTAAAATAGAGTCCACCATCCCTGCCAGGGACTTTCAGGATCCGGATTGACCCAGAAGCCCAGCTCCACCGCATGAAACAGGTAGTCCCCCATATTGGTAAAAAAGGACCCCAGCAGATAGGCGGTCGGGCCGAAGACAATAAACAGGACCAGAATCAGCACTGTCAGGTGCATGTTCAGCTCGCTGAGGATTCGAATTCCCTTGTTGACGCCGGTCAGCGCCGAAATGGTGGCAATAATGGAAATGACGGCGATCAGAATGGCCTGGTTGCCACTCGATACCTCAATGCCGGTCAGATACTGCAATCCAGCGTTGATTTGCTGCGCCCCTAATCCCAGAGAGGTCGCGATGCCGAAAACAGTACCAAAAACGGCCAGCAGATCGGCCGCATGGCCGATGGGACCATAGATACGCTCACCGAAAATCGGATAGAGACTGGAACGAATCGACAGCGGCAGTCCCTTGCGATAGGAAAAATAGGCCAATACCAGCCCCATTACCGCAAACAGACCCCAGCCATGCAGCCCCCAGTGAAAAATGGAGATGCGCATGGCAACCTGAGCCGCCTCCACCGTCATCTGTTCACCTTCGGCAATCAGCGGGTTGCTTTGAAAATGATATATGGGCTCGGCAATGCTCCAGAACAGAATTCCTATTCCGATTCCGGCACCGAATAGCATGGAAAACCAGGAAAAATTACTGAACTCAGGCCTTTCATCATCCTTTCCTAGCCGAATATTTCCATAACGGCTGAAAATAAGCCAAATAGCAAAAAACAATGTAAAACTGACCAATCCGATATAATACCAGGCTAACTCTCTGGCAATGAAATCCTTGGCCGACGTGTAAATAGCATTGGCATATTCGGGATTGATTACCGTAAACAGTACAAATGCGATCACCAGTATTGCCGAACCAAATACCATGACCGGATGGCCCCGTGATAATAGTCCTTTATCTTTTTCCAAAATGAAGTCCTCTCATTTATTCACCCTGGCCATCACCGGTCACCCCAGGTGCCGTTATGATGGACTCTGTCGCTATCAGCCTCGCCGCTATCTGCCAATTTGCCCTGATTCAGCGGAGAAGCCCTGATGCCGCACCGATTGTTATCGAAATGTGAAGTGGTGAGAAGCAATAAAAAAACGGCCTCAGGTCATAGAATATTTATGGCCTGGCCGGCGTAAACAGGGCTGGCGGCACGTAACATCCGGATTGATAACAATACCCACCCCATGGTTCACGGATCTGTCTCTCGGGAGCGAAGACAACGCCATCACCATAATCCCTGTTTGAATTCCCAAGTTAACGAACCCCAAGCATGGAGCATGAAAGAGTGTAAAGTGACTGGATCTGCACAGCCACACAAAGAACCGACGGCCTCGGCAACGATTACCTTTCTTTTTTCTTTTTTCTCTTTATCCCGCATACAAAAATACATTCATTCCCTTTACTTCAAACAATAAAAATCAACGAGTAAAAGAGGAATTGCTGACCAATAAATAAAATGATGGCTCAGGGTTATTTTTTATTGCTGGTTTCCGGTTTTTTTCAATCCTAGTATCACCCCTGCCAAGCAGGCATTAAGAAACATACATCCACCAGTGCCGACTCCGGTGCATTGGCAGGTCCAATGAGCGGCAGAGTTTAAGACAAGCTGAATTAAAAAGGATAGATAAGCATGAAACAGGAAAATCAATTGCCCTTGTCAGGTGTCCGCGTTGTTGACTTTGGTCAGCAGATTGCAGGTCCGGCTGTTGCCATGATACTTGCCGATCTCGGCGCTACCGTTGTTCATGTCGATCCCCCTACAGGCCCGCAATGGGATCATCCGGCCAATGCCGTTCTCAACCGGAACAAGAGCTGCCTGAGTGTGGATCTCAAAACCGCTTCCGGGCTGGCACAGGCGTTTTCCCTGATCGATCAGGCCGATGTGGTGATCGAAAACTTCCGGCCAGGGGTGATGAAAAAACTGGGAATAGACTTCGAACAACTGCGCACGGCACGCCCGGAGCTGGTGACTCTGTCTCTCCCCGGATTTGCCAGCAATGACCAGCTGCGTCGCGAATGGAAAGCCACCGAAGCGGTGGTGGCAGCGACCTCGGGCGCCTTTACCGACATGGGCTTCAACCGGGTGCTGATGGGCCTTAACCCCAGCTTCTCTCCGCTGCCTTTGGGCTCGGCCTATGCCACAACTCTGGCAGCCAGCTCGGTAGTCATGGCGCTGCTGGCCCGGGAAAAGACTGGTCGGGGTGATACCATAGAAGTGCCCATCGCCGCCGCACTGATGGAAGGCCTGTCCTACAACTCTATCGTCATAGAGGGTATGCCGGATCGCTACAAGACCATGCGTGAAGAAGAAATCGAACGCAGAAAGGCGGCCAATCAGCCGATGGATGTGAGCTACGAGGATCTGCAGGAGTATCTCGATCCCTTCTACCGTACCTACGAATGTGCCGACGGCCGCATGTTCTATGTGGTGTGTCCGTCGCACCGCAACCATGCCAAGCGCTGCCTGCAGGCTCTGGGCCTGTATGAACAGCTGGTTGTCGATGGTCTGCCGGACGTGGAAGATCTGTACCTGCCGATCGCCGAGTGGAAGGGTGAAACTTCCATCGGCGTCTACCCTCTGCCGAAGAAGTGGGCCGATATTATCTCCGTCCGCATGAAAGAAGTCTTCCTGACCAAAACCTCGACCGAATGGGGCCGGGTGTTCGGTGAAGGTCAGATCCCCGGTGCGCCTCACAGAACCACTCAAGAGTGGGTTAACGACGAGCACACCAATGCCTCCGGCCTGATTGTGGAAGTGGAAGATCCCGAGTTCGGATTGATGAAGCAGCCCGGCCCCGTCACCTGGCTGGAAGAGTCAGCGGAGCAGATGCTGTCTCCTCGTCCGAGAAAAAAGGTCAGCTTCGAGCAGGCCCTGGCCGAACTGTCTGCGGTGGCGAAGCAGGAAGTCGTTACCCGCCCCCAGGGCAAAGACATCAAGTCAGCAAGCCAGAAAGGCTGGCTGGTCGGCCTGAAAGTACTGGATCTGACCAACGTCATCGCCGGGCCTCATTCCACCGCCTTCCTGGGTCGCTTCGGTGCCGATGTCATCAAACTGGACCCGGTCACTCCCTTTTATGACCCGCTGATCGGTACCCTGTTCAGCTTCCAGACCGGCATGGGCAAGAAGAGTGCCCTGGTGGACATCACCTCGCCGGAAGGCAAAGAAGCCTTCCACCGGCTGGTACGCTCGGTCGATATGGTGGTGATCAACGCTCCCGAACGCCAGATGAAACCGCTGGGGCTCGATCACGACAGCCTGCAAGCCATCAATCCTGGTGTGCTGTTCTGTCGCCTGGACTGTCTGGGTGGACCCCGTCGCGGCCCCAAGACAGACTACATCGGCTACGACGATATCATTCAGGCCAACAGCGGTATCATGAGCCGTTTCGGTGGCCCGGAAACCCCGGAAGAACACGCTCACCTGGGCACTCTGGATGTAAACTGCGGCTTTGCCGGCGGCCTCGGCATGGCAGTGTCGCTCTATCACCAGCTGAAAACAGGTGCCGTTTCCCGGGCCCGAACCTCGCTGTCGGCCATCACCAATCTGGCACAGGTTTCCTTTGCCTTCGATTATCAGGGCCGTGGCCCCTTCAACGAGCCTTCGGGCCGGGAAGTGCTGGGCAACCATGCCTTGTCGCATTTCTATCAAACCGGTGATGGCTGGGTCTTCCTGGATGCCAACCCGTCCGAGCTTGCTAAATTGACCGGAGTGGAAGGTCTGGCAGGCATCAAGGACGCGGAAAATACGGCTGAATTCCTGACGGCAACCTTCAAGACGGCCACTTCCGACTATTGGGTGAATGTGCTGCACGCCGCCAATATTGCTGCCGCCAGACCGCTCAGTATCGAAGAGCTGCGGGAATCATACACCCGCGAAGCCGACGGGAAAGTGGGTACAGACAAGGGCAGCTACGCTTTCTCTGTCTACGACAACCACCCCAGCGGCCATCGCGTGACCCAAATCGATCATTACTCGATTCGTCCTGCCGAAGCATCGGTCGTCGCCCTGACCCCGACCGAGCAGTTTGGACATTCCACCCGGAGCATCCTGGCCGATATCGGTTACAGCGAAGAGGAAATCGATACCATGCTGGCCACCCGAATCGCCGGTGAAGCCTGGGGGCATGAATATCTGCCTGGCTGATTTTCACCCACTCTAGAAGCTGATCCACCGGATTAGCTTCCCCACATCCTGCCAATCGGGCTAGCCCTCGATTGGCAGGATTTTTAATATGGGTAACGGAATCGGAAACCGAGTCTTTCTTGCGACTTCCTCTGTCATGTGGGGAAGATACCCTTTGCCTTGAAACAGTAACAACACAGTAAACCTGAATACAGCAACAAAAAGGCAGCCCGCGGGCTGCCTTTGGTATCGGTGAACAAACCGGATCAGATATCCAGGTTGGCGACCTTGAGCGCGTTGGTCTCGATAAACTCGCGACGCGGCTCTACATGGTCACCCATCAGGGTGGAGAACAGCTGATCGGCAGCTACCGCGTCTTCTATGGTCACCTGCAGCATGCGACGGGAGCCGGGATCCATGGTGGTTTCCCACAGCTGATCCGGGTTCATCTCGCCCAGCCCCTTGTAACGCTGCACATAGAGGCCACGCTTGCTCTCGTGCATCAGCCATTCCAGACCTTCGGCGAAGCTGGACACCGCCTTGGTCTTCTCGCCCCGCTTGACGTAACCGCCTTCTTCCATCAGGTTGGCGATACCCTTGCCCAGCGCCACTATGCTGCGGTACTCGCCGGAGGCAAAGAAGTCATAGCTGATCGGGAACGCCCGCTCGATGCCGTGTTGACGCACTTTTACCTTGGGCAGATAACAGCTGCGCTCTTCGAAGAAGTCATAGTCCAGCAGATACTCGGCACCGTTGGTGTTGCTGTCTGCCAGCGACTGGTTGATGGCCGCGATCCAGCTCTTGACCTGCTCCTCATCGGTCAGGGCTTCCAGGCTCAGCTCGGGCTGATAAATCAGCTCGTTGAGCACCAGCTCGGGCGCCCGGCGCGACAGTCGGGTGATCAGCATCTGTACCTTGCGGTAGTCGTTGACCAGCTTTTCCAGATGCTCGCCGCCGATGGCCGGAGCCGACTCGTTCACATGCAGGCTGGCGCCGTCCAGCGCCAGACTGGTCTGGTACTGCAGCATGGCGTCTTCGTCTTTCAGGTACTGCTCCTGCTTGCCCTTCTTCACCTTGTACAGCGGCGGCTGGGCGATATAGATATAGCCACGCTCGACAATTTCCGGCATCTGCCGGTAGAAGAAGGTCAACAGCAGGGTACGGATGTGCGCACCATCCACGTCCGCATCGGTCATGATGATGATGTAGTGATAACGCATCTTGTCGGGGTTGTATTCGTCCCGGCCGATACCACAGCCCAGGGCGGTGATCAGGGTGGCGACTTCCTGGGAAGACAGCATCTTGTCGAAGCGTGCCTTTTCCACGTTCAGGATTTTACCCTTGAGCGGCAGAATCGCCTGGTTCTTGCGGTTACGGCCCTGTTTGGCCGAGCCCCCCGCCGAGTCACCCTCCACTATGTAGAGTTCGGACAGCGCCGGGTCTTTTTCCTGACAGTCGGCCAGTTTGCCGGGCAGACCAGCCAGATCCAGCGCACCTTTGCGGCGGGTCATGTCGCGCGCCTTGCGCGCCGCTTCCCGCGCCCGGGCCGCATCGATGATCTTGTTGACCACGATCTTGGCATCACCCGGGTTTTCCAGCAGAAACTCGCTCAGGCGCTCGCCCATGGCCTGCTCGACCGCGGTTTTCACCTCGGACGAGACCAGCTTGTCTTTGGTCTGGGACGAGAACTTGGGATCCGGTACCTTGACCGAAATCACCGCCGTCAGGCCTTCACGGGCATCGTCGCCGGAGGCCGAGGTCTTGGCCTTCTTGCTGTAGCCTTCCCTGTCCATGAAGCTGTTCAGGGTACGGGTCAGCGCCGCCCGAAAACCGGCCAGGTGGGTACCGCCATCCCGCTGGGGAATATTGTTGGTAAAGCAGAAAATATTTTCCTGATAGGAGTCGTTCCACTGCATCGACACTTCAACCGAGATACCGTCTTCCCGCTCGGAGACGAAATGAAACGCCTTGGGATGGATCGGCGTCTTGTTGCGGTTGAGGTACTCGACAAAGGCCTGAATGCCGCCTTCATACTCGAAGTGCACTTCCTTGTTCTCCCGCTCGTCGAGCAGGCGAATGGACACGCCCGAGTTGAGGAACGACAGCTCACGCAGACGCTTGGCCAGGATATCGAAATGAAATTCGGTATTGGTAAAGGTTTCATGGCTGGGCCAGAAGCGGATCAGAGTACCCGACTTGGTGGTATCACCCACCGCCACCAACGGCGCCTGGGGCTCACCGTGCCGGTAGGTCTGTTCGTGCACCTTGCCGCTGCGCCACACGGTCAGCTGCAGCGTCTCGGACAGGGCGTTAACCACAGACACACCCACGCCGTGCAGGCCGCCGGACACCTTGTAGGAGTTGTCGTCGAACTTGCCGCCGGCGTGCAGCACAGTAAGGATAACCTCGGCGGCGGAGCGGCCTTCTTCTTCGTGCATATCGACCGGAATACCCCGGCCATCATCGGACACGGAAACAGAGCCATCCACGTGAATGGTCACGATAATATCTTTACAGTGCCCGGCCAAGGCCTCATCTATCGAGTTATCCACCACCTCAAACACCATGTGGTGCAGGCCAGTGCCATCGTCTGTGTCGCCGATATACATGCCCGGACGTTTCCGGACCGCATCCAGACCTTTTAATACCTTAATACTCGAAGAGTCGTAAGTGTGTTCACTCATTGGCTTACTCGCACTCCTGGGTTTCGGTGATTTCACCCTGTGTCACGTGAAACAGCTTGCTGTTATCCCGTGTGATCATCTGACTGAGCTGGGCCACATCGATAGCGGAAACAAATACCTGGGCACCCAGTTCGGTTAACCGGTGTGCCAGTAAAGCACGCTTGTGTTCATCCAGCTCAGACGCAAAGTCGTCGATCAGAAAAATGCAGTCCTGTCCGGACCGGGTTTTCAGATAAAGGCCCTGGGCCAGCCGCATGGCGCACACCAGCAACTTGAGCTGGCCACGCGACAGCAAATCCTGCACCGGCATGCCCCGGGCCTTTATCCTGATCTCTGCCTTGTGCGGTCCGGACTGGGTATAGCCCAGCCCCAGATCCCGCTCAAGGCCCTGCTCCAGTACCTGGGCCAGCGTTGTCTGCCGGTCCCAGCCACGAAAAAAGTCGAACGAAAAATCGTATTCAGGCAGAAAATCTGCCGCTATCAAACGGATGACCGGTTCGATAGCCTCGGCATATTGCTGCCTGAATAGACTCAGCTCTTCACCCACACTGACCAGTTGCTGATCCCAGTAACCCAGTTCCCGGTAGGGTCTTTGCTGTCTTAACAGCGCATTGCGCTGCTTGAGTAACCGACGGTACTGTCCCCAGACGGTAAAAAAGCGGGCATTGGAATAAAACAGCCCCCAATCCAGGTAGGCCCGCCGCAACTTGGGGCCACCGGTCAGTAGATTATACCCTTCCGGGTGGATCAACTGAATGGGTAGAATGTGTGCCAGGTCGGCTAATCGCTCGGCACTACGGCCGCCGACCTTGAGACGGGTGTCACCACCGCGGGTTTTACTCAGGCCCATCGGCAGGCTGTCTTCATCCTGCTGCACCCGGGCAAAGAGCGTGAATGCCGGTTCACCCTGCCGAATGACTCGACCGGTCAGGTGAGTACGAAAAGAACGGCCAAAGCCCAGATAATGAATGGCTTCCAGTATGCTGGTCTTGCCGCTGCCGTTGGCGCCCACCAGCAGGTTGATACCGGCGGCCGGCACCAGGCGGCCATGATGGATATTGCGAAAGTCCTTCAGCTGTAGATTGAGCAACGCCATGCTTACAATCGCATCGGCATCACCACGTACAGTGCGTCCCCGCTGTCTTCCGCCTCGATCAGACCACTGCTGCTGGCATCCTTGAGGCTGACCTTGACCTTGTCGGACTTGAGGGTGCCGAGCACATCCAGCACATAGGACACGTTGAAGCCGATTTCCAGATCCGAGCCCTGGTAATCTACATCGAGCACTTCTTCCGCTTCTTCCTGCTCCGGGTTGTTGGCGGTGATTTTCAGCACCTGTGCCTGCATGTTCAGCCGCACGCCACGAAATTTCTCGTTCGACAGAATCGCCGCCCGGGAAAAGGCCTGGCGCAGCTCTTCACGGCCGCAGATCAGGGTCTTGTCGCACTCGCGCGGCAGCACCCGGCGATAATCCGGGAAACGACCGTCCACCAGCTTGGAGGTAAAGATAAAACCGGAGGTCACCGCTCGAATGTTGCTCTTGCCGATTTGCAGCCGTACATCCTGATCTTCATGTTCGAGCAGCTTGACCAGCTCCAGCACCCCCTTGCGCGGCACTATCACCTGCTGGGCCGGCAATTCGTCGGCCAGTAGCTGACGCTGACAGGTGGCCAGGCGGTGGCCGTCGGTGGCCACGGTGCGCAGCCACTGACCGTCGGTTTCAAACAGCATGCCGTTGAGGTAATAGCGCACGTCCTGAATGGCCATCGAGAACTGGGTCGATTCAATCAGCTTCTTCAATGCCAGCTGGTTGATATCGAATTCCAGCTCGGAGCTCCATTCCTCGATATTGGGAAAGTCTTCCGCCGCCAGGGTGGACAGGTTGAAACGGCTACGTCCGGAACGCAGGATCAGCCGCTCGCCTTCCAGGGTGAATTTCAGCTCGGCGCCATCGGGCAGGCCGCGGCAGATATCCAGCATCTTGCGCGCCGGTACCGTGGTGCGCCCCGCAGTTACCGAGCCCTGCAGCTCGACCCGCGCCACCATTTCGACTTCGGTGTCGGTGCCGGTCATCGACAGGGCGTCGTTCTCGACGCTGAGCAGAATATTGTTGAGGATCGGCAGGTTGGGGCGGCCCCCCAGGGCACTGGATACCAATTGCAGGGGTCGCAGTATCGCTTCGCGGCTGATGGTAAACTGCATGGGGTTCTCCGATTCAGGAAGACAGGGTGCGGATAAGATTGGAATAATCTTCCTTTATATCATGACTCTCTTCCCGGAGCTGGCCGATTTTTCGGCAGGCGTGCAGCACGGTAGTGTGATCGCGGCCCCCGAAGGCATCGCCGATTTCGGGCAAAGAATGATTGGTCAGCTCCTTGGCCAGCGCCATGGCCAGCTGACGCGGACGCGCCACCGAGCGAGAACGGCGCTTGGACAGCAGATCGGCCAGTTTTATCTTATAGTATTCGGCCACCGTCTTCTGAATGTTGTCGATGGTCACCAGCTTTTCCTGCAGCGCCAGCAGGTCTCGCAGCGCCTCGCGCACAAAGTCGATATTGATGGCCCGGCCGGTGAAGTTGGCGTTGGCCATGACCCGGTTCAGGGCCCCTTCCAGCTCACGCACGTTGGAGCGCAGCCGCTTGGCGATAAAGAAGGCCACCTCGTCGGGCAGGCGCATCTTGTTCTCGTCCGCCTTGCGCATCAGGATCGCGACCCGGGTTTCCAGCTCCGGCGGCTCGATCGCCACCGTCAGGCCCCAGCCGAAGCGGGACTTGAGCCGATCCTCGACCCCGTTGATCTCCTTGGGATAACGATCCGAGGTCAGGATGATCTGCTGATTGCCTTCGAGCAGCGCATTGAAGGTGTGGAAGAATTCTTCCTGCGAGCGCTCCTTGTTGGCGAAGAACTGAATGTCATCGATCAACAGCGCATCCACGCTGCGGTAATAGCGTTTGAATTCTTCGATGGCATTGTTCTGCAGCGCCTTGACCATGTCCTGCACAAAGCGCTCGGAATGCATGTAGATGACCTTGGCATCGGCCTTGCGGGCGCGAATGCCGTTGCCCACCGCGTGCAGCAGGTGAGTCTTACCCAGGCCGGTGCCGCCATACAGAAACAGCGGGTTGTAGGCGCCGCCCGGATTGTCGGCCACCTGACGGGCCGCGGCCCGAGCCAGCTGGTTCGACTTACCCTCGACGAAGTTGTCGAAGGTATAGTTGGGATTCATGTTGCTCTTGTAGGTGATCTGCGGCCGATCGTCGGCCTGCTCGATCCAGGAGGGCGTATTCTGCACCCGATTCTGCGCCTTGCCACTGCTGGCACTGCTACCGCTGTTACTGCTGCTGGTCACCAGGTTGACCGGCGTACGCTTCTTGCCCACCTCGAACTTCATCTGCGGGCAGTTGCTGCCACAAAATTCGCTCAGCAGGCCGTTGATCCGCAGCAAATACTTGTCCCGCACCCAGTCGAGCACGAAACGATTGGGGGCAAACAGGGTCAGGGTATTATCGCCCAGCTCCGCCTGCAGCGGCCGGATCCACATACTGAATTCTGCCGAAGGCAATTCATCTTGTAGCCGGTTAAGACACTGCTGCCAAAGCATAGCGCTCATCAGAACTCCTGGAACAAAGGGATCAATCAAGGGGCCGATATTCTACTTATCAAGGGTCCGGATCTCTAGCCGGATCGTCTCGATCCTGTAAAATATGATCCTTGACATCTGTGAATAACTGCAACTTCATGCACAGGATCCTTCTGTTTATAAACAAGCTACCCACACCATTGCGGATCGCCCGATCCATCAAATCCTGAGCACCGAGGTGTCTGCAGGGCGCCCCCACAGGCGACTCTGCCGCAGACAGGCGAATGAAGAGTTCTACTCCAGCGACCATCACATGACAGGACGTCATGTGCTGAGCGTCGCAGGGATGCGGTTCAGCGTGTCGGTGGAGTGAACCCTTCGTTCGCCCTTTACTGTGAAATCAGGAAGAGCAGTTAGTTTTCCAGATTGGCATGATCAATGATCATGACCCCATGCCCAGATGTTGATTGAGCGATCCCCACCCCCTAGGCAGACTGAAAAACCATGTTAATTCGAGGTTGCAAAACCGGGGGTGTTTTATCCTGCCTCCTGAAAAGAACAAAAAGGATATGTTGTACCCATCACGGAGTGATTGATCATATGTCATCGAACAACCTCAGGCCTCTGGTGTTCTGGCCCACCTTCCTGCTGCTCATGGCAGCCCTGCTCGCCAGCTATCTGGATCTGGACACCTTTCTCGCCACCACCAAAACCCTGAACAGCGCCATACTGGACAACTTTTCCTGGTTGTTCAGCCTCGGCAGCCTGTATCTGCTGGTACTGGCGGTGGTGGTCTACTTTTCGCCGCTCGGAAAAGTCCGCATCGGTGGCGAGAAAGCCGAGCCGCTGCTGTCCAAGTGGCGCTGGTTTTCCATCACCCTGTGCACCACCCTGGCGGTAGGTGTGCTGTTCTGGACCACCGCCGAGCCGCTCTATCATCTGTTCGGGCCGCCCGAAAGTACCGGTCTGGCAGCGGGCTCACCGGATGCCGCCCGCTTCGCCATGGCGACCATGTTTTTGCACTGGTCCTTTACCCCCTACGCCATCTACACCATTCCCTCATTGGTGTTTGCCCTCGCCTTCTATAACCAGCGCAAGCGCTTTTCCATCGGCAGCATGCTGGAGCCGGTGCTGGGCGCCCGCATCACCCGCCGCTTCGGTACTGTCATCGATGCGGTAGCGCTCTATGCCCTGGTGGCCGGCATGGCTTCTTCTCTGGGTACCGGCGCCCTGACCCTGGCCGGTGGCGCCGGTCAGTATCTGGGCGGTGAAACCACGCCGCTGCGCCTCGGCATCATCATCGCGGTGATCGTGGCCACCTTCGTGCTTTCCGCCGCCAGCGGCCTGAAAAAAGGCATAGCGCGCATGTCGGCGCTGAACGCCTGGCTGCTGCTGTTTCTGGGCGTGTTCATGTTCTGCTTCGGCCCCAGCATCTTCATGATCGCCCTGGGCACCGAATCGTTCGGCCTGTATCTGGATACCTTCTTTACCCGCAGCCTGTTCACCGGCGCCGCCGCCAGCGATCCCTGGCCCCAGTGGTGGAGCATTTTCTACTGGGCGGTGTGGTTTGCCTGGGCTCCGGTGACCGCCCTGTTCCTCGGCAAAATCGCCCGCGGCTACACGGTGCGTGAATTCATCCGTATCAACCTGCTGTTTCCGTCCCTGTTCGCCATCGTCTGGATCTGCATCTTCTCCGGCACGGCCATCTATCTGGATATGCAGCAGGCGGCCGGCCTGAACGAGGTACTCAACAACGAAGGGGTGGAACACGTGCTGTACCGCATCTTCGAACAGCTGCCGGGCAGCAACATCATGATAGTGCTGCTGCTGTTTATCGCCTTCATCTCCTATGTCACCGCCGCCGACTCCAACACCGATGCCATCGGCGGTCTCTGCACCCGCGGTCTGACCGCCGACAGCGACATGGACAGCGGCCTGGGTATCAAGGTGCTGTGGGGCTCGGTGATCGGCACCGTATCCTGGGTCATGGTGTCCTTCGTCGGCCTCGACGGCGTCAAGATGCTGTCCAACCTGGGCGGCCTGCCCGCCATGTTTATTATCCTGCTGGCCAGTGGCTCCCTGTGGTACTGGCTGTCCAATCCGGCCCTGGTGACCATGTCACCCAGCCCGGCCCCAACCCCGGCCAGCGACACCAACACCTCATCATTTGAAGGAATACCGACCAATGCAAATCAAGCATGAGTTTCCCCGTCAGGTGCGTGAAATAGAGCACCTGCAGATCCCGCTCAAGGACGGCACCATGCTGGCCGCCCGAGTCTGGCTGCCCGCCGACGCGGAGCAGCATCCGGTGCCTGCCATCCTGGAATATCTGCCCTACCGCAAGGTAGACGGTACCGCGGTACGCGATGCCCTGACCCACCCCTACCTGGCGGGCCATGGCTACGCCTGTGTGCGGGTGGATATTCGCGGCAACGGCGAGTCCGACGGCCTGATGCTGGATGAATATCTGCAGCAGGAGCAGGACGACGCCCTCGAGGTCATCGACTGGATCAGCCGCCAGCCCTGGTGCGACGGCAATCTGGGCATGATGGGTATCTCCTGGGGGGGCTTCAACAGCCTGCAGCTGGCGGCGCGCCGGCCCAAGCCACTGAAGGCCATCATCACCATCTGCTCCACCGACGACCGCTACGCCGACGACGTGCACTTCAAGGGCGGTAATCTGCTGCTGGAAAACCTGGGCTGGGCCGCCACCATGCTGAGCTTTTCCGCCGCCGTGCCGGATCCCCGCCTGGTGGGCGACGACTGGCAGGCAATGTGGAAGCACCGGCTGGAAAACATGCCGCTGCTGGCCAAGCCCTGGATCGAACACAGCACCCGGGACGCCTACTGGCAGCACGGCTCCATCTGCGAAAATTACGAAGATATTGAAGCCGCCGTGTACTGCGTCGGTGGCTGGGGCGATGCCTATCGCAACACCCCGGTACGGATGATGGAGCACCTCAAGTGCCCGAAGAAGGCGCTGATCGGCCCCTGGATCCACAAGTATCCCCACTTCGCTATTCCGGATCCGGCCATCGGCTTCCTGCAGGAAGCCCTGCGCTGGTGGGATCACTGGCTGAAGGGCATAGACACCGGCATCATGGACGAGCCCGAGTGCACCTTCTACCTGCAGGAGGCCCAGCCGCCTTCCGCCATGACCGCTTACCGTCCCGGCGACTGGGTACAGACCGACGGCTGGCCCGCCAGCCAGGTAGAGCAACAGCTGTTCAGTCTGACCGACGGTGGCCTCACGCCGGGTGAACATGCCCTGAACTCTGCCGCCGGCATCTGCTCTCCGCTCACCACCGGGGTGCACGGCGGCGAATACTGCGCCATCTGGTTCGGCCCCGACTTCCCGACCGATCAGCGCCGGGACGACGCCCTGTCCCTGTGTTTCGACAGTACACCGCTGAGCGAACCGCTGCCGCTGCTGGGCAACCCCCGCCTCGCGCTAAGAGGCTCGGTGGATCAGAACTGCGGTCAGGTGACGGTACGCCTCAGCGACGTGGCACCGGACGGCCGCGCCACCCTGATAAGCTACGGCACCCTCAACCTGGCCCTGCGCAATGACCCTGCAGTGCTGGAGCCGCCGGTGCCAGGCGAAGAGATCGACTTCGAAGTTCAGCTGGACAACATCGGCTATAAGGTACCCGTCGGCCACCGCCTGCGGGTCGCCATCGCCACCGCCCATTTTCCGCTGCTGTGGCCCAGTCCCAAGCTGACCACCCTGAGCCTGGCACCCGGCCGGCAGCACCTGACCCTGCCGGTATACCGGGGCGAGTCCATCGACAACCCCTTCCAGCCGCCGGAGTCCGCCCAGCCGGTCAACATGGAACAGCTGCGCGAGTCCAGCCCAAAACGTACCATCACCGAAGACGTGGCCAGTGGCGAAGTCTGCGTGCGGGTGGACGACGACATGGGCACCTATCGCTTCCTCGATCACGGTCTTTGGGTCGAGCAGAAAGCCACCGAGGAATATCGCACCCGCCCCGAGGATCCCGACGCCACCCAGGCCGACATTCACTGGTTGTACCGGGCCGGTCGGGATGACTGGGAGGTGCGGGTAGAAAGCGAGTTGCACCTGGCCTGTGACGAGCAGCATTTCTACCTGAGCGCCCGCCAGCAGGCCTGGCTGGATGGTGACTTGTTCAACGACAAGAGCTGGGAATACCGTATTCCACGGCTTGCCCAGTAGCCTTGGAAGCAGGGCGGGAGTAAGGTAGGGGCTTATTCAGTACAGGACGCCCAGGAAGCTGATATGTTCCAACGGATCAAGCCCCTACCTCCCCTTAATTGTCTGCAGGCTTTTGAAGCGGCGGCCCGCAGCCAGAGCTTCACCCAGGCGGCGACCGAACTCAGCCTGACCCAGAGCGCCATCAGCCGGCAAATCAAGCGGCTGGAGGAGTGTCTGGGTCGGCCACTGTTTCATCGCGATGCCCAGGGTGTGCTCCTGACCCCGGCGGGCGAGCGTTATTTTCAGCTGGTGCAGCGGTTGCTGCGAGAACTGGCCAGCGGCACCGCCGCCCTGACCCGGCGTCAGGGCAGCCTGCAGCTGACCCTGGCATCCAGCCCCACCGTCGCCTCCATGTGGCTGACCCGCAAACTGCCCGCACTACAGCAGCTGCATCCACAGCTCGAGATCCGCATCCTGACCATGGCCGACCCCCGGCAACTGGATCTGAGCGAGTTCGATCTTGCCCTCTATTATCTGGTGCCCGGAGAAAAGGAGCCGCCCGGCGTACAGATCACCCGCATCATGGAACAGGAAGAAGTCATCGCCGTATGTAACGCCGGTTATCTGCAGCAAGCCGGGCCTGTCACCAGCCCGCAGCAGATGCTGCGCGAACATACCTTGCTGGAACTGGAAGACTACTTTCATGACTGGCTGACCTGGGAAGACTGGTTCGAAGCCCTGGCAGAGCCTTACCAGGCCCCCGCCCATACCCTCAAGACCAACAGCTATCAGCTGCTGATGCAGGCGGCCCTGGCCGGCCAGGGCATCGCCCTCGGCTGGGCCCGGCTGCTGCAGCCCTACCTGCAGGAAGGTACTCTGGTACAGCCGCTGCCCCACAGCATGCCCAGCAAGGGATATCTGTGCCTGCTGGAGCCCAGTCACCGCCACCCCTCGGTCGCCACTCGACTGTTCACCCAATGGCTGTTGCCACACCAGGACGGTTGAAGCTGCCGACCGGCGACGAGACCACCAATTTGCGAATATTTCTTACCCGCTTCCTTCCTGGTCAGGTTATTAGTTTGTAAAAAACTGGCATGCTGCCTTTGGCTGGTATAAAAAGACCTTCATCATTTATGCTGTAGTGGTTATGACTGCAGCCACTGCGGTCATGCCGTGACCACAAGGAGAGTTATTCATGTTCAAATCCATCAAGCTGTTGGCTGCTATCCTGGCCCTGTCCACTTCCCTGATCGCGCCGGCCATGGCGGCCGATGCGGTCAAGGTCGGCATGTCCGGTCGCTACTATCCGTTCACCTTCGTCAAACAGGATGAGCTGCAGGGCTTTGAAGTCGATGTATGGAACGCCATCGGTGAGCGTCTCGACCGCGAGGTAGAGTTTGTGACCACCAACTTCTCCGGCCTGTTCGGCATGCTGGAAACCGGTCGTATCGACACCATTTCCAACCAGATCACCATTACCCCGGAACGGCTGGAAAAATATGATTTCGCCGACCCCTATGTCTACGACGGCGCCCAGATAGTGGTACGCAAGGGCAACGACAGCATTCAGGGGCTGGACGATCTGAAAGGCAAGAAGGTCGCCGTCAACCTGGGCTCCAACTTCGAACAGCTGATGCGCAAGCACGACACCAATAACGAAATCAACATCATCACCTACGAGACCAACCTGGAGCAGGACGTGGCGCTGGGTCGTACCGATGCCTTCGTCATGGACCGCGTCGGCTCCGCCCAGCTGATCAAGGAAGCCGGACTGCCGCTGCAGCTGGCCGGCAAGCCGTTCGAGACCCTGGAAAATGCCTTCCCGTTCGTGAAAACCCCCGAGCAGCAGGCACTGCTGGCCGAGGTGAACCAGGCCCTGGCCGATATGCGCGCCGACGGCACCCTGACACAGATTTCGGAGAAATGGCTGGGCGCAGACATCACCAGCAAATAAACCATGCAATTTGATCTCGACTATACCCTGGCGCTGTTTCCGATCCTGTTCGGATATCTGGGCACGACCATGGAAATGGCGCTGCTGGGCTTTGTATTCGCCCTGATTATTGCCGGTGGGCTGGCGGTGATCAGAACCTTCGAGCTACCGGTGCTCAATGCCCTGGCCAAGCTGTTCATCTCTTTCTTTCGTGGCACTCCGCTGCTGGTACAGTTGTTTCTGCTGTATTACGGCCTGCCGCAGATCATGCCGATATTTATCGGTCTCGATGCCTTCAGTGCCGCCGTCATCGGCCTGACCCTGCATTTTGCCGCCTACATGGCGGAATCGATTCGCGCCGCCATTCTGAGCGTACACAAGAGCCAGATGGAAGCGGCCATGAGCATCGGCATGACCCGCACTCAGGCCATGAAGCGCATCATACTGCCCCAGGCGGCGCGCATCGCCACGCCCTCGCTGATGAACTACTTCATCGACATGATCAAAAGCACCTCGCTGGCCTTCACCCTGGGGGTGGCCGAAATCATGGCCTCGGCCCAGAAAGAGGCCTCCAGCAGCTTCAAGTTTTTCGAGGCCTTTATCGCGGTGGCCCTGATCTACTGGGCGGTGGTGGTGTTCTTCACCTATTTGCAGACCTTGCTGGAGCGACGGCTGAACGCCGCCTATTGATGCCACTGGACTAATGATTCAATCACAAGCTGCTTATCGCTGTAGGCGCCGCTTTAGCCGGCGTAAACCCACAAACGGCGTGGTACCTTCAGAATCGGTGTTAACGGCCAGCGGAGCTGGCCCCGCCGACTGAAGTGGCGGCTACAAGGCCCTGCCAGCTAAAGCGGCAGCGACAACGGACCAGGCATCGAATCATGTGTTTAATGATATTCGTATGACCAGAGGCAACATGATCAAGCTACGCAATCTGACCAAAATCTATAACGGCCAGACGGTGCTCAACGACATCAGTCTGGATATCAAGCAAGGAGAAATCGTGGTGATACTGGGGCCCTCGGGCACCGGTAAATCCACCCTGCTGCGCTGCCTGAACCTGCTGGAAACGCCGGAAGCCGGCACCCTGGAGATCGACGGCTTCGCCATCGATTTGGCCAAACACAACGGCAAGGAGGCCATAGCGCTGCGTAAGCGTACCTCCTTCGTGTTTCAGAACTATGCGCTGTTCGCCAACAAGACCGCCCGCGACAACATCGCCGAGGGGCTGATCACCGTATGGAACAAGCCCAGGGCCGAGGCCAACGCCGAAGCCCTGCGCATCCTCGGCGATATCGGGCTGGAAGATAAGGCAAACGCCTATCCGTCATCCCTGTCCGGTGGCCAGCAGCAACGGGTGGGTATCGGCCGCGCCATGGCCAGCCATGCCAAGGTGATGTTGTTCGACGAGCCGACTTCGGCGCTGGATCCGGAATGGGTGGACGAGGTGCTGGGACTGATGAAGAAGCTGGCGCTGGCGCACCAGACCATGGTGGTGGTCACCCACGAGATCGGTTTCGCCCGCGATGTGGCCGACCGGGTAATCTTCATGGACGGTGGTCACATCGTGGAGCAGGGCCCGCCGTCCGAGCTGCTGACCAAGCCGACCGATCCCCGCACCCGGGCCTTTTTGCGCAAGGTATTGCCGGATCGGAACGAGAACGGCTAGCGGATCTCGCTGCCACGGGATCCCCGCGCTTTTAGTTGCGCCGGCCCGCGGGGGCTGTATAATTCCAGCCCCGCGATCTTCAAGGATCCCGGGATCGATCCCGTCCGGTAAAATACTTTGCCTGTGGGGTCGTCAATCAACACCATGTAGATTGACGTGATATACAGAACTGTTTAGAATTCGGCCTCTTTGGTGGGACCGTCTCGGTGATGTTTATGCGTCTGTCGAGTACATGGTCAAACTGTATAGCAAACTGACACAGCGGTAATAACTACTATGAAACGCACTTTTCAACCTTCAAATCTGAAGCGCAAACGCAGCCACGGTTTCCGTGCTCGCAAGGCCACTGTAGGTGGTCGCAAAGTACTGGCCGCTCGTCGCGCCAAAGGTCGTGCCCGTCTGAGCGCCTAATGGCCCGGCATGCCTTTACACGGGAGTTACGTTTGTTAACTCCCGCCCATTTCAAAAACGTCTTCGACAACCCCGTCAGAGCCGCTTCCCCACATCTCACACTTCTTGCCAAACCAAACGAACTGGGTCACCCCCGGTTGGGACTAGCCGTACCCAAAAAAGCACTTAAACGTGCCGTTTGGCGCAATCGGGTCAAACGTGTTGCCCGCGAAGCCTTTCGCCTGAAGCAACATAAGCTGCCCAACGTTGATATTGTGGTGATCGCCAAGAAAGGTATCGGGGATGTGCCCAACGACGAGCTGTTCGAGCTGCTGGATAGGCTATGGCGCACGCTTTCTCGCCGCTGCAACGACTCAGCGTAGGCCTTATTCGCCTTTACCAGCTGGTTATCAGTCCTCTGCTCGGGCCCAGGTGTCGCTTTACTCCCACCTGTTCGCAATACGCTATTGAAGCCATCCGGCTCCACGGTTTTTTAAAAGGCGGTTGGTTAACCGTCAAACGTCTATTAAAATGCCATCCTTTAGGTCCAAGCGGCCACGACCCGGTCCCGACACAGCGAAGAAAATAAACTATGGAATCTCAACGCAATATATTGGTTATCGCTCTGCTGCTGGTGAGTTTCCTCATCTGGCAACAGTGGCAGACAGATAAGGCGCCGCAGCCAGAAGTGGCCCAGCAAAGCTCCCAGACCAGCACCGACGACGCCAGTTTTGTTCCCGAAGCGGATCAGGCCGATGGCGAAGTACCGACCGATGTGGCCCCGGCTGCCAGTCGCCGTCTGGTGACCATCACCACCGACAGCCTCAAGCTGACCATTGACACCCGGGGTGGTGACGTGGTGCGCGCCGAGCTGCTGGAGCACGACGACGAACTGAATTCCGATGACAAGTTCGTGTTGCTCAGCAACGGTTCCAACTTCGTCAACGTGGCCCAGAGCGGCCTTATCGGTCGCGACGGCCCGGATGGCAGCGCCAACGGTCGCCCCGTCTATCATACCGAGCAGACCAGCTACCAGCTGGCCGACGGTCAGGACAGCCTGACCGTGCCCATGACCTTCACCAACGATCAGGGCGTGGCGTTCACCAAAACCTTCACCCTCACCCGTGACAACTACGTGGTGAAGGTCGGCTATGTGATCGACAACCAGAGCGCCGAGCCGGTACAGGCCCAGCTTTACGGTCAGCTGAAGCAGAGCGAAGTCAATCCGAACGAAGAAGGCGGCAACATGCTGATGGCCTCCGCCTATCGCGGCCCGGCCTATTCCAGCAGCGAAACCCGCTACACCAAGTATGATTTCAAATCGGTACGTGAAGCCAACCTGAACCAGACCACCGCAGGCGGCTGGGTCAGCATGCTGCAGCACTACTTTGTCTCTGCCTGGATTGCACCGAAGCAGGAACAGAACCAGCTGTACAGCCGTTCGCTGAACAATCAGGGCCAGGCCATCATCGGCTTCAAGGCACCATTGGTGACCGTAGCGCCGGGTAGCGAGCAAACCGTGTCTGCCGACTTGTGGCTCGGCCCCAAGCTGCAGAACAAAATGGCCGCCGCCGCCGAAAATCTGGATCTGACCGTGGATTACGGCTGGTTGTGGTTTATCGCCCAGCCGCTGTTCAAGCTGCTACACTTCCTGCAGAGCTTCGTGGTCAACTGGGGTCTGGCCATCGTGCTGACCACCTTCGTGGTGCGTGGCATCATGTATCCGCTGACCAAGGCTCAATACACCTCCATGGCCAAGATGCGCATGCTGCAGCCCAAGCTGGCGGCCCTGAAAGAACGCCATGGCGACGATCGCCAGAAGATGTCCCAGGGCATGATGGAGCTGTACAAGAAAGAGAAGGTCAACCCGCTGGGTGGCTGTCTGCCGATTCTGGTACAGATGCCTATCTTCATCTCCCTGTACTGGGTGCTGATGGAGTCGGTAGAACTGCGCCACGCGCCTTTCTTCCTGTGGATTGACGACTTGTCGGTGCGCGACCCCTACTTCGTGCTGCCTATCCTGATGGGTGTCAGCATGTTCATGATCCAGAAGATGAGCCCGACCACGGTAACCGATCCGATGCAGCAGAAGGTGATGCAGTTCATGCCGATCATCTTTACCTTCTTCTTCCTGTGGTTCCCTGCCGGTCTGACGCTGTACTGGCTGGTGAGCAACGTGGTCACCATCACCCAGCAGTGGTATATCTTCCGCCAGCTGGAGAAGAAAGGCCTGCACAGCAAAGCCGCTTCTTAAGAGGTTTACTGGCCGCCAGTGCCGGAAATCAATACACTGAAGGCGACCCTAGGGTCGCCTTTATTTTTGTGACAAAATGCCAGGCAAGATAGTGGAGAAGGCGGCAAAAGGGTTAGCTACACCGACACGCCATGGAACATGACACTCTCTGTTTCAGCCTACTGCGAACATTCACAGGATGTTCGGTCAGGCTGAAACAGTTCGTCACGGCGAGTGAACTCGCCCCATTGGGGCTCGGACATGCCATCTGACCGCCAGGGATGGCGGGAATGCCAACATTGCAGGAGCCTTTGTTGGCCATGGCATGTCACGGTCGGCTGAGCTAATCCCTTTTACCTCCTCCTGACATGTGAGTGACCTGCATAATGTCACCCTTCGGCTTATGCACAGGCCAGTAGTTGTGGAGTAACAGAACAGATGTCGAACGATACCATAGTGGCCCAGGCCACCGCCCCTGGTCGGGGCGGTGTGGGCATTATCCGGGTTTCCGGCCCTCATGCCGAGGCCGTGGCTCAGGCCGTGCTCGGCAAGGTACCCAGGGTGCGCTATGCGGACTATCTGCCCTTCAAGGACGAGCAGGGCCTGGTGCTGGATCAGGGCATCGCCCTGCTGTTCAAGGGCCCCAACAGCTTCACCGGTGAAGACGTGCTCGAGCTGCAGGGCCACGGCGGCCCCGTGGTGCTGGACATGCTGGTACGGCGCATCCTGGCCCTGCCCGGCCTGCGTCCGGCCCGGGCCGGCGAGTTCAGCGAACGGGCCTTTATCAACGACAAGCTGGATCTGGCCCAGGCCGAGGCCATCGCCGACCTGATCGAGGCCTCCAGCGAACAGGCGGCCCGCTCGGCGCTGCAATCGCTGCAGGGCGAGTTTTCCAATCATGTTCACAGCCTGGTGGAAGCCCTCACTCACCTGCGCATCTATGTGGAAGCGGCCATCGACTTCCCCGAAGAGGAAGTCGATTTTCTCTCGGACGGCAAGATCGCCGGCGAACTGTACGGCATCATGGACCGGCTGACCGAGGTACAGCGCCAGGCCCGTCAGGGCGCCATCATGCGCGAAGGCATGAAGGTGGTGATCGCCGGCCGGCCCAACGCCGGCAAGTCCAGCCTGCTCAATGCGCTGGCCGGCAAGGAATCGGCCATCGTCACCGATATCGCCGGCACCACCCGCGACGTACTGCGCGAATACATCCATCTGGACGGCATGCCGCTGCACGTGATCGATACCGCCGGCCTGCGCGAGGCCACCGATGCGGTAGAGCGTATCGGCATCGAACGGGCCTGGAGCGAAATCGAACAGGCCGATCGCATCCTGTTCATGGTCGACGGCACCACCACAGATGCTCTACACCCCAAGGACATCTGGCCCGACTTTGTCGACCGGCTGCCAGCCCACATTGGGCTGACCGTGGTGCGCAACAAGGCGGATCTGAGTGGTGAACCGATGACGGTGGTCAGCGATGGCGAACACCCTGTATACCCTATTTCCGCCAAGACCGGCGAAGGAGTGGAAGCGCTCAAGGAGCATCTGAAAGCCTGCATGGGCTTTCAGGGCGGCACCGAAGGCGGCTTCAGCGCCCGCCGCCGCCACCTGGATGCCCTGCACCACGCCGATCAGCACCTGATCATGGCCAAGGAGCAGCTGGAAGTGTACATGGCCGGCGAGCTGGTGGCCGAAGAGCTGCGCCTGGCCCAGGAGCAGCTGAGCCAGATCACCGGCGAATTCAGCTCCGATGACCTTTTAGGCAAGATTTTCAGCTCGTTCTGTATCGGTAAGTAATACCGACATAGATTCGCTACGGTGCTTAAACGGCATGAGCCGAATAACACGCCCAACCGGCTCCATTTATGAGCCGATTGGCTGCCCAGACGAATATTCAGAGACGGAAACCGCACTAGACGACCGGTCTAATTACCTGTAGCATGCTGCCCATGAATACTAAACATCAAGACACCCGCCAGCATCTGCTCGACACCGGTCGCGATATTCTCGCCGCCCGGGGCTTCAGCTCGGTCGGACTCAGCGCCCTGTTACAGCAAGCGGGCGTGCCCAAGGGCTCCTTCTATCACTACTTCAAGTCCAAGGAGCAGTATGCCCAGGCTTTGCTGGAGAATTACTTCAGCCAATACCTGATCGAACTGGATGCCCTGTTCAGCCAGCCGGGTCAGAACAGTCGGGAACGACTGATGGGCTACTGGAGTGAATGGCAGCGTCGCTATTGCAGCCCGCAAGGCCGCAGTGACTGTCTGGTGGTCAAGCTCAGCGCAGAAGTGGCCGACCTGTCGGAGCCGATGCGCCTGACCCTGAAAACCGGCACCGATCGAGTGATTGGTCGCATTCAGGACTGCATCGACGCCGGCGTCATCGATGGCTCCCTGCCGGCACAACCACCGGCCCTGCTGGCTACCAGTCTCTATCAACTGTGGCTGGGTGCCAGCCTGCTGACCAAGCTGCATCGTGATGAACGACATCTGGATATGGCGATGAGCATGACCCGGCGGCTGCTGGCAAACTGACGATCTGGCCCGTATTGTGACGGGCTTTTTCAGCACAAAATACTAGACGACCGGTCTAATTTAAACTTTTATCATTAACACGAAACGAAGGTACTCATGCAGGATTTCAGCTTTTACAACCCGACCCGTATCGAATTTGGCGCCGGCAAGATCTCCAGCCTGGCGCAGCTGGTACCGGCCAACGCCCGCGTACTGGTGCTGTTTGGCGGCGAAAGTGCCCGTCGTACCGGCACCCTGGACGAAGTAACCACCGCCCTCGGGGGCCGTGAAGTACAACTGTTCGGCGGCATCGAGCCCAATCCCAGCTTCGAAACCCTGATGGAAGCGGTGGCCGTGGTGCGCAATAACGACCTCGACTTTTTGCTGGCCGTCGGCGGTGGCTCTGTGATCGATGGCACCAAGTTCGTTGCCGCCGCCGCCCTGTTCGAAGGCGATGCCTGGGAAATTCTGTTGAACGGTGGCCAGAATATCGCTCGTGCCCTGCCCTTCGGATCCGTGCTGACCCTGCCGGCCACCGGCTCCGAAATGAACAAGGGCTCGGTCATCACCCGCAAGGCGCTGCAAGCCAAGCTGCCCTTCATGAGCGAGCGGGTATTCCCGCGCTTTTCTGTGCTGGATCCGGTCAAGACCTACACCCTGCCCACCCGTCAGGTCGCCAATGGCGTGGTCGATGCCTTCGTGCACGTCATGGAGCAATACCTCACCTACCCGGCCCAGGCTCCGGTGCAGGATCGCTTTGCCGAAGGTCTGCTGCAAACCCTGATTGAAATAGGCCCCAAGGCGCTGGCCGAACCGGAAGATTACCAGACCCGCGCCAGCCTGATGTGGACCGCGACCCTGGCCCTGAACGGCCTGATTGGCGCCGGCGTTCCCCAAGACTGGGCTTCCCACATGCTGGGCCACGAGCTCACCGCCCTGCACGGCCTGGATCACGCCCAGACCCTGGCCATAGTGCTGCCCGAGATGCTGCGCCAGCGCAAGGCCACCAAACTGGGCAAGCTGGTGCAGTATGCCGAGCGGGTATGGAATATTCGCGAAGGCAGCGAGGACGACAAGGCCGAGGCCGCCATCGAACACACCCGTGCTTTCTTCGAATCCGTCGGCGTTAAAACCCGCCTGGGCGACTACCGTCTGAATGCCGAACATATCGACGGCATCATCGACAGCCTGCAACGCCACGGCATGGTCGCACTGGGTGAACACGGCGATGTCACGCCAGAACACTGCCGCCAGATACTGCTCGCCAGCCTGTAATCAGCAAGTACAAGGAACACAAAATGAAGCAAACCGCCAACAGCAACCGCCGGCTTATCCTGGCCTCACGTCCGGTGGGCGCGCCTACCGCCGCCAACTTTGCGCTACAGGAAACGACCGTCCCCGAGATTGGCCACGGCCAGCTGCTGCTGCGAACCGTATTTATGAGTCTGGATCCCTACATGCGCGGCCGCATGAGCGACGCCAAGTCCTACGCCGAGCCGGTGGCCGTGGGTGAGCCCATGGTTGGCGGCACCGTCGGCCGGGTACAGGCCAGCAACCACTCCGACTATCGGGTAGGCGACTGGGTACTGAGCTACAGCGGCTGGCAGGACTACGCCCTGTCTGACGGTCAGGGCCTGATCAAACTGGACCCCGCCCAAGTACCGCCTTCCTACACCCTGGGCGTATTGGGCATGCCCGGTTTCACCGCCTACATGGGCCTGCTGGATATCGGCAAGCCGCAACCGGGCGAAACCATAGTGGTGGCCGCCGCCACCGGTGCCGTGGGCTCCATGGTGGCGCAAATCGGCAAGCTCAAGGGCTGTCATGTGGTGGCCGTGGCCGGTGGCGCAGAAAAATGCCGCTATGCGCTGGAGAGGCTGGGCGTAGACGCCTGTATCGACCACAAGGCGGCTGACTTTGCCGACCAGTTGGCCGCAGCCTGCCCCCACGGCATCGATGTCTACTATGAGAACGTGGGCGGCAAGGTGCTGGATGCGGTATTGCCGCTGCTCAACACCGGCGCCCGCATTCCGGTCTGTGGCCTGATCTCCCAGTACAACGCCACCGCATTGCCGGATGGCCCCGATCGCCTGGGTCAGCTGATGGGCACCATTCTGGTCAAGCGTCTGACCATGAAGGGCTTTATCATCTTCGACGACTACGCGCATCGCTATGACGAATTTGCCCGTGACATGAGCCAGTGGCTGAGTGACGGCAAGATTCACTATCGCGAGCAGATAGTCGAGGGCCTGGAAAATGCCCCCGAGGCCTTTATCGGCCTGCTGCAGGGCGAAAACTTCGGCAAGCTGGTAGTGCGGGTCGGCGACGACGAACTGATCTGATCCCCACATTGGTGGCGGTCCTGCCGCCGCCTTCCAGAGGGGGATTCCGTGTGCAGACCTTATTCCCTCTATCAATCCTGCTTCAGGCTCTCCGCCGACCAATCAGCTCGCTCGGCCACAATGCTAAAATAGAAAGTGAACACCCACTTAAGTGCAATATTTTTCCCCGCCTGCCGTCCGGGCAGGTCAATAGCTCGCTGGAGGCACTGATGAACATCCTGTTGCGGTATGGCCTGCTGATCGCCTTCCTGGGCATGGTGCCGCTCGGCGTTCAAGCCGAGTTGCTGGACGGAATGACTTTTGTCGGCCTCAACGGCGAAGCGGGCGAGGCCCTGGATCCCGACGAGCACGAGGAAATCATCTTTCAGGACGGTCTGTTCACCTCGGTGTCCTGTGCACCTTATAATTTCAAAAGTGGAGAATATTCAACCACTGTGGTTGACGACAGCATCCATTTCGGTGCGGTTACCGAAAGTCCGACCCACGGCACCATCACCTGGCAAGGAGTGGTGAGTGGCGATACCGCCGAAGTCACCTTTGTATGGACCAAGGCGCGCTGGTACTGGGATACCCGCCGGGAGTACTGGTTTAGAGGTACTCTGAAGCAATAAGGCATGTTACCGCACGCTACCCAGGACGGTATATGAATGACTCGCATCACGAGCCCGATGGGGATGCCAGGCTGACACGCTATCTCAGGCTCGCCCTGTTGTTCGGCATTATTATCGCGTTGAATATGGGGGGAAGCTGGCTGGCCCGGCAGCTCGACCTGCAGCTGTTTCCCCGGCACGATACGCTGCTCAATGTCATGGTGTTGGTAACGGCCTGCCTTTATATCGGCCTGATGGCCATCCCCTTCATGCCCGGGATAGAAATCGGTCTGGCCCTGATGCTGCTGCTGGGCAGCAAGGGGGCCCTGCTGGTCTATGTGTGCACGCTTGCCGCCCTGTCGCTCAGCTTCATGGTCGGCAGGCTCCTGCCGCCCGGCCCGGTCTACCGGCTGCTGAACTGGCTGCACCTTTACCGGGCCGGCGCCCTGGTCAGTCAGCTTGCGCCGCTGAACCGGCAACAGCGACTGGCACTACTGGGCGAACGGTTACCCGCGGGCATAGCCCCGCTGCTGTTAAAATACCGCTACCTGATCATCGCCGCCGCCATCAACCTGCCAGGCAATACCCTGCTTGGCGGAGGTGGCGGCATCGGCCTGGTGGTCGGCATGAGCAGGCTCATTCCTTTTCACGGCTTTTTCTCCCTGATTGCCCTGGCCGTGGCGCCGGTGCCGACCTGGTTTTTCTTTTTCGGCGGCTAGACAGGCATATGCGGTGCCATCGCAGACAAGAGCAAGCATGTGGTTAATTGATCAATGAACCGAAGTCGAACACCCGCCGCTTGGCAGCCGGACATCAGATCCTTCTTCTCATCTGTCGCCGGGATTAGGGACTCGTACACCCCCCTTATTTGTGCTAAACGCATTGACGCCGCAGGATTGTTGCATCATGTTTATAGGCTCAATAAGGTCCATATTGGTGCTAACCGGCCCAAAGGAGTTCATGGATGAACACTTTCCTACCCTCAGCCGTCTGCCGGGCGGCAAGAAATGCGCTTTATATCTACCGTGCCGAGCCCAACGAGGCGGCAGCAGCCCTGCTGCCGGAAGCCTTTCTGAATGATCTGCTTATCTACCCGAATCAGACCATACAGGCGAAGTCGGAAACCTGTCAGGCACTACCACGGAAGCTTATCAAACGGCACAAAAAGATCATGCAGGACCTTAACCAGGCTATCCGTTAACGGTCGACTCACCAGCAAAGGAGCGGGAAATGCAACTCAAGCCGAAGATAGCCCTGTGGTTGCTCCCCCTGTTGCTGATACAGGCTGTGGTTCTGATCGGAACTTCCTATCAACTCTATCAGGACTATGTCAAAAACCAGATCAAGGTGCAGACCAAAGACTCCCTACTGCAGGTAAAAAGCACGCTGCAGGCAAAACTGCAGATGATCGAAGCCGACAGCAAGGTACTGGCCAGCAATGTGGTACTGAACCGTTACCTGATGACCGCAGAAAATACTCGCGTCCATGTCATGTATAAGGCGCTGGCCGGGGAGTTCGAATCCTTCATGTCGGTCGACCCCGAATATCAGGAAATCAGCCTGCTGATGCCGAATGGCTATGAAGAAATGGCCCTGCTGACCGACGACGCCCGGAACCAGGCCGATGATGAACGGGATACCGCCTATTTTCGGGCGATAAAAACCTCGGACACCAACTTCAACGTTGGCATCATGATCGATCCCGATACCAAACGCTGGATGCTGGTGGCCCTCAGAAAACTGGTGCAGCACAACCCGGTGGAAAAAACCCGCAACAGTCGAGGCGAGTTCAAGGGCTATCTGGTGATCAAGTCCAACCTCGACTTCCTGAACCCGATCGTCGACAACAGCAGCCTGTTCAGCGAAGGATTCAGCCTGCTTCATCATGACAACGGGACTCGGGTGCTGGAGCAGGGAGACACTCGGCTGTCGGCCGAAGGGCTGACGATACTGTCTGCCCAGGAAAAAGCGACCGAAGCCGAGCAGATAATCTATCAGGAAAGCCTGATGCTCGATGCCCGGCCCTATCTGGTGGGACAGGTGGCCCTGATGGACAACCTCTATTTTTCCATTGGCTGGCCAACCGCCAAGCTGCACCAGTTGCTGTGGGATCTCGGCTCCAGTGCCATCAAGCATACCGCGGTAGTCATGCTGTTCAGCATGCTGCTGCTGTTCTGGCTGCTGAATCGAATGTTGATAAGCCCGATACTGAAACTTGACTGGGCAGCTCGTCAACTGGAACAAGGAGATAACGACTGGCATTTTTACAGCCGCAGCAATGACGAGCTGACGGGCCTGGCCAACACAGTAAAAGACATGGGTCAGACTCTAATAAGACAAAAACGGGATCTGCACGAAATAGCCTACCTCGACAACCTGACCCGACTGCCGAACCGGCGCAGATTGCTGGAAGAACTGGATCTGCACTATGCCAACAGCAATGGTGGCCCCCCGGCCATTGCACTGCTGTTTCTCGATCTGGACGAATTCAAGCATATCAACGACACCATGGGCCACGAAACCGGCGACGCCATGCTGCAGGCCGTGGCCCGGCGCCTGGCGCAGACCCTGCGCTGCGCCGATATCGTCAGCCCGCTCGGCCCCGATGAAAAAACAGCCCATCCCCAATTGGCCCGTATGGGCGGAGACGAGTTCACCATACTGCTGCGTAACATACGGGATCGGACCGGCGCCGAAGCCGTGGCCAGACGCATTCTCGATGCCCTCGACGCCCCGCTGGCAGTCGATGGACGAGAGCTGCGTATCGGGGCCAGCATCGGTATCGCGCTGGCCGCCGAGGTGGGAGAAAGCGTGAGTGAGTTGCTGATGAGTGCCGATCTGGCGATGTACGACGCCAAGCGCGAGGGCAAGAATACCTACCGCTTCTTCTGTCGCAGCTCGGCCATCACCTCGCTCAAGAACCTGGAAATCAAGGATGATCTGCGCAGGGCGCTCAACCACAACGAACTGCAGCTGGCCTACCAACCCCAGATCTGCGCCCGCAGCGGCCGTCTGGTGGGCTGCGAAGCCTTGTTGCGCTGGCATCATCCGGACAAGGGCTGGATACCGCCCGATGTGTTCATTCCCGTCGCCGAACAGTCCGGCCTGATCCTGCCGCTGGGGCGTTGGGTGATTCTGGAGGCCTGCCATCAGATAAAGGCCTGGCAGAACGCCGGAAATGCGGTGCCCCGTGTGTCGGTAAACGTTTCCTTTGTACAGCTACTCAGGGAAGACATGCACACTCTGCTGCATGATTGCCTGACGGGGCTGGATCTGGCTCCCGACTGCCTCGCGGTAGAGGTAACGGAGTCCAGCATCATGCGGGGAGAAGAAGCCATCTCCCAACTGAGAAAAATCCGCAAGTCCGGCATCCGGGTAGCGCTGGACGACTTCGGTACCGGTTATTCCTCCCTGAGTGCCCTGAAGGGGCTGCCGATAGACGAGCTTAAGATAGACAAGAGCTTTGTTACCGACCTCAATCAGGGCACCGACGGCAAGGCGATCATGTCCGCCGTGATCGCCATGGCCCGGCAGTTGAATCTGGAGGTGGTGGCCGAAGGGGTCGAAACCGACACCGAGCTGGCTTATCTGCGCCAGAAGGGAGCGGACATCATTCAGGGATATTATTTCAGCAAACCCCTGCTGCACGGCGAGTTTTCCGCCTACCTGAACCAGCACTCGGCGTCCCGGCTTCAGATAGTAGAGGGCTAGGCAAGCGTGCCGAGCCTACCGCCTAGACCTGGCGGCTCAGGATTGCGCCAGCCCCGGTTCAATTTTGCGCTGCGGGCCGAAAAACAGCGCGAAGCGCAGGGCCACATAGGCCACCACCAGGGTGGCCACCATCAGCTCACCGCCGGCCAGCAGACGCAGCTGTTCCCGAGTCTGCGCATCCAGCCCCCATTGCCCGGCCAGCGCCGCCACCTTGAACAGGGCGGTGGCACCAATCACCAGCGGAAAGGTAAAGGCCGCATAACCCGGGCTGAACGGCAGGCGCAGCAGCTTGATAAACGCCAGATAAATCAGCGTTGTCATCAGCATGGCGATGCCCAGCAGCACCGCCACCAGCAGCGGAGAAGGATTGCCGATCACCGTCAGGTAACCGGCCAGCGACAGGCTGGCCGGTGCGGCCAGAATGGCGATGGTCGGTTTGGCGGCGTCCGGCACCTCGGCACAGAAGATCAGTCGATACAGCATCATCGGCAGCATCAGGGCATAGCAGCTCATGCCGAACCACAGCAGACCCTGGGCCAGCGGGGCCAGGGCGCCACCGGGGCTGGCAACCGCCGCCACTATGATGCCCACCGGCGGTACAAACCAGCTGGGCACCATGTGATGCAGCCGAAAGTCCTTGAGCCGGTGCCAGACGAAGGTCACCAGAAACACCAGATGCAACGCCACCGCCAACAACCAGAGCGCGGCCCCCATGTCACCACCGACCGCGCTGGAGATAACCATGGTGGCCATGGCAAAGGTGGGTACCACGCTGCCCACCACCGGATGCGCCAGATCCTGCGCCAACAGCCGGGGGTGCAGCACGAATTTGCCCACCAGTATCAGCAGCAGCACGGCGGCGATGGCCGCCCCCAGCGCCTGGGCGCCACCGGCAAACAAGCCGGTATTTTCCCAGCACCAGCCCAGACTGGCGATACCCAGTGCCAGCCCGGCCATGGGGGTGGGCGCGGCGGCGAAACGTTGGCGATAAATAGTCAGCATGATGGGCCTCCTCGATAACGAGTACTCATCATAGAAAAGCCCTGACATTCATGATATCTAAATGATTTAAACAAACCGTTTGGTATTTCTAAATGATAAGCCTGAAACAACTGCAGGTATTTACCAGCATTGCCCGCCACGGCAATCTGGGGCTGGCGGCCGAAGAGTTATTCCTGAGCAAGGGCGCCCTGTCACAGGCACTGGCCGAGCTGGAGCGCCGCCTGGGTAATCCGTTGTTTGACCGGGTGCACCCACGGCTGCAACTCAATGCACAGGGCCGACAATTGCAGCCGCTGGCCGAAGAGGTGTTGAGCCGCATTACCGACATAGAGCACCTGTTTGACGACAGTGCCGAACCCAGCGGCACCCTGCGGTTGGGCGCCAGCCAGACCATCGGCAATTACCTGCTGCCCAAACTGTTGGCCCGGCAACCGGGGCTGCAGGCCCGGGTGTGCATCACCAACACCCACAACCTGTGTGAAATGCTGGCCCGCTTCGAGCTGGATATGGCCTTGATCGAGGGGGAAAATTATCATCCGGCGCTGGTCACGCAAGACTGGCTCAGCGATGAGATGCTGATCGTCACCCACCCGAACCACCCCTTGACCCGCCAGCGAACACTGAGCCTGGCGCAACTCGAACACTACGATTGGGTGCTGCGTGAGCCACGGTCGGGTAACCGCGAGCAGTTTGACCGCGAGCTGCTGCCCAGGCTCGGCACCCTGGGCAACATGCTGGAACTCAACACCCTGGAGTCGGTGATGCAGGCGGTAGAGCAAGGGCTGGGGCTGGCCTTTGTGTCCCGCCGGGCGGCGCAGGATCGGCTGGCTACCGGCCGTCTGGTCGTTGTCGATGTCAACATTCAGTTGTCGCGCACCCTGCGGCTGGCCTGGCACAAGCAAAAATACCATTCGGCCCTGCAGCGCCGTTTCATCTCCTTCTGCCTGCAACAGGGCCAAGGCTGACACCGTGAGTGACATTTACCAGAGCGGATCGACCAAGCGGGCCCTTTGCCCGGGAGTGATATAACAGTCAAAAAGTTAATCCGATGGGTATAATTCGGCTAAATCAGGATGACAGGCCAACCCCTTATGAAACTCTCCCAGCTCAATGCCTTCAAGGCTATTGTCGAATGCCAGACGGTCACCGCCGCCGCCGAGCGGCTTAATCTCAGCCAGCCGGCGGTCAGCCGCTTGTTGTCTGCGCTAGAGCAGCGACTGGGGTTCCAGCTGTTTATCCGCAAGGGTAACCGGCTGCAGCTCAGCGATGATGGCGAAGCCTTTTATCTGGAGGTAGCCCGGGCCTTCGAGGCCGTCTCCGGGCTGGATCAGGCCGCCGCTTCCATTCGCGCCCACCGTTTCGGGCGCCTCAATATTGCCGCCATGCCGCTGCTTTCCAACACCTTCCTTCCCCGTACCCTGGCCCGCTTTTTACACCAGTCACCGCAGATGAAGGTGGCACTGAAGACCTACCGTTCGGAAGAAGTGGTACACAGGGTCCAGAGCCAGACCACCGACATCGGCTTTGCCTTTATCGATGAGCCACTGGCCGGCGTCAGGGCCCGGCGCGTGAAATGCGAGTCGGTGTGCCTGCTGCCTGCCAGTTCGCCGTTGGCAGAAAAGTCGCATATTGATGTGGATGATCTGGCCGATCTTCCGCTGATCCGCCATGAAAAAGATGTCAGCCAGCGCCAGTTCGACGCCCTGCTGCGGCGCTATCAGTTGAATATGACCGAGCAGATAGAAGTCTCGTTGGCCACTACCGCGGCCGCGCTGGTACAAGAAGGGCTCGGCATGGCCATCACCGATCCTTTTACCGCCCGCATTGCCAGCGAGCATAACGCCGTGATAGAGCGGCCGCTGGCCTTTTCGCTGCCGTTCGAATTTGAAGTGCTCTATCCGGCTCTGCGCCCGCTCAACCGCCATGCCCAGCGCTTTATCGATCACTTTACCGCGCTGGCCGCAGACATGGGCATAGAATTAAACATGGGACCGATGCGCGATCTCTCCGAGAAAAAGTGATCTGAGTCACACTTATCTTTCGATAATAGCGGCACGCATCATAAAATTAACACCTTACTCATCAACCAATTACATATCGACACCCGCCGAAGCATGTCTTTTCTGCATGGTTCAAGAGGGCCTGTGCATTATTCTGCGCTCCCGGTTTTTCCTAGTCTGGCGCCATCAGCAATCCACCTCCAGAGGAAAAACCATGTCCACTCGTGTCTCCGTGATCGGCTCCGGCAATGCCGGCCTGACCGCCGCCTATCATTTTTCCCTGCTGGGAGCCCGGGTCTGCCTGTACGGCGCCCCCGGCTTCGATCAGCCACTGGACGACATCGCTCAACGCGGTGGTATTCAGGCCCTGCCCGAGTTCAATGGCGTGCCTCTGGAATTCGCCGGCACCCAGGCCATCGATACCCTGAGTCGCGATCTGGCCGAGGCGGTGGCTTTCTCCGATGTGCTGGTGCTGCCGGTACCTTCCTTCGCTCAGGAACCCCTGTTCAGGGCTATGCTGCCGCACCTGCGCGATGGCCAGACAATATTGCTGATGCCGGGCAATTACGGCTCCCTGGTGTTTAACCGCATCAAGCAGGAAGCAGGTTACCAGGCCCTGGACGTGACCCTGGTCGATGCCATTTCCATCCCCTGGGCAACCCGCATCGTCGGCCCGGCGCAACTGGCCATCCTCGGCATGAAAGAGCAGCTGCCGGTGGCTGCCCTGCCTGCCAGCCGCACGCAAGAGGCCATTGAGCGCCTGCAGCCGCTGATGCCGCTGCCGCTGACCGCCCTGGACAACGTGATTGCCGCCGGGCTGGAAAACATCAACTTCGGCGGCCATCCGCTGCTGACCACCCTCAACATGGGCCTGCTGGAAAACTTCAACGGTCAGTTCAATTACTACAAGGACTGCTGTTCCGTCGCCACCGCCCGGGCGGCGGCGGTCATGGAGCAGGAACGACTGGCGGTGGGCCAGGCCCTGGGCCTGACGCTGAAATCCGAACTGGAAGCCATGAACAGCCTCTATGGCCTGAACGCCGACAGCGTCCATGAGCTGAACCGTACCTCGGAAACCCACGGCAAGCTCAACAGCGCCCCCAAGTCGTCCCAGGATCGCTACATCACCGAAGATGCCGCCTATCTGCTGGTGCCCTGTTTCGAGTTCGGCCGGCTCGCCGGAGTAAAAACCACGCTGGTCGAATCCTGCCTGCATATCGACAACGCCTATAACGAAGCCGATTATTTCAGCAGCGGACGCACCCTGGACAAAATGGGCCTGGCCGGAAAATCGGTTCAGGAAATCATGGAACTGGTTGCCTGATACCCAGCCGAGGGGGCTCTCCGCCCCCTCGTCGGTAATCCAGTCGATGAACACAAGGACATCCTGATGACCAAAATTAAGTTTCCCTCCGCCTATACCATACTGTTCCTGCTGACCATGGTGATAGCGGCCCTGACCTGGATCGTCCCCGCCGGTCAGTATCAGATGGAAAAAAACGAAACCCTGGGCCGCGAGGTACCGGTAGCGGGCTCCTACCAGCCGGTGGATGCCAACCCGCAGGGTATTGTCGAGATACTGATGGCCCCGGTGCAGGGGTTTTATGATCCGGCCAGCTATGCCGCCCGCGCCGTCGATGTGGCCCTGTTTGTGCTGGTGATCGGTGGCTTTTTGGGCGTGGTGACCCGCACCGGCGCCATCGATGCCGGCATCAACGGCAGCATGGCCCGGCTCAAGGGCCGGGAAAAATGGATGATTCCCCTGCTGATGGGGCTGTTTGCCCTCGGCGGCACCGTCTATGGCATGGCCGAAGAAACCATTCCCTTCTATGCGCTGCTGATCCCGGTGATGATCGCCGCCGGCTACGACAGCATAGTGGGCGTCGCCATCATCATGATCGGTGCCGGTATCGGCTGTCTGGGCTCCACCATCAACCCCTTCGCCACCGTCATCGCCTCCAATGCCGCCGAAATCAACTTCATGGACGGCTTTGGCCTGCGCCTGGCCATTCTGGTGCTGGGCTGGCTGGCCTGCGTCTTCTACGTGATGCGCTATGCCGAAAAAGTGAAACGGGATCCCTCTCGCTCCCTGGTTGCCCATCAGAAGGAAGACAACGAACGTCACTTTCTGCACGGCAAGGCACAGCAGGCACCCGAGCTGACCCGGACCCGCAAGCTGATCCTGGCTATCTTCGCCCTGACCTTCGGCATCATGATGTGGGGGGTGTCGGCGGGCGGCTGGTGGATGGCCGAGCTGTCGGCACTCTTTATCGGTGCCAGCATACTGGTGGGGCTGGTGGGCCGGCTGGGAGAAGCCGAGTTGACCGGCAGCTTCATCGATGGCGCCCGGGATCTGCTCGGAGTGGCGCTGATTATCGCCATTGCCCGCGGCCTGGTCGTGGTGATGGATAACGGCAATATCACCCACACCATACTCCATTATGCCGAGGATCTGCTGTCGGGGATGCACCAGATCGCCTTTATCAACGCCATTTACCTGATAGAGGCGGTGATGAGCCTGATCGTGCCTTCTTCCTCCGGGCTGGCGGTGCTGTCGATGCCGATACTGGCACCCCTGGCCGACTTTTCCGGCATCGGCCGCGATCTGGTGGTCACCGCCTTCCAGTCCGCCTCCGGCCTGCCCAACCTGGTGACGCCGACCTCCGGCATCGTGATGGGCGGCCTGGCCATCGGCCGGGTATCCTACGGCGTCTGGCTGAAATTTATCGGCCCCCTGCTCGGCGTGCTGACTCTGATGGTAATGGCGATGCTCAGCCTGGGGGTGATACTGGGTAATTAATTCACCGTTCAGAATCAATAAAAAAGGCCGCGGGCATCATAACGCCCGCGGCCTTTGTCGATCACCGGGCCTGAGGTCAGGCCTTGTTCTGCTCCGCCTGACAGGCGGCGGCGGTAAACAGCACGTCGGTGGAGCTGTTGAGGCCGGTTTCTGCCGAGTCCTGCAGCACACCGATGATAAAGCCCACGGCCACCACCTGCATCGCCACCTCGTTGGAGATGCCGAACAGGCTGCAGGCCAGCGGGATCAGCAGCAATGAGCCACCGGCCACACCGGAGGCACCACAGGCGGAAACGGCGGCAACCACACTCAGCAGCAGAGCGGTGGCCATGTCCACTTCTATGCCCATGGTATGCACGGCGGCCAGCGTCAGCACGGTAATGGTAATGGCGGCGCCACCCATGTTGATGGTGGCCCCCAGCGGAATGGACACGGAGTAGGTGTCTTCATGCAGATCCAGCCGCTTGCACAGATCCATGTTTACCGGAATATTGGCGGCCGAGCTGCGGGTAAAGAAGGCGGTCACGCCGCTTTCACGCAGGCACTTGAACACCAGCGGATAAGGGTTGCGACGCGTCTTGAAGTAAACGATCAACGGGTTCATCACCAGCGCGATCACCGCCATGGAGCCGAGCAACACTCCCAGCAGACGGGCGTACCCCCACAGGGCCTCGAAGCCGGTGCTGGCGATGGTGCTGGCCACCAGGCCGAAGATGCCGATGGGCGCCAGACGAATCACAAACTTGACGATACCGGATACGCCGTTGGCCATATCCCGAAACAGATGCTTGGTGGAGTCGGCACCGTGGCGCATGGCCAGTCCCAGACCGATGGCCCAGGCCAGCACACCGATGAAGTTGCCGGTCAGCAGGGCATTGACCGGATTATCCACCACCTTGAACAGCAGCGTCTGCAGCACTTCACCAATGCCCTCGGGCGGCGAGGCCTCGGCGCCGTTGGTCACCAGCACCAGCTCGGTGGGAAAGGCAAAGCTCATCACCACCGCGGTCAGGGCGGCGGCAAAGGTACCCAGCAGGTACAGCGACAATATCGGCTTGATGCTGGTCTGATTGCCATGCTTGTGATTGGCGATGGACGAGGCCACCAGCACGAACACCAGAACCGGCGCCACGGCCTTGAGCGCGCTCACAAAAAGGCTGCCGAGCAGGCCAACCGAATTGGCGGTATCGGGCAGCAAGACCGCCAGCAGGGTACCGGCGATAATGCCGATCAGAATTTGCGTCACCAGACTGACACTGTTGGTTAGCCGCAGCAGAAGAGGTTGTGCTTGGTTCATAGTCATCCTTTGATGGCAGAAAATCCATCTCATACACTAAAGATGCTGCGACTTTATAGCAGAACCGACTAGAAAAAAACCAAAAGAGCAGCATTTTGCAACAACTGACACATGTGAACCCGCTTTTATGCTGCTTTGTAGTATATAGAAAGCGATAAACCTTGTTTTTTGCAATAAACATCGCCTTTTCACATCCTCAAGTCATCACCAGCCAGTGATAAAAGACGGCTAAAACAAGTCTGGTTGATTGCCTGATAAAGAACTCTCGGGGATTGCAGCTCATCAGGTGGTCTGGAAGAAATGAAACGAGCGCTCTATGAGCGCCCGATGTTATCTATGCAAGAACGTGATTGTTTCTTGTGATCAGCCTTCAGGTCATCACACCATAGGGACCATTATTCAGCTTCTCTCGCGGGTGGCATCAACCAGCGAGCCAGCCGAGGCTTGAAATAGCTGAAGTCCGGCGTTACCAACTCGGGAGCTTTTCCCTGGTCATCCAGTCGTCGTAGCCGAATGGCCATGTCCAGATACGGATTCTCCTCCATCGCCGCCACTTCTGCCGCAGACATATCACCGCCCTGCAAGGCAAGGGAATCAATCGAAGCCTGAGACAGTTGAACCCGATAGTCGGGATCCACCGTTACCAGATAACGTTTGGCCGCCACATGAAGACGAATCGGCTCGATTATTCCCGCCGGAAAAAAATCAGCCAGCCAGGATGCAGCCGATTCCTGATGACGGTTGTCGGTCCCGGACATCAGTACTTCCGGCGGCAGTTTATTGGCATAGTGACCCACATCGTGCAGCAGCGCTGCCAGTATCACGGCTTCGGTTTCTCCCTGCTGTTCACCCAGCCAGGCAGCCTGCAGCATATGCTGAGCCATGGTCACCTCCTCTCCCAGATAAGAATCGGCGCCATGAAGGGTGAAAATGGCTTCAATCATGTCGAGAATATTCTTTGACGTCGGGGCCTGGTTCAGCATGGTTTTACTCCTGACAGGTAAAGGGTGGAATAGAGACCATCCAGATCGCTGTAGGCACCTTGCAGATGCCGGCGACCGCCATCGGTAAAGGCGGTACGGGCATGCATCACCCGGGTATTATCGAAGACAAGGCAATCACCCGCCTCAAGACGAACGGTAATCGCCAGCTCCGGAGCGGACAGCATCTCGGCCCAGAGGCGGTAGGCCCGATAGAAAGCCCTTTGCTCTTCAAACGGCAACATAAAAGGGGCAATGGAACGGTTGTTGTAGCGCACTTTGATTACCCAGCCACCATCATCGGTTTCGATAAAGGGCACCCGGCTACGCAAATCGGCCTGCTCATCACTGAACCGGTAAGGCAAGCGGACTCGGGTCAACAGTTCAAAGGCGTCCGGATGTTCTGTCTGCAAACGGGCTGCTGCCTGAAAACCATCGACCAGCAGGTTCTCGCCGCCCTCCACCTCATTGACCAGGCAATGAAGCAGCTGTACGCCAGGTACCGGATCCCGGTAGGGGTTATCGGTGTGCGGGCCAAGCCCCAGGTTACTGAACGCCAGGTTGCTGGGTGAAACAACGGTTTGCACGTCAAACAGGCGGCCATAATTGGTTTCACGCACAAAACCGAAGGTCTCGATCACCTCGAGTACCTGACCCGGTTTGCAAGGTACCCCCCGCAGCAAGACCAGACCGTTGTCGGCAACGGCAGCCAATGCCTGACGGCGGCTGTCATCCTTGCTGAGATAGTCCTGCCAGCCGACCACCGGCAATTGAAAATCGTTCCCGCACCACAGTGTCTTGCCAGACTGGCACCGATCATCCTCGGGTGTCATCTGACAGTCCCGAGCCAGCGTTGCCAGCGGATAGTTTAATTGCCTGCCCGTATTCAGATGAATCATCAGACCATCCCCCTGCCGCTCCACGGCACGGATCCCGGCCTGCCAGTCCAGATCCAGCACCGAGATCAGTCGCTGGCCATTGCCGTGACGACCGGCAGGATCATGATCCTGCAACCAAAGCACATCCAGCCGGGTTACCCGACCGTCATTCCAGGCCAGCGTCAGGCTGTCTGGTTCAAATTCGAAGTGTGTCAACATAATGTAGCTCCCGTTAGTTGGCAGCTACTCTATCGCCCGGCCATCACTGAAAAAATCGATCATTTCTGGGGCTTAACCTTAGAAATGCTGCAGCCCATGTCATCAAAACGCCATAAACACAGGGTATCAGAGATGGACTCCGACCACGTCTTGCCCTTGAAGCAAGTAACTCAAATTGGGAAGGCCATGCAATATAAAGCCCATCGTTTACCCCCGCTCAATGCGCTATTGGCCTTTGAGACCGCCGCCCGTTATCAAAGCCTTACCCGCGCCGCCGAAGAGCTGTGCGTGACTCAGGGCGCGATAAGTCAGAGAGTCAAACAGCTTGAGGAGTTTCTCAACGTCAGGCTATTTATACGCCGGGGCAGCCGTATCGAGCTCACCGATGAGGCCCGCTCCTATCTGCCCCTGCTCAGCTGGCTATTCGAATCCCTTAAAAAAGGCACGGATGAGCTGTTCCGGGGAGAGCAACTGACCCAGCTGACCTTACGGGTGGCACACAGCTTTGCCGAGCACTGGCTGATCCCCAGGCTGGCCCGGTTTCATCAGGCCTATCCGGGAATCCAGTTGCGGGTCCAGGCTACCAACCATGCCATACCGGACGAACCGGGCGAGGTAGACCTGGAAATCATCAACGGTTACGGCAACTGGCCGGATCGGGAGGCGGAGCAACTGACCGACGACAACTGGGTGGTCGTTGCCAGCCCGGCGCTACTGGTTCACTACCCCGCCGATGCCCCTCTTCACCTATTGTCTTCCTACCCGAAACTGGGATGCTACGGCTACCGAGAGGGGTGGCGAGACTGGTTCCGGCAGCAGGATAAACAGCAAGGTTATGGTTCTCCACTGATGGAGTTCAGCACCTCCAGTCTGGCCATTGCCGCCGCCCTCCAGGGCCTGGGTTTACTGCTGGTTCGCTACCCCCTGGTCAAGCAGTTGCTGGCAAGACGCGAACTCTGCCAGGCCCACCCCTATCTTATGCCCAGCCAGAGCAACCACTACCTGCTGATCCCGCCCCACAAACGCAGCCAGGAAAAAATACGGGTGTTCCGACAGTGGTTGCTACAAGAACTGGCACAGGAAAATGCACCGAAAAAAGAATCACATACGTCTCTCTCTGGTTTTACTAAGGCTGTCCCTTAGCAACCCTGTCGGCAAATGCATGAAACGGCGGCATCACATCAAAAAAACGTCATACCTCCCGGTTAAGCTCACTGGCAACTCCCCGAGATGGTTAGCGAGAACCTTAAATATGAACTGGAAATACAGCCTGGCCGGATTACTTCTGCTCTCCGGCACCACCCTGGCCCATGCCGAGACCCTGAAGACCCCTCACTGGGTCGAATTCAACGGCAAGGAATCTCTTGACCCCATTTCCCCGACCCGCTTTTATGCCGCCAACCAGCTGATCTACAACCGCTTGGTCCGCCAGGGGGAGCAGGGACAGCCAACCGCCTCATTGGCCAGCAGCTGGAGTGCCAACGCCAGTGCCGATATCTGGACCTTTCAGCTACGCCCGGATGTCAGGTTCCATAACGGCAAGACCATGACGGTGGAAGACGTCGTTTACAGCTTCAATCGCATCCTCGATCCCCAGCGTGACGCCCCGGCCCGGGCAGCCCTGTCGGTGATAGAGCAGGTCACTGCCGACGCAGATAACAGAATTACCTTCCGGCTGAAACAGCCGCATGCCGACCTGCCCATCTTGCTGATGGATTATCGAGCCAAGATAGTTCCCGTCGATTTCGACGAAGATCCCGCCTTGATGGGCATCGGCACCGGCCCCTTCAAGCTGACCAAATTCGCCCCCAGAGGCACCAGCCAGTTTGATGCCTTCACCGATTACTGGGAAGGCCAACCTAAACTGGATGGCATGGACCTGATTGGCATCCCTGATGACAACGCGCGCACCCAGGCATTACTGGCCGGCCAAATCGACTGGTCGGGCTGGAACGGCGTCAACGGCCAACAATTGCGCCTGTTTGAAAACAACCCCGGTTTTCAGTACGACTCGATTCCCACCGGAGACTGGCGTGGAATCGTCTTTCGTAACGACCACCCGGCCCTGCAGGATCCCCGGGTGCGTAAAGCCTTGAAGATGGTGCTCAATCGTCAGGAAATGGTCGAACTGCTATTCGGCAAGGCCGGCGCGACCATCTCCTGCGACAACCCGGTATGGGCCGGCGACCAGTATCGGCTGACACAACTATGTGAACAGGATATCGAGGGCGCCAGGGCGCTGCTGAACGAAGCTGGCTATCAAGACAACCTGACTCTGGATATCTACACCAGTGCCGTCGATAACTATTTTCGACCGATGACGGAAATCTATCAGCGTCAGGCAGCCTTGGCCGGTATTCAGGTCAACATACACACGGTGCCCGCTTCCGATTTCTGGAGTGCCACCTGGATGAAAAAGCCGGCCTTCAATACAGCCTGGGGCCAGCGGCCTGCCGACCAGGTCATGAACGAAATTTTCGGTGGCCAGGCCCAGTGGAACGAGTCCGACTACAACAACCCGGCATTTGACCGGTTACTGTCTCAGGCTCGTCAGGAGCTGGACAAAGAACAACGCACCCGGCTCTATCAACAGGCTCAGGCGATGCTGACAGATGACAGCAGCACCCTGATTCCCTTTCACCTGAACAACAACCGGGTGATGCGGGCCAATGTTTCCATTCCTGCCGTCGAGCACTTTGCCATTCGCTGGCACCAGGTCGACAAGTCCTAATGTCATGCGCCCTCAGGGCGCATTCTCGAGATGCTTATGTCCAAAAAACTGATTGTTATCCTGCTCGACGGGGTAGGTGCAGACCTGTTTGAACAATATCGACACCGGCTGCCGCACCTGCAGCAACTGGCACGGCAAGGTACGCTTGTCCAGCGGCTAGGCGCCGATGCCAATGCCAATTCGATGCCAGCCCGAGCCGGTATCCTGACCGGCGTGGATGCCACCCGACACGGTGTTTATGCTAACGACCTGTGGGACGGTCAGAGATTCCGCCCCGCCGCAGCCGGAGATCTGCAGGCCCCAACACTGGCACGATACGCCAGAGCCCAGGGCAAACGCGTGGCCTCCATCGGGTTTGGTCTGGTCAGTGAGGAAGACTGCGACTGGTTTCTGTCTCCCTGGTGGCAAGACGGCTGCCTGCGAGCCAAGTCCCTGAATAGCCCGGACATACATTCACTGACCGGCAATAACGAGTCGCTGACCCGGGTCGCCGCCAATGATCATCGCCTGCTCCAGCAAGCCTGGAAAATACTGGACGAAAAACGCCCGGACCTGCTGTTGCTGGAACTGAACAGTCCGGACTATTGCCAGCATGTGCTGGGGAATGACAGAGAACTGGTTGCCTGGTCGCTGGAACTGGTTGACGCCCAGCTCGGCTGTCTGTTGACCCGGTTGCGCGACAGTGATCTCGATAGTCAATACAACCTGGCCATCATCAGCGATCATGGCCACCAGCAGGTGGAAACCGCGCTGGTCGTCGAACATATAATTCCGGAAGTCAGCACTCACTGCGATGGTGGGCTTTTGTTTGTAAAACACGATGACGCTACCGACATGGTCGGCATCGGTGAAAAACTGGCCGTCTTTGGTGTCCGTGCCCTGGACAACCGTTCTTACCTTCCAACAGAAAAATGCGACCGATTGTCGGTCTTTGTCGCCCCACCCCATACCAGCTTTGAGCCCGCCGCCAAACACGGCGGCAGCCAGCCAACCGCCAAGCCAAGATATATTTCCACCCACGGCATGGGACCCGATCAGCCGGGAGATGATCGCATTGCCATCTTCGCCGGCCCGGACGTACGGCCTGCCCGGTTAGCTCGGGCAGATTCGCTGTCGGTGATGCCGCTGTTGGTCCGCCTGATGGGTCTGTTCGATGTTTGCGAGGAGCCTCAGACATGCTGATGTTGCTTTGCAGGCGCCTGGTTTACGCCTGCTTCACCCTGGCTTTTGTCGCCGGCCTGGTATTCACCGTGACCGAAGCCCTGCCGGGCGACTTCTGCACCAACTACCTGGGCCGTAACGCCACCGATAACAACCTGGCCCTGTGCCGGGACAATTTCGGTCTGAGCCAGCCGCTCGCTCAGCGCTTCCTCGCATGGAGCGGTCATCTGCTCCAGGGAGACTTCGGCCTCTCCCTTAGCACCGGACGGCCGGTGAATCAGGAGTTACTCCCCCGGATCGCCAATACCGCCCTGCTGGCCGGGCTGGCCACCCTGGCTGCCATTCCTCTGGCCCTGTTACTGGGCATGGCCAGTGCTATTTACCGGGATTCCCGGCTGGATACTCTGATATCCAGTATCACCCTGCTTGCGATGACCATACCCGAGTTTATTACCGCGACCCTGCTTACCCTGATATTCGCCATCTGGCTACCCTGGTTTCCGGCCATTAGTCTGGCCGGAGCCAACGCCGATCTGGATACATTACTTCCCAGCGCCTGGCTGCCGGCACTGACCCTGGTACTGGTCAGTACCGCTCACATGATGCGAATGATGCGCAGCAGCACCATTGACGTGCTCTCCTCCGACTTTATCAGGATGGCCCGGATCCGGCGCATCCCCACCGCAAGCCTGCTGCTACGCCATGTGTTGCCTGCTGCCATACTGCCGACGATAACCCTAGCCGCCATGACTGTCGCCTGGCTGCTGGGGGGCGTGGTCATCATAGAGCAAATATTCAACTACCCGGGTATAGGTACTCTGATGATTTCAGCGGTTTACGACAGGGATCTCCCGGTCGTACAAGCCTGTGCCCTGACCCTGTCCGCCATTTATATCGCCTGCAACCTGCTCGCCGATATCGGTGTCACCCTGCTTAACCCGAGGCTGAGATAATCATGTCTGGATCCCTGATATGGCCCGTAACACCAAGCTGCCCCCTCTGGCTGACCCGACTGACCACCAGTCGCTCCGGCCGAATCGGCGTTCTGCTGCTGGCAGGACACCTACTTGTCGCCCTGCTGGCGCCCGTACTGGCCCCCTTTGACGTCACCGCTGCCGACAGCCTCGCGGTATTACAGGCACCCGACGCCCGGTACTGGCTGGGCACAGATCACATGGGCCGGGATGTACTGAGCAGAACCCTGATGGGTGGCCGGGAGGCCATCATCACCACCTTCCCCGCCGCCCTGTTGGCCGTTGGCTGGGGTTCGCTGGCCGGCCTGTTCATCGCCATTCAGGGTGGCAGAACAGAAGACTGGAGCATGCGCCTGGTTGACGCCCTGCTGTCCATCCCCTGGCTGCTGTTCATGTTGCTGATCATCAGCATGACTGGCCCCGGCCCTCTGGTTTTCATCATGACGCTGGGTTTTTTCTACGGCATCGCCGTGATCCGGGTGGTGCTGACCGCAGCCAAAGAAGTACTGTGCCGCGATTTTGTTACCGCTGCCCGACTGCGGGGAGACGGGCATCTGGTGATCCTCCGACGCGAGATCCTGCCCAACGTACTCGACGTGATCCTGGTAGAAATCGCCATGCGCTGGTCTTGGATGCTGCTGGCATTCAGCTCTCTATCATTTCTCGGTTTCGGCGTGTCGCCGCCCACCCCGGACTGGGGACTGATGATCGCCGACAACAGAGGCTTCATGTCTTTCGCTCCCTGGGCTGTTCTCGCGCCTATTCTGGCATTGAGCAGCCTGATCATCGGTATCAATCTGGCCTCCGATGCCCTGGCCAAGAGCCTGGGCCTGGACAACACCTCCGCCGTTCATTAAGGAAACCGCATCATGTCTCATTCATTACTGGCTATCGAGGATCTGAAGCTCGGTTATCAGGACCACCAGGGAGACTTCCGGGCCGTACTGCGAGGGGTGAACCTGTCATTGGCACCAAAGGAAATTCTCGGCATCGTCGGCGAGTCGGGTTGTGGCAAGAGCACGCTGACTCTGGCCATGCTGGGCATGCTGCGCAGCGGCAGCCGGGTCGCCTGCGGATCGGTAAGCCTGAGCGGTACCCCGGTCACTCTCAGAGAACACCAGCCGGATGCCCTGATCCACCAACGGGGTATCTGTCTGATCCCCCAACAGGCGGGGCAGGCCCTGACTCCTCATATGACCATTGGCGCCCAGTTGCAGGAAATGATCCACCTGCATCAGGGCAAGGGACGGTGTAGAGCGCAGGCCATTTCGTTGCTGGAACAGGTTCGCTTGCCCACCCCGGAACAATTGCTGAACCGCTATCCCCACCAATTATCGGGCGGCCAGCAGCAGAGGGTTGTCATCGCCATGGCTCTGGCGGCAAAACCCCGCCTGCTGTTGATGGATGAACCCACCACCGGACTCGACGCCACTACCCAGGTTCATGTGTTGCATTTGCTGCGGCAGTTGCGAGACGAGCTGAATACCAGCATTGTTTTTATCAGTCATGATCTGGGAGCCGTCTCCAGCCTCTGTGATCGCATTGCCGTCATGTACGCCGGCCAACTGATAGAAACGGCCAACAAGGACGAGCTGATCGCCGCTCCCCGGCACCCTTACACCCGGGCTCTGCTCGCCGCTTCCCCGGGGTATCAGGAACAGGGACTACCTCCCGAGCTGCCCGGCGCGCCGCCCGCCACCGGCAGCCAAATAAAGGGGTGTGCCTTCGAATCCCGTTGTCCGTCTCCACAGTATCAGTGCCGGCAGCAGGCCCCCCGCTTGTCAGAACACGATGGCGTGGCCTGTCATTTCCCGCTCTACACACCACCCCAGTTGCCGACGATCCAGCAGCCTCGGCAGCTGACAGCCTCCGGGGACACAGCCTTGCTGACGGTTCAGGATCTGGCCATTCGTTATCACAAGCCCGGCTGGCTGCACAGGCTGAGACAACAAGCCGTCGTCAATACCGTAGACGATATCAACTTCATCCTGAAGAAAGGACAAACCCTGGCGCTGATTGGCGAATCCGGCAGTGGTAAATCCTCCATTCTGAAAGCCATCGCTGGCATTAACCCCATTCACAAGGGTCACTTCCAACTTCATGGTCGGGTACTCGGTGAAGGTATCGATGCCAGAACAGCCGAACAAAAGCGTGATATTCAGCTTATATTCCAACACCCGGATGCCGCTTTGAATCCTCGACTGACGATATTTCAGAGCCTGGCTCCGGTGCTGCACAAGTGGTTCGGTCTGAAGGGGGACGAATGCAGGAAACAGGCTGGCCAGCTGCTGACAGAAGTGAAGCTCAACCCCAGCTATCTAGACCGGTTGCCCGGCCAGTTATCGGGCGGGGAACAGCAAAGGGCGGCCATTGCCCGGGCGCTGGCTGCCAAACCCGAGCTACTATTGTGTGATGAAGTGACTTCGGCGCTGGATGTATCGGTTCAAGCTGCCATTCTCCGGCTGTTGGCCCGCTTACAGCAGAACAGGAATATCGGCATTCTGTTCATCACCCATGACCTCAGCCTAGTCAAAAGCTTTGCCGACAAGGTTGCCGTCCTCTATCAGGGCAGGTTGGTGCAGCTTTGTTCCACCCAGCAACTGACATCCGGTCCGCTGCATCCTTATACCCGACGACTACTGGAAGCCACCTTGACTCCGGGAACACCTATGCCTGCCGTTGAGTCTGCCGCAGGCCATGAGCTTGGCCTGCCAACCCAAGGCTGTGCTTTCCAGGGCCGCTGTGCCCACGCCATCAAGGGCACCTGTGATCGATTACCCCCGCCATCCCGGCCCTGTGGTGAAGGCTGGCTACACTGCCACCTTTCTCTGGAGGCGCTGACATTAAAAGAACCGGAAATAAAGCGAGTCGCCTGACCCACCCACTTCATCGCCTATAACACGACAACAATTAGGCAGGCTGCGATGACTGGAGCGAGATGGTTAAAGAATGCCATCTGGCTCCACTTCACTCCGACCTCCTGCTACCCTTGTGCAGTTCCCGGGCAAAAAATCACCGGATATATTGATGCGGTCCCGACCTTTCCACCGCACAGCACCTCTACAAGGGGAACCCATGCGTCGCATTGCCAATTTCATTCTGCTGATACTGACCCTGCTACCTGTCAGTACACTCGCCCTGAGCCCGGAACAGGTGCCTACTCCGCTGCAACCCTGGGTTGACTGGGTGCTGCACGGCGAAGAACAGCGCCACTGCCCCTTTCTCTATAACCAGGGAGCCAGCCACCACTGTGCCTGGCCCAGTCGGCTGACCCTCGATCTCGGCGACAACGGCGGTCGCTTCAGCCAGCAGTGGCAACTCTATCGGGAAGATTGGGTCACCCTGCCCGGCGACCAACGACACTGGCCCCGGCAGATCACCGTGAACGGCAAACCGGTGGCGGTGTCGGCCAATCAGGGCAACCCCAGCATCAGGCTGCCCGCCGGCAATCATCGCATCGAGGGGCAATGGCAATGGCAGCGACTGCCGAAACATCTCACCCTTAATCCGGACACCGGTTTGCTGGCACTGACTATCAACGAAAAGCCGATAGCAGAAACCGACCTGGACAATAACGGCCGCCTCTGGCTGGGCAAACGACAGGCTGACGGCGATAAACCGCCATCCGGGGGAGACGCGCTGGCGCTGCAGGTGTATCGCCAGGTCGAAGACAATATTCCGCTGCAGGTAACCACCCTCGTTAATCTGGAAGTGGCTGGCGAGCAACGCGAGCTGCTGCTGGGCCCGGTGCTGCTCGATGAACAGATACCGCTGCTGCTAAACAGTCCCCTGCCCGCCCGGCTTGAGCCCGACGGTCGCTTGCGGGTACAGGTTCGCCCCGGTCGCTGGAGCATCCGCCTTGTCAGCCGGCACCCGAACAATGTCAGCAACCTGACCCTGGCTACCGTACCGGCGCCCTGGCCGAAGCAGGAGGTCTGGGTATTTAAGGCCATGAATCAGCTGCGACTGGTCGAAGTCGAGAATCTGGTTTCCATCGATCCACAGCAGACCAGCCTGCCTCGGGAGTGGCAACGCCTGCCCGCCTATCGGATTAATCAGGGTGACCGGATGCAGCTCAGGGAAATCCGGCGCGGTGACCGGGAACCGGAGCCCGACCGGCTCAGCCTGCAGCGCAGAATGTGGCTGGACTTCGACGGTGGCGGCTACACCCTGCAAGACCGCATCACAGGCCGCATGACCCAGGGCTGGCGGCTGGAAGCGACCCCGGCCCTGCAGCTGGGTCGGGTTTCCATCGACCGGCAACCCCAGTTCATTACCCGACTGCCGGATTCGGATCGGGTGGGGGTTGAAGTGCGCCGGGGAGCACTCGAGCTCAGCGCCGACAGCCGCTATCAAGGCAACATCGGCACCCTGCCGGCGGTAGGCTGGAATACCGACGTGCAGCATTTACACACCCAGCTGCACCTGCCACCGGGCTGGACGCTGCTTTCCGCCTCGGGCATGGACAGCGCGCCCAGCACCTGGCTGCAACGCTGGACCCTGCTGGACTTGTTTCTGGTGCTGATCGCCGCCCTCGCCGCCTATCGCCTCTGGGGCTGGCAATGGGGACTGCTTGCCCTGCTGACCCTGGTGCTGATCTGGCATCAGTCCAGCGGACTGGGCCCGCCACGCTGGGTCTGGCTGCATCTGCTGGCGGCCACGGCATTGCTGCGGGTACTGCCCGCCGGACGACTACGCAAATTCATGATCGGTTATCGTAATCTCGGCCTGCTGGTGCTGGGGCTGATCGCCATCCCTTTCATGGTGGCCGAGGTACGTAGCGCCATGTATCCGCAGTTGGCACACACTTCGTCTTATCGGTCGGTTCCGCTGGCCGACCAGGCCCCAACGGCCGTCACGTCCGACGCCGAACAGGGGTTGTCGGTACCGCAGTCGACGCCGCTGCAGGAGCTGACCGGCAAACGGCTGGCCGCAGCGCCTTCCACCGGACAGAGCCAACCACTGACGCAAATTGACCCCAATGCCAGAGTGCAGACCGGCCCCGGCCTGCCAGACTGGCAATGGAACAGCGTCGAGCTGAGCTGGAACGGCCCGGTGCAACGGGATCAGCAAATACAACTGGTGCTGTTGCCACCGACTGCCAACCTGCTATTGAACCTGCTACGGGTGGCGCTGGTTGGCCTGCTGGTACTGCGCATGGCCGGCATTAATTTTCAGCGGGGACGCGGTTTCTATCTGCAACACAGCCTGTTGTCGGCCTGGTTACCGGTATGGTTGCCGATAGGGCTGCTGCTTCCTCTGTTGCTGGCCCTGCCAGCCCCGGTCCAGGCAGAAATGCCGGATGCCCGGCTGCTCGAACAGCTGAAAACCCGCCTGCTGGCTCCTCCCGACTGCCTGCCCGACTGTGCGTTGATCTCGCAGATGAAGCTGACCATAGATCCGCAACAAATAGACCCGCAGCAGCTGGTGGCCGAACTGGAAGTGCATACCCAGGCGGCGGTGGCCGTGCCCCTGCCGGCCGACGCCGATCACTGGCTACCGCGCCAGGTACTGCTTAACGGTGACCCGGCACCGGCACTGCGGCGCGGCAGCAACGGTGAGCTGTATCTGCCGTTGCCGCCGGGCATTCACCGAGTGAAGATGAGTGGCCCGCTGCCCGCTCAGGGCGGCGTGCAACTGCCGCTGACGCTGCGCCCTCACAACGTCACGGTGCAGGCAAGCGGCTGGACGGTGCAAGGCATCGATGAAAATGGCGTGCCCGAGGCCCAGTTGCAACTGAGCCGCATTAAAACGGCCAGCGCCACACAGCCAACCGCGCTGGAACCCGGCGCGTTGCCGGATTTTGTACGCGTAGAACGGATATTGCGGCTCGATCTGGACTGGATGATCGAGACCCGGGTCACCCGGCAATCACCGGTCGGGCAGCCCATCTCGCTGCAAATACCGCTACTGGCGGGTGAGTCGGTACTTACCGACGGCGTTCGCGTGCAGAACGATCAGGTGATGCTGGTGCTTGCCGCCAACCAGCAGCAAGCCCGCTGGCAGTCCCGGCTGGAAAAGGCTCCCCGCCTCACCCTGACCGCGCCCGACACCCGCCGCTGGACCGAGGTATGGCAGGTGGATACCAGCCCTATCTGGCATCTGGAGAGCGGCGGCATACCGGTCATTCATCATCAGGGCGCCACCGGCAACTGGCTGCCGGAATGGCGGCCCTGGCCCGGAGAGTCCATCAGGCTCGACATCAGTCGCCCCGCCGGGGTCGACGGCCAGACCCTGACCATCGACAGCACCCGCCTGACTCTGAAGCCCGGCCAGCGCGCCATCGATGCCAGCCTGCAGCTACAGCTGCGCAGCAGTCAGGGTGGCCAGCACAGCCTGCAATTGCCCGACAACATCAGCCTGCAGTCGGTAGCCATCAACGGCAAGGTGCAGCCCATTCGCCTGCAGGGCCAAACGCTGACCTTGCCGCTGACGCCGGGGGTCCAGAGGCTGGAGGTTAACTGGCGCCATAACCAGGGCATCAGCCCGCTGCTGTCTACCCCGCACATCGATCCGGGCAGTGCCGGCGTCAATAATCACATCGAGCTGGAACTGGGCAAGGATCGCTGGATCCTGTTTGCCATGGGCCCACGCCTGGGCCCGGCGGTACTGTTCTGGAGCCTGTTGGCCATGACCCTGTTGCTGGCCCTGGGCCTGAGCCGGATATCGTTTACGCCGCTGCGCTTTCATCACTGGTTGTTGCTGGGCATAGGGCTGACCCAGGTGCCCTTGTGGATGGCACTGGTGGTGGTTGGCTGGTTGCTGGCGCTCGGCCTGCGTGGCCGCTGGCAACACGCCGAGGCGGGTAGGCTGTTCAATCTGGCACAAATCGGCCTGGTATTGCTGACCCTGCTGGCGCTGAGCTATCTGTTTTTTGCCATACAGCAGGGCCTGCTGGGCCTGCCGGATATGCAGATCAGCGGCAACAACTCCCATGGCAATACTCTGCGCTGGTATCAGGACCGCAGCGAGGGAGCCCTGCCTCAGGCATGGGTGCTGTCGGTGCCGCTGCTGGTATACCGACTGCTGATGCTGGCCTGGGCACTGTGGCTGGCCTTCGCCCTGCTACGCTGGCTGCGCTGGGGCTGGGAGTGCTTCTCCAGCCAGGGCATCTGGCGCCCCTTCAACCTGCGCGTAGCACGTAGTGGCAAGAAAGACGCCCCCGGTAACCCGGATGACCGCCAAGGAGTTGAGTAGCGAAGGCCAGACCGTCGAACAAAGGGTCCGCTCCGCCGACTCGCCATGAACCCATTCGTGGGGGCTCTCTGTTTCATCCCTGAAACAGAAGGTCGGCAGCGCAGATCCTTTGTCCTCCTTGATGCTACAGAGTCAGCTGTTAGCGCCGTCTGCGGACAACTCGGTATTCAAGAAGAGGCAACAGAGAACGCCTCCCACGACCGTGAAATGCCAGGGACGGCATTTCCGAGCCCCCAAGGATGGGTTAATGGCGTGTCGTGGGAGGCGGCTGTGTTGTCTCTGGAACGACAGCATACAAACAGCTGAATACCGGTTAGCGGTTTACCGGAGGGCGAGCTTTGCATAAAGTACCCTTACGCTTGGGGACTCAAACTTTTCCAGACAAGGAACAACAGCATGAAAAAGTCGCTGGCTTCGGCCGTATTTACCCTTTCCATGGCCGTGGCCCAGCCCGGTCTGGCCGCCGACGCCATCGTGGTGTCGTCCAAAATCGACACCGAAGGCGGCCTGCTGGGTAATGTTATCTATCTGGCGCTGCAAGAGGCGGGCCTCGATGTAGAAAATCGCTCACAGCTGGGCGGCACCCCCATAGTGCGCAAGGCCATCACCTCCGGCGAAATCGATATTTACCCCGAATACACCGGCAACGCCGCCTTCTTCCACAACCGGGAAGCAGACTCGGCATGGAAAGACTTTCAACAGGGCTATGACCTAGCCAAGCAGCTGGACTACGACCAGCACCAGCTGATCTGGCTGACTCCCGCCAACGCCAACAACACCTGGGCCATCGCGCTACGCCAGGATATTGCCGATAGTAACCGGTTACACACCATGTCCGATTTCGGCCGTTATGTGACCCAGGGGGGCAATATCAAGCTGGCCGCCTCGGCCGAGTTTGTGTCCAGCCCGGCGGTGTTACCCGCCTTTCAGCAGACCTATGATTTCACCCTGAGCGACGATCAGCTGCTGGTGCTCGCCGGGGGCAACACCGCGGCCACCATCAAGGCGGCGGCCCTGCAAACCGATAACACCAATGCGGCCATGGTGTACGGTACCGACGGCGCCATCGCCTCGGTCGGCCTGGTGGTAATGGAAGACGACAAGGGCGTGCAACCGGTCTACGCCCCCGCACCCGTAGTGCGTGAAGAGACCCTGCTGGCCCACCCGGAGATCGCCACCATTCTGGAGCCGATTTTCCAGTCGCTGGACGTCAGAACTCTGCAGCAACTGAACAGCCGCATCGCCATCGGCGGCGAAAGCGCCCAGGCGGTCGCCAGAAGCTACCTGTCAGACAAGGGCTTTCTGAAGGGCTAACCAGCTGACGGCCGCATCGAACCTCGCAGGCAGAAGCCAGAGCCCGAAAAACAGACCTTCCGCGCCAGGGATGGCGCGACAGAGCCCCCATGGATGGGTTCACGGCGTGTCTGTGTTCGGGACTGGCTTCTGCCGTACCCCGATATCAACTGGTTACCCGTACCTCGCGTTTTTAAGTCTGTGCCAGGAGTCTTTTTGAAGTTTTTCAATCTGGACAAGGTCGGCGGCCTGCTGGGGTTCGCCCTGCTGCTGTCGCTGTTTGCCCTGCCCTTCGTCAGCCTGCAACCCAACCGCATCATGCCCGGCCAGAGCATCGGCCTGCTGGATGCGGCCGGTTTCAGCACCTTAACCCCCCTGCTGGTGATGTTAGCGCTTACCAGCCTGTTATCCCTTTTCAAAACGGCCATACGCACCCGTTTGGTGCTGACCGCTCTGACCCTGATAATGCTGATGTATACCGCCGGCGCCGGTGCAACACAGTTGCTGGTTGAGGCCAGCCCGCTGGCCCGGGTTTCCCTCGATGCCGGCTTCTGGCTGGCCATATTCTGGCTGGCGCTGCTGATCACCGATGTGGCCATCAAGCTGGCCTTGCGCCCCCTGCCCCGGCTGGCGCTGGTGGCCCTGATCGTCGCCGCCGTCATGGCATTGCTGGCCTTCGGCCACGGCGACAACCTGTCGCTGTTGCGGGAATACCATAATCAGACCGATTTCTGGCGTCAGGCGCTTCGTCACCTGCAACTGTCACTGGGCAGCATAATACCGGCGCTGATCGTCGGTATTCCGCTGGGTCTGTATTGCCACCGCTCCCAACGCCTGCGCAATGGTGTTTTTCCGCTGCTGAATGTGCTGCAAACCATCCCCAGCCTGGCCATGTTCGGCCTGCTGATGATCCCCCTCAGCCTGCTGGCGACCGGCTACCCGCTGCTGGCCGATCTCGGCATTAGAGGCATAGGCGCGGCCCCGGCGGTGATTGCCCTGTTCTTCTATTCACTGCTGCCCATCGTCAGCAATACCGCGCTGGGTTTCGACAGAATAGACGCCCGGGTACGAGAAGCCGCCACCGGCATGGGCATGAATGCCCGTCAGCGCCTGTGGCAGGTGGAGTTTCCGCTGGCCATGCCGGTGATTCTTACCGGGCTGCGGGTAGTGGTGACCATGAACATCGGTCTGGTGGCGGTGGCGGCCCTGGTGGGCGGCGGCGGCTTCGGTACCTACATCTTTCAAGGGTTGGGGCAAACGGCCACCGATCTGGTGATTCTCGGCGCCGTGCCTACCCTGTTGCTGGCCTTTTTGTTCGCCATCCTCATCGACACCCTGATAGCCCTGCAGAAAGGCGAAAATGCATGATCGAAGTAAAAGCCCTCGGCAAACAATTTGGCGCACAAATCGCCGTCAATGACCTCTCGTTCAGGGTAGAACGTGGCCAGTTCTGCATGCTGGTCGGCACCTCCGGCTGTGGCAAGTCCACTACCCTGCGCATGATCAACCGGCTGATAGAGCCCAGCCAGGGCCAGATCCTGATCAACGAGCAGGATGTGACCACACTGCCGCCGGAACAGCTGCGCCGACGCATCGGCTACGTCATTCAGGGAGTGGGCCTGTTCCCCCATCGCACCATTCATCACAACATCGCCACCGTTCCCCGGCTGCTGGGCTGGAAAAAGGCGGATATCGATGCGCGGGTCACCGAGCTGCTGACCCTGTTCAAGCTGGATGCCGCCACCTTCGCCAACAAATACCCGCACCAGCTCTCCGGCGGCGAACAGCAGCGGGTGGGTGTGGCCCGGGCTCTGGCCGCCCGACCCGAACTGTTGCTGATGGACGAGCCCTTCGGCGCCCTGGATCCGCTGACCCGCGAACACCTGCAGGACGAGCTGCTGCGAGTACAAAAACTGCTGGGCATCACCATCATCATGGTGACTCACGATCTGGAAGAAGCGGTGAAAATGGCCGACGTGATTGCGGTAATGGACCAGGGCGAGTTGCTGCAGCTCGACAGCCCGGAGGCCCTGCTGCGCCAGCCCCGCGCCGGTTTTGTGCAAAGTCTGGTGGGCGGACTGGACAGATCCCTGCGCCTGCTGGCCATCAAACAGGTAGGCCAGGTAATGACCCCCCTGCAACAGCAGCCGTCGTCTTCCATACCCAGCATTGTGGCCAGCGCCAACCTGCGCGATGCCATGGCGCTGCTGATCTGGGAGCAGGCCGAGCTTTTACAGGTACTGGATGCCAACGGCATCGCCATCGGCCAGTTGTCGATGAGTGACCTGCTGCAACAGGGCGCCCGGGCATGAGCAGCCGTCATCCGCTCCGCTGGCTGGGGGTGGCGATCCCCCTGCTGCTGTTACTGATCATGACCCTCAAGATGCCGTGGCTGGAGCCGCTGTTTCGCCCGCTGGTCGATGAGCGGGCCCCGGCCATTTACGCCCGCGACAGCTTTCTGAATTTGCTGCTGTGGCATCTGGCGGCGGTATTCATCGCCATTTTCGGCGCCACCCTGGTGGCGCTGGGCGGCGGTATTCTGGTGACCCGTGCCGCCGGGCGGGAATTTCTGCCACTGGCCAGGGCCATCGCCAATCTGGGCCAGACCTTTCCACCGGTAGCGGTATTGGCACTGGCGGTGCCCGCGCTGGGCTTCGGGCTGACCCCGACTCTGGTGGCGCTGTTTCTCTATGGCATGCTGCCCATTTATGAAAACACCGTTACCGGCCTGCAGCAGGTGCCGGCCAGCGTGCGCGAGGCGGCACGCGGCATGGGCATGAGCCCGCGCCAGCAGCTGTGGTCGGTGGAATTGCCGCTGGCACTGCCGATGATCATCGCCGGTATCCGCATTTCGCTGGTGATCAGCATCGGCACCGCCACCATAGGATCGACGGTGGCGGCCAAGGGCTTTGGAGAGGTGATTATTGCCGGCCTGCTGACCGACAACATGGCTTTCGTACTGCAGGGCGGCATCATGGTGGCGCTGGTGGCCATTTTGATCGATGCCCTGTTTCAGCGGCTGGAACGGCGGCTGTCGCCGCCGGGCTGAGGTGTCAGTGCTTCAATAGCGCCAGCAGGGCGCTGGCAGCCGGCTCGGAAGAGGCCGGGTTCTGGCCGGTGACCAGCAAACCATCGGTTTCCACATGCGGCTGCCAGTCATCGGCCTTGCGGTAATCGCCGCCGTTCTGGCGCAGCATTTCCTCCACCAGAAAAGGCACTATGGCGGTCAGCTGTACCGCTTCTTCTTCGCTGTTGGTAAAGCCGGTTACCCGCCTGCCGCTCACCAGCGGTTTACCCGCACCATCCCTGGTATGGCGCAACACCGCCGGGGCGTGACACACCGCCGCCACCGGTTTGCCCGCCGCGGCCATGGCCTCGATTAACGCGATGGAGTCCGCATCTTCCGCCAGATCCCACAGTGGACCGTGACCGCCGGGATAAAACACCGCATCAAAGTCATTCACCGACAGATCGGCCAGCTGGTGGGTAGTGGCCAGCTCGGCCTGAGCGGCCGCATCGGCGCGAAAACGCTCGGTGGCCTCGGTCTGGGCATCGGTTGCATCGCTTTTCGGATCCAGCGGCGGCTGGCCCCCCTTGGGCGAAGCCAGGGTAATGGTGGCGCCCGCATCCTTGAATGCGTAATAAGGAGCGGCAAATTCTTCCAGCCAGAAACCGGTTTTCTCGCCGGTATCCCCCAGTTGGTCATGAGAGGTCAGTACCATCAAAATACGCATATCGACTCCTTGTTTATTACAGAAAGTTCGTTACAGAAAGCACGCTTATCAGGTTAGCCGACGGCACTACAGGATGACACTGTAGTCGAGGTAAGCATCTGTCTTTACGCCCGGCTCCAGAGGCAACACAGTCACCTCCCACGACACGTTACAAGTACATCCCTGTAAGGCTCGGACATGCCATCCCTGGCATGTCACGGTCGTGGGAGCTTGTCTCTGTTGCCTCTTTCTAAACTCCGAGTTGTCTGCAGACGGCGCCAACAGGCGATGCCGGAGCAGCAAGGAGGGCAAAGGGATCTGCTCAGCCGACCATCCGCGCCACGGATGGCTCGGCTGAGCCTACAGGGATGTATTTACGGCGTGTCGGCGGAGCGGGCCCTTTGGCCGATTTTCTGCTGTTATCACAACTACTTGTGACCAACAAGCAATCCATCGGAATTACGCTTACTCGGGTCGAGTCAGCCCCAGATGATCGCGCAGGGTGCTGCCTTCATATTCGGTGCGGAACAGGCCGCGGCGCTGCAGTTCAGGTACCACCTGATCGACAAAGTCCTCGATGCCGGCGGGCAGCGACGGTGGCATCAGGTTGAAACCGTCGGCACCTTCGTGGTGAAACCACAGCTCCATACGATCGGCAATAGACTCGGGCGTGCCCACCATGGTGCAGTGACCGCCACCGGCCGCCAGCCGACCCAACAGCTGCCGCACCGTGGGCTGTTCGGTCTCGATAATGCGCAGAATGGTCGCGAAGCGGCCCTTGGGCCCGGTAAAGGCATCCAGCGACGGCAACGCCGGTACCGGCGCGTCCAGCTCCCAGCCGGAGCAGTCCTGCCCCACGTAGGTACTCAGTTGGCGCAGCGAGGCGGCGGCGGGCAGCAGCTCGTCCAGCTCACGCTGCTTGGCCAGCGCCTCGGCTTCAGTAGACGCCACATAGGTCACCAGCCCCGGCATGATAGGCACATCAACCCCGCGACCGGTGGCCTGCACCCGCCGTTTGATATCGCGATAGTAATCCTGAGCGGCGGGCAAGTCGTAGGCCACGGCGTAAATGGCCTCGGCACACTTGGCCGCCAATGCTCGTCCCTGATCGGACGCGCCGGCCTGAAACAACACCGGATGACCCTGGGGCGGGCGCGGCACATTGAGCGGGCCGTCCACCAGAAAGAACTCGCCGTGGTGATTGATGGGCACCACTTTGTCGGGATCGGCATAATGGCCGGCACGATCCATCACCAGCGCATCTGTCTGCCAGGAATCCCACAGTTTGATCACCGCATCCACAAACTCCTCGGCCCGGCGATAACGCTCGGCGTGGGCCGGCATGGCCTCATAACCATGGTTGCGGGCTTCCACATCGAACATGGAGGTCACCACGTTCCAGCCCATGCGACCGTTGGATATATGATCGAGCGAGGCCATCATGCGCGCCGCATGAAAAGGCGTGAAAAAGGTGCTGGACACCGTGCTGATAAAACCGATGCGATCGGTGGCCCGGCTCATGGCGGCCATGGCCGTCAACGGCTCCAGAAACCAGTAGCTGCCGTCCGCCACATTGCCGGTAGACTGACCGTCGGCGAAGAACACCGCATCCAGCTTGCCCCGCTCGGCGGTTTGCGCCAGCCGCTCGTAATAACGAATGTCGCCCAGCTGCTCTACCGCCGAGTCGGGGTGACGCCAGGCCGCCCTGTGATGACCGCAGCCAAACAAAAACAGGTTCAGGTGCATCATGCGCTGGTCTTGATTCCGGGCCGCCATCAGTTTTTCACCAGGCCGCCGTCGACCACCAGATTCTGGCCGGTCACCGAGCGTGACCAGGGTGAGGCGAAGAACAGGGTGGCATCGGCAAACTCGGCGGGGGTCGTAACACGGCGCAACGGCGTAGCGGCGGCGATGTAATCGAACACCGCTTCGGGCGTGGCGGCCGAGGCATCGGTGGTGCGCAGCAGGCCGCCGGACACCATGTTGACGGTAATGCCGTCCGGGCCCAGATCCTGCGACAGGGTGCGGGTCAGCGACAGCAGCGCCGCCTTGGCGGCGGTGTAGTCGTGATACGGCACCACCGGGTTCTGAAACAGATTGGTGCCCACGTTGACGATGCGGCCAAAGCCCGCCTCGCGCAGACCGGGCAACGCTGCCTGGGTGGTATTGAGCGCGCCTTTGACCACGCCTTCCAGCTGCTGGTTGAGATCTTCCCAACGCAGTTGATCCGCATTGGCCCGGTCATCGCCGTTGAACGAAAAAGCCGGCAGGGCATTGTTGATGACGGTGGTGATCGGGCTGCCGAAATGTTCGCGCGCCTGGGCAAACAGCGCCTGCACCGCAGCGGCATCGGTTACGTCGGCCTGCAGTGCCAGCGCCCGACCGGGGGCTGTTGCCGCCAACTTTTCGGCGGCCTCGGCGCTGTGCAGGTAGTTGATTACCACCCGTGCGCCTTCACGCAGAAAGGCGCGTACCAGGTGTTCGCCCAGGCCACGGGCGCCGCCGGTGACCAGCACCAGTTGTTCGTTCAGATTGATGGACGTTTGCATCGCTACCTCTTGTTAGAGGCGAAGGCATGGACTGGCAGAATACGCCGATAGCCGGAAGGCTGACATCCCTTCGCCAGTATGAACTGGATCAGGTTCGACGGGTGTTATCTCAGCCCTGCCGGCCACTGGCCGCAAGACACCCCGTGTCACGCCCAGACCATAACACACCCCTGCGCGGGTTTAATAGCCCGAGAGCGTGAGGGGTGAGGGGTAAGACGTGAGGCGAAAAACCACAAGCAAGGCCGCCTGTTTCATTTTGTTTCTTTCTCCTCTCCCTTCACGTCTCACCCCTCACGTTTTTCGGAAGTTTGGTGAAAACCGCCGCTAGGTGGATAATGGCCGTCTGGATGTAATGGATAACCCGCCGAGCCGACTATGACCTCAACTATGACCGCAACTACAACCACACTGACCATCACCCGCCCCGACGACTGGCACCTGCACCTGCGCGATGGCGAACAACTCAAAGACACGGTGCGCGATGCCAGCCGTTACCTGGGCCGCGCCCTCGTGATGCCCAACCTGCTGCCGCCGGCCACCACCACAGATCTGGCACTGGCCTACTACGACCGCATCGTGGCGGTACGGCCCGAAGGCAGCCGGTTCGAGCCGCTGATGAGCCTTTATCTGACCGATAAAACCGACCCGCAGGAAATCCGCACGGCCAAGGCCACCGGCAAGATTGTGGCCTGCAAGCTCTACCCGGCCGGCGCCACCACCAACTCCGACTCCGGCGTGACCGATGTGAAAAACATCTACCCGGTGCTGGAAGTCATGCAGGAAACCGGCACCCTGCTGCTGGTTCACGGTGAAGTAACCGATCCGAGCATCGACATCTTCGACCGGGAAAAGGTGTTCCTCGACACCGTGCTGCCCGACGTGGTGCGCGACTTCCCCGGGCTTAAAATCGTGCTGGAGCACATCACCACCGAGCACGCGGTCAACTTCGTGGAACAGGCAGGCGACAACGTGGCGGCCACCATTACCGCTCACCACCTGCTGTTCAACCGCAATCACATGCTGGTGGGCGGCATTCGCCCGCACTTCTACTGCCTGCCCATTCTCAAGCGCAACACCCACCAGCAGGCGCTGGTGCGGGCCGCCACCAGCGGCAGCAAGAAATTCTTCATGGGTACCGATTCGGCGCCGCACTTCCAGCATCGCAAGGAAGCCGCCTGCGGCTGTGCCGGTGCCTACACCTCCCACGCCGCCGTGGAACTGTATGCCGAAGCCTTCGAGGAAGCCGGTGCGCTGGACAAGCTGGAAGCCTTTACCAGCCACAACGGCCCCGACTTCTACGGCCTGCCCCGCAACGCCGACACCATCACCCTGGTGAAAGAAAGCTGGACCGTCGACGCCACCCTGCCGCTGGGCGGCGATCAGCTGGTGCCGATTCGCGCCGGTGAAACCATCGACTGGATGGTGAAATAAGCCGGCCTCTGTGCTGAAAGTAAAAACGCGGCTTCGGCCGCGTTTTTTTATGTCTGCGAACAGCTAGATGTTGCCGCTGATATGGGGCCTTTGATTGACAACCATCGGCAGTCTCTCTACTCTCTTGACGCTATTCCTGGGGGAGCCTGACCGGCTGAGACTCTGCAATTTACTGCAGTAACCCTTCGAACCTGATCCGGGTAATGCCGGCGAAGGGAAGGAAATGATTGATCCTCACTCTCCCTCCCAATCTGCCCGTTGTTGCCCGGCGCCATGTAGCCAATGAATGGCTACCATCGTCATGCTTGTCCGTTACGGGCACTGACCTGTTACGGACAAAGGGAGAACAACATGCTGGACACCACCGCCGCGATTCTGTGGCTCTGCTTATTTGCCGCCGTTTTTGCCATTCCCGGCCTGCTTTATGCCCGCCGCCGGCAAGACAAGCTGGAAGACTTTATCGTGGCCCGCAACAGCCAGAGTGGCAGCGCCACCATGCTGACCCTGCTGGCCACCACCATGGGTACCTGGATCCTGTTTGGTCCGGCTCAGGCCGCCACCTGGGGCGGCATTGGCGCCATTACCGGCTATGCCCTGGGCGTGCTGGTGCCCCGGCTTATCATGATTCCGCTCGGCGGGCGCATCCGCGAGCTGATGCCCGAGGGCCACACCCTGACCGAATTCGTGCTCGGCCGCTATGGCCGCGGCATGTACGGTTTTGTGCTGGTGATCATGATGTTCTACCTGTTTATCTCGCTCACCGCCGGACTGACCGCCATCGCCCAGATGGTGGCACTGCTGGCACCGGTACCCTTGTGGGTGACCGCCGGCATCGTCATGGGCGCTACCCTGCTCTATACCCTGTACGGCGGGCTGCGGGTCACCATCTTTACCGACCGGGTGCAGATGCTGGTGATACTGCCGTTTCTGCTGCTGTTGATGATGTTTGGCTGGCAGGCCACCGGCGGGCTAACACCGATCATCGCCGGGCTGCAGGAAAAAGCCCCGCACCTGCTCAATCCGCTGGACACCACCGGCCTCAAGTCCGGCCTGACCTTTTTCATCGCGGTGGTGCTGACCGGCCTGTTTTATCAGGGTACCTGGCAGCGGGTGTTTGCCGCCCGCGACAACAAGGTGATTCGCAACGGCTTCATTCTGAGCGGCCTGATCAGCTTTCCGATTATCTTCATCATGGGGCTGTTCGGACTGGCCTTCGTGGGGCTGGATCTGCCCGGTGACGGTTCGGTCGCCCTGTTCAGCGTCTTGATGCCGAACATGCCGCTGTGGTTTGCCATCGGCCTGCTGCCCTTTGGTCTGGCGCTGATCATGAGCAGTGCCGACTCCACCATCAGCGGTCTGTCCAGCATGATGGTGGTCGACCTGCGCCGCCTGCTGCCGAACATCGGCGCCCACAAGCTGCTTGGGCTGTCGCGCTGGCTGATCGTGCTGCTGTCGATTCCGGTGCTGTTCGTCGCCTCCCAGGGTTTCAGCGTGCTGTATCTGTTCCTGCTGGCCGATTTGCTGTGCTGTGCCGCCGCCTTCCCGGTGTTCTTCGGTTTCTACAGCGCCCGCTACCAGAGCTATAACGCCGTACTCAGCACGGCGGCCGGGCTGGTAGCCGGCCTCTGGCTATTCCCGGCACCAGGCGAGCCACTCACCTATCTGCTGGAGTCCTTCCTGCTGGCCACTCTGGTGCCGGTGCTGGTGTCTTGCCTGCTGATGCTGCTGCCGAACCGTTCGGCGTTCGACTTTTCGATACTGCGCCAGCGTATTCGTAGCCTGGAAAGCTGAATCGATAAAAATGGCCGACCCGCCCGGGTCGGCTATCCTTCCGTGTTTTTATCCCATAATTAAAGCGCGAAACGGGTCGCCGAGATGCGGGCAGACGCCGGTCGGTCAACCTGTTACACTCGCGACCCTTTGGCGCTATTCACGCCATATTTATTCTTGCCACCGCCTTGTATTGCGCACCGGCGTCATACTGGAGACACCATGAAAATCATGATTCGGGGCCTGTCCCGCCTCACCACAGAAGACAAGGTACTGGCCCTGCTGGCACCTTACGGCCTGGTGCATTACTTCCACCTGGTAATGGACCCGAACACCAACAACTCCAAGGGCTTCGGCTTCGCCTTCATGCCCAACCCGGCTCAGGCCAAGGCCGCCATCAAGAGCCTGAACGGCATGGAAGTAGACGGCCAGAAAATCCGCGTCAAAAAAGCGGAAGTGAAGCCCGGGGAGAAAAACGAAAATGACCAATAACGATATTCTGCGCCGCATTCGTTATGCGCTCGACCTGCCCGACCAGCAAGCCATAACGCTGTTTGGCATGGGTGACGTGACCATCAACGAAGCGCAGTTTCTGGCCCTGCTGGCCAAGGAAGAAGACGCCAATTACCACAGCTGCAGCAACGAGCAGATTCTGGGCTTTCTGGACGGTTTGATCCTGAAAAACCGTGGCCCGCGCGAAGGTGGCCCGGCACCGCGTGCGGAACAGGCTGAACCCATCAACAATCAGGTGTTCAAGAAGCTGCGCGTGGCGCTGGAGCTGAAGGAAGAAGACATTCTCGGCCTGCTGAAGCTGGCCGGTTTTGAAGTGAGAAAGCCCGAGCTGACCTCACTGTTCCGCAAGCCCGGTCACAAGCATTATCAACCCTGTGGCGATCAGTTCCTGCGCAACTTCCTGCAGGGCCTGGCACTGCAGCGGCGGCACGGCGCCGAATAGGCAATCACTGACGCCACTGAACAGTCCTGCCCGGTCGGCCGTTTGCCGCCAACCGGGCAAGCCGCATCCGCTAGGTCGTTACCTGGCGGATCTGTTGCCAGCACAACGCTACCTGTTCGGAACGAAAGGGTTGCCGACAGCACAACTCGATATCCAGCTTTACCCACGCCGACAACGGCAACTCCACCAGCCGACCCTGCTCCAGCTCTTCCCTGACCAGACTCGCCGGCAAAAAACTGGCGCCATCCCCCTGCAGCACCAACGCCTTCAGCCCCTCGCCCAGGGCATTTTCGCATACCGGCAGACAAGGCTGTTCGCTCAACGCCGGCAGGCATTTACGCTGGATCAGCGCGCCCAGAAAAGACGTGGGCGGATACAGCAACAGGCGCAACGGCGTGTCGGCAGACAAGCCATGCAGCGGATGACCAGAGTCGTTCACCGCCGACACCAGCACCAGCCGATCCTGCCCGACTACCCGCCGTTCTACCTCGGGGCGATTGAGCATGGGGCTGGTATCGTCGCCGGAAAAACACAGCAAAAAGTCGACCGAGCCGGACATGAACTGTTCGATGGCATCGTGATAATGGCCGGTATTCAGCCGGATCAGGCTGTTCCCCAGCTGCGGGCGCAGTGAGTGGATCCAGCCGGGAAAAAAGGTCACCGCCAGCGAAGGTTGCGCCACAAAATTCACACTGCTGTGCTCATGCAGGCTCTGGCGCAGCTGGTCGCGTGTGCCATAAATCTGCGACAATAGCAGCCGGGCCTGCTCCAGAAAGCTCTCGCCGGCCTCGGTCAGTGCCATGGGGTAACGATCCCGGCATACCAGCGGTACGCCCAGCCAGTTTTCCAGTGAACGAATACGCCGGCTGAATGCCGGTTGGGTCACGAAACGAACGTCCGCCGCCTTGGAGAAGTTACCCTGCTCGGCCAGGGCAACGAAGTCGTGCAGCCATTTGCTTTCCATGATTCTGCTCGTTAATACATTGATGCGGTATTGTATGCAAAAAAGTAACAGCCCCGCTATAAAAAGGCATTAGATACTGTCGAGTTCGCCTCTTACCATGAAAATCTATCACCGGCTTCTTCACGCTGGCCTCAATACAGACTAACCGGCAAGGACGGCACTCATGACTGCAGGAACCAACAACCAGGTAATGGGCATGTTGCAACGAATTGAAAATACGAGAAAACGCTACTTTCCCGGGGTGTGCGTAGCAGTCACCATCGGCATTGCCGCCAGCTTTCTGTCGCAGCACTACGGTGCTCCCGCCATGCTGATGGCACTGCTGCTCGGGCTGGCCTTCAACTTTTTGAGCCAGGAGTCGGTCTGCCTGCCGGGGCTGGAGTTTTCCGCCAAAACCGTACTGCGCATCGGGGTGGCCATGCTGGGGCTGCGCATCACCTTCAGCGACGTACTCACCCTGGGCTGGTCACCGCTGCTGATGGTGTGTTCTTCGGTGGTGCTGACCATCGGCTTTGGCGTGATCATGGCCCGCGCGCTCGGCTTCTCTTCTTCATTCGGCACCCTTACCGGTGGCTCGGTGGCCATTTGCGGTGCCTCGGCCGCCATGGCCATCAGCAGCGTGCTGGATCAAAGTGAACAAACCAAGCGCAATACTCTGTTCACCGTGATCAGCGTCACCACCCTCAGCACCCTGGCGATGATTTTCTATCCGATGATCAGCTCCAGTCTCGGTTTAACCCCGCAGGAAGCCGGGCTCTTTATCGGTGCCACCATTCACGACGTGGCCCAGGTAGTGGGCGCCGGTTACAGCATGTCGAGCGAAGTCGGTGACCTCAGCACCTTCGTCAAGCTGCTGCGCGTGGCCATGCTGGTGCCGATCGTCATGACCATCGGCATCCTGATCCAGCGCGCGGCTCGCCAACGCGGTGAAAGCGGCAGCAGCAAAGGGGTGGCGATACCCGGCTTTCTGCTCGGCTTTGTGGCGCTGTTTATCCTCAATAGCCTGGGCTGGATTCCGACCGCCGTCAGCCAGCCGCTGGCCGGCAGCTCCTCCTGGATGCTGCTGACCGCCATCGCCGCCCTGGGTGTGCGTACCCAGCTCAAGGACATTCTTTCGGTCGGCTGGAAGCCAGTGCTGCTGGTGGTACTGGAAACCCTGTTTATCGCCGGTCTGATCCTCGCTTACATCCTGCTCAGTCAATAAGCCAGCCTGCTGCAACAACCAAAACGGCGGCCCTGAGGTCGCCGTTCTTCTTTTTGCTGCCGTGCCTACCGGAAGCTGGTGGCGGTTAACGACAGGGTACGCCCTTCCGCCGAGCTCTGCTCCGCCAGATTGATGATATTGAGCCCGTCCAGTGCATCCTGCATGGTCACCGGCAAGGGGCCTTCACCACGAATGGCTCTGGCCGTGGCCTCATAGAAATAGCGGTAGCCTCCCACTTGTGACTCGATGACCTCCGCCTCGTCATCGGAATAGAAGATGCCGTAGTCCGACTCGGCCTCCTTGGCCAGATAGGGTGAGTCCGGCACTATGCCGTCCTGCAGCCGTTCTTCCTGCGGATCGAACCCCCGCTTGATATAACAGCCACGTTCTCCCTGCAGTTTGAAACGCAGGGTCGGCCCCGGATGATAGGGGCTGGAGTGCAGCAGCACTTCCTTGTCGCTGTAGTGCAACTGCACATGGAAGTAGTCGGTCACTTGTGAGCCGGGACGCATCGACAAACAACGGGCGGTCACCGACAGCGGCTTGCCGAACAACACCAGCGTCTGATCCACCATGTGCCCGCCCAGATCGAACCAGACGCCCGCGCCCACGCCGGGCTTCTCTGCCCGCACTCGCGGCCGAAAGCGGTCGAAGTGGGACTCGAAACCATGAATCGGCCCCAGGGTCTCGTCGGCCAGCAGCTTGCGTAACGTCAGAAAATCGCTGTCCCAGCGACGGTTATGAAAGGGGATCAGGCACAGTTTATTGGTGTCGGCCAGCCGCATCATCTCGGCGCCCTGATGCAGTTGGGTCACGACGGGGTTTTCCATCACTACATGCAGCCCCAACTTCAACGCCTTGAGACCCAGCTCGTAGTGCACCTCGTTGGGTGCGGTGATCACCACCAGCCGGGCGCCGGATTCGGCCAGCATCTGGTCCACGTCGGTATAGACCTTCACCTCGGGCCAGTCTTGCGCCGCCTTTTCCGGTTTGGAGGTGCTGATGGCCACCAGCTCGAATTCCGGCAGACAGTCGATAAAAGGCAAATGGAAAATGCTGGCGGACTGGCCGTAGCCAATGATGGCGGTTTTAATCATGGGTAGCTCTCGTTAAAAGTTCTCGTTAAAAGTAATGTTTGATATCCATGTAACGGGAACGGATATGCTCAATCAACAGCTTTATTTTGCGCGGTGGCTGGCGACTGTAGGGGTAGACGGCATAAATACCCAGTATCTTGCCAACCTGCTGGGGTAACAGCTCAACCAGGCGCCCAGACTGCAGGTCGGGATAGACCAGGCAGCGTGGCACATACGCCAAACCATGGCCAGCCAGGGCCGCCCTGCGCAGAGCGGCGGCATTATTGGTGGAAAAGTTGCCGCTCACCCGCAGCGGATAAATTTCGCCATAACGGTTGAACAGCCAGTCACGGGCCCCGCTCTCCTGATAACTGTAAATAAGACAGTTATGCTGCAACAGATCCTCCGGCACCTGGGGCTTGCCACGGCGACTAATATACGCAGGAGCGGCACAGATGGTCCAATGTGAATCCAGGATATGACGCGCGATCAGGTTGGAGTCGTCCAGGTGCCCGGTACGAATCACCAGATCATATCCCTCTCCAACCAAGTCCACGAAGCGATTCTCCAGCGACATATCCACCGAAATAGCCGGATGCAGTTCACAAAATTCGGCGACCGCCTGCGCCAGCAACAGTTCGCCGGAAATGGTGGGAACCGACATTCTGATATGCCCCTGCAGCGACTGGCTGTAGCCAGTAATGGCGTCAAATGCTTCCTGAGCGGTCTGTGCCACCAGGCGAGCACGCTGATACAGCACCTGTCCGGCTTCACTCAGCGTCAAACGCCGCGTGGTGCGGTGGATCAGGGTACTGCCCAGCTCCTTTTCCAGCCGGGCGATGCGCTTGCTCACCACCGAGTTGGTCAGGCCGTTGGCGTCGGCCGCCTTGCTGAAGGAGCCTAATTCAACCACCTGGGCAAACAGAATCAGATCATCCGTTTTCGGCATCATTCATCCACTTTTGGAAATAATTGGTTTCATTAAATCTATATATCCACAAAAGACAAGGGGATAAGGTTACATCACGTTAACAATCTGGTCACCATCATACTCTAAACTAGGAGTATGCCCATGATGACCACCAAGACATACTCAAGGAAGGAACCGCTATGTTGAATGATTCCCTACTGGCACTGCTGGCATTTTCGCCCATCGTGCTCGCCGCCATTCTGCTGGTCGGCCTGCAATGGCCGGCCAAACGCGCCATGCCCCTGGCATTTATCCTGACCGTGCTCGTCGCATTGCTGGTATGGGACATGAGCGGCACCCGGGTGATCGCCTCCAGCCTGCAGGGGCTGGCGATTTCCATCTCGTTGCTGTGGATCATCTTCGGCGCCATCCTGTTACTGAATACCCTGAAGCATACCGGTGCCATCACCACCATTCGCAACGGCTTCACCGCCATCTCGCCGGATCGTCGCATCCAGGCCATTATCGTCGCCTGGTGCTTCGGCTGCTTTATCGAGGGCGCCTCCGGCTTTGGTACCCCCGCCGCCGTGGCTGCGCCGCTGATGGTGGCGCTGGGCTTCCCGGCCCTGGCGGCGGTACTGATGGGCATGATGATTCAGAGCACACCGGTATCGTTCGGTGCCGTGGGCACCCCCATCATCGTCGGCGTGACCACCGGCCTGGACAACGCCGCCATCAACACCACCCTGACCACCGCCGGCTCCGGCTGGCAAGACTATCTGCAAACCGTGACCAGCAACGTGGCGGTCACCCACGCCATCATCGGCATCCTGATGCCCCTGTTTATGAGCATGATGCTGACCCGCTTCTTCGGCAAGAACAAGAGCTGGAAAGAAGGCCTCGACATACTGCCGTTTGCCATCTTCGCGGGTCTGGCCTTTACCGTGCCTTACGCACTCACCGGCGTTCTGCTCGGCCCGGAATTTCCTGCCCTGATCGGCGGCCTGGTGGGTCTGGCCATCGTCGTCACCGCCACGCGCAAAGGCTTTCTGGTACCCAAGAGCACCTTCGAGTTTCCGGAAGAGAAAAACTGGCCGGCAGAATGGCTGGGCTCGCTTACCATTCACAAGGAAGATCTGAAACAACACCCCATCAGCATGGGCCTCGCATGGTTCCCTTACCTGCTGCTGCCGGTACTGCTGGTGCTGAGCCGCACCAGTGACAGCTTCAAGGGCCTGCTCACCAGCTGGAGCATCGCCTTCGGCGACATTCTGGGCGAGGCCGGTATCAGCGCCAGCATCCAGCCTCTGTACCTGCCCGGCGGTATCCTGGTGTTCGTTTCTCTGGTGGCGGTACTGAGCCAGACCCGCTCGCTCACCGCCTTCGTACCGGCCGTCGCCGAGTCTTCCCGCACCCTGATCGGCGCCGGCTTCGTGCTGATGTTCACCGTGCCCATGGTGAGGATCTTCATCAACTCCGGGGTCAACGAGGCCGACATCGCCAGCATGCCGGTGATGACCGCCAGGGTGGCCGCCGATCTGGTCGGTGATTTCTTCCCGGCCATCAGCGGGGTCATCGGTGCGCTGGGGGCCTTTATCGCCGGCTCCAATACCGTGTCCAACATGATGTTTTCCCAGTTCCAGTTCGAAGTCGCCCAGACGCTGAACGTGTCCACCGCCATGGTGGTGGCGTTGCAGGCGGTGGGTGCCGCCGCCGGCAACATGATCGCCATTCACAACGTGGTTGCGGCCTCGGCCACCGTCGGCCTGCTCGGTCGGGAAGGCACCACCTTGCGCAAGACCGCCTTGCCCACCCTCTACTATCTGGTGGCCCTCGGCGTCATCGGCATGATTGCCATCTATGGGCTGGGTATTTCGGATCCCCTGCTGAAGTTGTCTTGAGTTGCGTTGCCTGCCGATCGGCACCAGACCGGCAGGCAACAGCTAAAACAGTGTTATTTGAAGGAATTGCCTTATGTCGTCCGCTATTCGCATCTATCCGGCCAAGCCAGAAAAGGTATATATCTACGCCACCTGCCTGGTGGACATGTTCTCCCCCCAGAGCGGGCTGGATGCCATCCGTCTGCTGGAACTGGCCGGTGTCGAGGTCATCTATGTGCCCAAGCAAACCTGCTGCGGCCAGCCCGCCTATTCATCCGGCTACGAAGATGACGCCAAAACCACAGCCCTGAGCCAGATGGCACTGTTCCCCGCTCCCTGGCCGGTCATAGTGCTGTCCGGTTCCTGCGGCGGCATGATGCACCACCACTACCGCCGGCTGTTCGCCGGCAGCGAGCAGGAAGCGGTGGTTAACCAATTTTGTGATCGGGTATTCGAACTCACCGAGTTTCTGGTGCAGGTGTGCCGCATCCGGCTTAGTGATCAGGGCCCGGCCACCTCGGTGGTGCTGCATACCTCCTGCGCCGCCCGTCGGGAAATGAAAGTCCACAACACCGCCCGCCAGTTGCTGAGCCAGCTGGAGCGTGTGGAACTGCGTGAACAGGCCTACGAAAGCGAGTGCTGCGGCTTCGGCGGCACCTTCTCGGTACGCCACCCGGCGATCAGCGAAGCCATGGTGCAAGACAAGACCCAACACCTGAGCGAAGCTGGCGCGGAGCAGCTAATAAGTGCCGACTGGGGCTGCCTGCTCAACATCAACGGCGCCCTGGAATATCAGGGCAAAGCACTAAAAGGGATACACCTGGCCACCTTTTTGCTGAGTCGGATGGAGGGACATGATGCACAATAAACCCCAGCTGTTTCATCCCCAGGCCGAGGCGGCGCTGGCCAATCCTGAACTGCGCGCCAACTTCCGTGGCGCCATGGACTACCTGCGCGACAAACGCCAGACCGCCTTCGCCGACCCGGATGAAGAAAGCGCCATCCGCGACCGGGCCGAAGCCATCCGCCAGCGCTGTCTGAGCAAGCTGCCGGCGCTGCTCGAACAACTGGAAGCCAATTGCATCGCCAACGGCATTCGGGTGCACTGGGCCGAAAATGCCGAACGGGCCAACGCCCTCTTCGCCGACATCATCCAGTCTCACGGCGGCACCCAGGTAGTGAAAGGCAAGTCCATGGTGAGCGAAGAGATCGAGCTGAACCACGCCATGGCCACAGAAGGCATCGACTGCCTGGAAAGCGACATGGGCGAATACATAGTCCAGCTCGGCGACGAGACCCCCTCGCACATCATCATGCCCGCCATTCACAAGAACAAGCAGCAGGTGGCGGACCTGTTTGCCGAGCACGTACCCGGCTTCAAACACACCCTGGACGTGGATACCCTGATCCGGACCGGACGCAATGTATTGCGCGAGAAGTTCCGTCGCGCCGACATCGGGGTGTCGGGCGTCAACTTCGCGGTGGCCGAAACCGGTACCCTGTGCCTGGTGGAAAATGAGGGCAACGGGCGCATGTGCACCACGGTACCCGAGGTACATATCGCCATCACCGGTATCGAAAAGGTGGTGGAGTTTCTGGCCGACGTGCCGCCGCTGTTCAGTGCCCTCACCCGCTCGGCAACCGGCCAGTCCATTACCACCTACTTCAACATGATAAGCGGCCCCCGCAAGCACGACGAGCTGGACGGCCCCAGAGAAGTGCATCTGGTGCTGCTCGACAACGGTCGCAGCCAGGCCTTCGTGGACGAAGAAATGCGCAAGACACTGCAGTGCATTCGCTGCGGCGCCTGCATGAACCACTGCCCGGTCTACACCCGCATCGGCGGCCATGCCTATGGCACCGTCTATCCCGGCCCCATCGGCAAGATCATTTCCCCCCACCTGATGGGGCTGGAAGCGACCCGGGAGCTGCCCACCGCCTCCAGTCTGTGTGGCGCCTGCGGCGAAGTCTGCCCGGTACGTATTCCCATTCCCGAATTGTTGCAACGGCTGCGGCGCGAGGCCAAGCAGGAGCCCCGCCCCGGCGTACCGGCGCTACGCGGCCAAAATTCCGCCAAGAGCAATACCGAGGCCTTTATCTGGCGCAGCTTCGGCCTGCTCACCCGCACGCCTGCGCTGTACCGGATGATGAGCTGGTGCGCCACCCGCCTGCGCGGCCTGATACCGAGCAAACTGGGCCCCTGGACCCGTTGCCGCACCGCCCCCAGACCCGCCGCCAACACCCTGCGTGAACTGATGGCCAAGAGGAACAAATAATGTCGACTGCCCGCAACGCCATACTCAACCGACTGCGCCAGGCAGAGATCAAGCCGCTGCCGGTCAATAATCCGGACTACCCGGTCTGGGATAACACCGACCGTAGCGCCATGCTGACCCGATTGACCGAACTGCTGCAGCAGAATCACGCCGAGGTACTCAGGCTGAACCGCGGTGAACTGATAGCCACTCTGAAAACCCGGATAGAGCAGATGGGACTGAAACGTATCGCCACCGGCACCGGTGGCGACTTTCATGCCGAGCTCACCGAGGCTCTGGCCGACTGCGCCGAACAGCGGCCCTTCGACCAGTCGCTGGAGCAGTGGAAAGACGAGCTGTTCAACCGGGTCGATGCCGGCATTACCGATTGTCACGGCGCCATTGCCGCCACCGGCAGCCTGGTACTCTGGCCCGGGCCGGCAGAACCCCGTACCCTGTCGCTGGTGCCGCCCTGTCATATCGCCATTCTCAAGGCCTCGACCCTGCACGCCAACCTGCCGGCGATGATGGCCGATCAGCACTGGGCCGGCGCTATGCCGACCAACCTGCTGCTGATCTCGGGGCCGTCCAAGACCGCCGACATTCAGCAAACCCTGGCCTATGGCGCTCACGGACCCAGGCAGCTGCTGGTGCTGATCCTGGAGGATGCCTGATAACCGATACCCAGTGCCTGATGACAACGCCAATACCGAAACCACTTTTAGTTCTGATGTTAGAGGACCTTTGATGGAACATCGTTACCGCCTGCTGCTTGATGCCCTGGCCCAGTTTCTGCCCGCCGAGCGAATCATTACCGACAGCTCCCTTTGCCTGGCCTACGGTACCGACGCCAGCTTTTACCGCCTGTTACCCAGGATGGTGCTGCGCCTGAGCAGCCTGGAAGAAGTGGTGCGGGTGTTGCAGCAGTGTGGCGAGTACCAGATTCACTGCACCTTTCGCGCCGCCGGCACCAGCCTGTCGGGTCAGGCGGTGTCCGACTCGGTACTGATCGCCCTCACCGACGACTGGCGCCATCATCAGGTACTGGATGACGGCCATAAAATAGCCCTGCAACCCGGCGTGATCGGGGCCGATGCCAACAAATATCTGGCCCCCTTCGGCCGCAAGATAGGTCCCGATCCGGCCTCCATCAACAGCTGCAAGATCGGCGGCATCGCCGCCAACAACGCCTCCGGCATGTGCTGCGGCACCGCCCAGAATTCCTACCGCACCCTGGATGGACTGAGCCTGGTGCTGGCCGATGGCACCACTCTCGATACCCGGGATCAACACAGCCGGGCCCGCTTTGCCGAGCAACAGCCGGCGCTGCTGGCCGGGCTGCGGCAACTGGCCGAAGAAACCAGGGCCAACCCCGAACTGGCCGAACGTATTCGTCACAAGTACCGGCTCAAGAACACCACCGGCTACAGCCTCAACGCGCTGGTGGACTTCGAAGACCCTTTCGACATCCTGGCCCACCTGATGATTGGCTCGGAAGGCACCCTCGGCTTTATCGCCGAGGTCAGTTACCACACTGTGCCCGACCATCCGTTCAAGGCATCCTGCCTGCTGGTGTATCCGGATATCGAAACCACCTGCCTGGCGGTGACCGAGCTGGCCCATACCTCGGTGGCGGCGGTGGAACTGATGGACGGCCGGGCATTGCGATCCATCGCCGACAAGGCCGACATGCCCGACTTTGTCAAAGATCTGGATCTGGAAGCGGCCGCCCTGCTGATTGAAGTGCATGGCGAAAACGAAGCCCAACTGCTGGCTCAGTGCGAACAGGCGATGACGACGGTGGCCGGATTCGAGCGATGTAACGAAGTCCCCTTCACCCAGAACAAGAGAGTCTGTGCCAGCCTGTGGGCCATGCGCAAGGGCATGTTTCCGGCGGTGGGTGCGGTGCGTGAAACCGGCACTACGGTGATCATCGAAGATGTGGCGTTTCACGTGGAACAACTGGCACCGGCCGTACGCAGGTTGACCGAGCTGTTCGACCGCTTCGGCTACGATGAGGCCATCATCTTCGGCCATGCCCTGGCCGGCAACCTGCATTTCGTGTTCACCCAGGGCTTCGAGTCACAAGAAGAACTGGACCGCTACGGCGGCTTCATGGACGCCGTGGCCCAACTGGTGGCGGTGGAATATAAGGGCTCACTCAAGGCCGAACACGGCACCGGCCGCAACATGGCTCCCTATGTGGAGCTGGAATGGGGTAAGGAAGGTTACGCGCTGATGCAACGTATCAAGGCGCTACTGGATCCCAGGGGTATCCTCAATCCGGGCGTGATCCTCAACCAGGACCCGGAGGCCCACCTGAAAAACCTCAAGCCCCTGCCCGCCGCCGACGATATCGTCGACAAGTGTATCGAATGCGGCTTCTGCGAGGCGGTATGTCCGTCCCGGGATCTGAGTCTCACCCCGCGCCAGCGCATCGTGCTCTATCGTGAGCTGCAACGACGGCAAGCAACCGGTGACACCGTCGATGATTCGCTACAGCGAGTGTTCGACTATCAGGGAGTGGACACCTGTGCCGCCACCGGCCTCTGCGAACAACGCTGCCCGGTGGGCATCAATACCGGCAACCTGGTGCGCAAGCTGCGTACCGCCCGCTACCGAAAATTCGAATCCATCGCCCGCTGGAGTGCCGATCACTTCACCACCACCACCAAGGCGGTGGCCATCGGCCTGAACAGCGCCGATCTGGGCCGCAGGCTGCTGGGAAATGGCACCATGACCACCCTGAACCGGGGTTTGCGCAAACTGAGTCATGACAAGGTGCCGCTGTGGCTGCCGGAAACGCCGGCCGCCAATCGGCATCGACCACAGGCTTCGGATCGGGGGCGGCCCAAGGTGGTGTATTTCCCCTCCTGCGCCAGTCGCACCCTGGGCCAGTCACCGGATGCCCGTGACCGCCGGTCACTGACCGAAGTCACTCAGGCGATACTGGAAAAAGCCGGCTTCGATGTCGTTCTACCCCGTGATCTCAACAACCTGTGTTGTGGCATGCCTTATCAGAGCAAGGGCATGAGCGGGCTGGCCAACGACAAGACGCGCGAGCTGGAGGCGAGCCTGTGGCAGGTCTCGGAGCAGGGCCGCTGGCCGGTGCTGATGGACACCAGCCCCTGCGCCAAACTCGGCCAGGATGGCTTTACCCTGCCGCTCACCGTCTATGAGCCGGTGGCCTTTGTGCTGGAGCAGGCTCTGGAACGTCTGGAGCTGCAGCCGGTGAACGAGACGGTGATGCTGCACATCACCTGCAGCAGCCGACGCATGGGGCTGGCCGACAGAATGCTGGAGCTGGCCCGGCGTTGCGCCACCCAGGTGGTAGTACCGGAGCATATCGAGTGCTGCGGTTTTGCCGGCGACAAGGGCTTTACCCTGCCCGAGCTGAACGCCACCGCCTTGAAGCCGTTAAAAGCCCAGATACCGGCCGACTGCACCCGTGGGGTCAGCAACAGCCGCACCTGCGAACTGGGTCTCAGCCACCACAGCGGCATCAACTACGAGTCCATCCTCTACCTGGTGGATGAAGCCAGCCGGTAATGATGATACCAATCCCACTAAACAAATGATCTATTTCATTTTTGTATAAAAGTCGAACAAAGGGCCCGCTCCCCCGACTCGCCGTGGGACGTGACACTCACTGCTTTAGCCTACTGCGAACATTCACTGGATGTTCGCAGTAGGCTAAAGCACTTCGTCACGGCAGCAAGCTGCCCCCTCTAGGCTCAGCCGCGCCATCCGTGGCGCGGCCGGGAAATGCTCCTGCCGTCCAGGCATTCCCGCCATCCATGGCGGTCAGATGGTCGGCTGAGCAGATCCCTTTGTCCTCCTAGATGCAGCAGAGTCACCTGTTGGTGCTGCCTTCGGGCAACTCGGTGTTCAAGAAGAGGCAACAGAGAACGGCTCCCACGACCGTGAAATGTCATGGACGGCATTTCCGAGCCCCCACGGATGGGTTCATGGCGTGTCGTGGGAGGCGGCTGTGTTGCCTCTAATCTGAGGCCTTAATATGATCAGATCATTACTGGAATTGGTATCACACCAAATTGGCAGGCCTGGGGTTTTCCCCTCACTCCTCACGCTTTCCCTCACTCCTCACACCTTACGCCTCACAACAAGGTCACATCCGATAGCGGCACACAGCAGCAGGTGAGGATCACCCCGGCCTTGCGCTCCGCCGCCGATAACGCCGGCGCCTCGGGCTGATCCACCTCGCCGGACTTGAGGGTCTGCTTGCAACTGCCGCAGATACCGGCCCGACAGGACCAGGGCAAGTTTATGCCCTGACCTTCCGCCTGGGTCAGCAGGCTCTGTTGGTTATTACCGACGAACTCGAGTTCACCGATACGAATCTGCACAGGATGTGTTTCACGTGAAACAGTCTCGTGTTGCGGACCGGCGAAATACTCCTGCTGCACCTTGCCAGGCGACACGCCCAGCGCCAGCAGCCAACTGTGTGCCTGTTGCATGAAACCCGCCGGGCCGCAGAGATATACTCGGCGTTGCTGCAAGACGGAGATATCCGCCAGCTGGGCCAGGGTAAGACGACCGCCCTCGCCCCGCGCTGGCCGGGTCAGCACGAATTCCACCGTCAGCCCCGAATGCTCGGCAGCCAGCTGTTCCAGCTCGGTACGGGCCGGTATATCCGCCTCGGTGCGACACAGATGCAGGAAGTGTACATCGTCGAGTTGTCCTCGATCCGCCAGCGCCCGCAGCATCGACAACATGGGGGTGACGCCGGAACCGGCCGACAGCAGCAGATAACGTTTCGCCGGTTCAAGAATAAAGTCACCGGCCGGGGCATGTGCCAGCAAGGTGCAGCCTGGCTGCAGCTCCCTATCCGGCTGCAGCGCCTCGGCCAGCCAGTTCGATACTCGGCCGTCGGGCTGTCGTTTGACGCTGATGCCATAACGACCCGGGCGAGTCGGGCTTGAACTCAGGGTGTAATAGCGTAAATGACGCTGCCCGTCGATATCCAGCGCCAGCGGTAAATGCTGACCCGGCCGGTAATCGGCCAACGGCTTGCCGTCCGCCGATTCCAGCCAGTAGGTGTCCAGGTTCCGAGCCAGAGATTCACGCGCTACACATCGCAATGGCCGACGCCGGGGCGCCGAATCCGAATAGATGGGGGCGCTGGCGTATTCCAGCACCTCCACCTCGTCACCCAGCCTAATCTGCCCCTCGTTAAGCGGCACCAGATTCTGTCCGAAATAAACTTCACCGTCCTCTCCCCGCCGGTAACGCAACAGCGTCGCCAGCGGCTCCTTCATCCGGTTGAAGTCTTCTGTGCCCGGCTCTATGGTGGTCATCACACAACGACTGCAGGGCTTGGCCACCAGAAACTCCACCTCACCGATGCGAATGCGCCGCCAGCCGTCTTCCTCGAAGGGTCGTGTTCCCCTCACCACCAGATTGGTGCGAAACCGGGACATCTCCATGCGGGCATCGGCGCGCAGGTTGAGATCGGTGAGCGAAGCTTCGGAGATCAACAACAGCGGATAGCCGTCGGCAAAACTGACCGCCGTACCCAGCTTGTCGCGATAGCGGCCGGATTGTTCACCCACCCAGAGTAACCGAACCTCCTGTTCCAGAACCTGGCTGAACCAGGCGTCGTATTCGGGATGAGTACTCCAGGCGATAAACTGATCATTCCACACAGCTGTGGTGATCGGTTGCAGCTCGAACTGCCGATGGCGCACGGCCAGCCGCTCCCCCCCATACTGCAAGTCCAGTCCCCCGGCCACCGGCATTACCTCGATAGACTGCAGGCGTGGGTGGGTCCGGGCGGTCACAAAGCTGCCATCGGGTTTTGCCAGCATATAACGGCGATCACCGGTGAGTCCCTCGCGGGAAACCCGGCTCTGTGCGACCGAGACCGCCGCTGCCGACTTGATCGGATAAAGATTCAGCCCCGTGATCACCGCCATATTATTTCACCTTTATTCTTAGTATCAGTTTACAAAAGCAGCCCAAAAGGTAAGGTTTGGTACATACTGCCACTTTCATCGTATTTACGGAGTAGAAATGACTATTGAACGTCAACAGGTTGGCCAGCGTATGAGCCGTATCGTCAAGCACAACGGTATCATCTATCTGTGCGGTCAGGTCTGCAAGGATGCCACCAAGGATATTACCGAGCAAACCATGACCATGCTGGACAAGGTGGATGAGCTGCTGCTGGAAGCCGGTTCCAGCCGCGAGCATATGCTGTCGGCCACCATCTATCTGAATACCATGGCCGATTTTTCCGCCATGAATGCGGTATGGGATGCCTGGGTACCACAAGGACACGCCCCGGCCCGCGCCTGCGTGGAAGCCGCCATGGCTCGCCCCGAGTTGCTGGTGGAAATTTCGGTGGTTGCCGTCGAGCGGTAAATATCACCAAACTGTCAGTCGTATCAAATACAGAGGCCTGCTTGTCATCAAGCAGGCCTCTTGCGTAATAGTCTCTCCTCAAATATCGGTTCGGCTTAGTCGCCTATTTCCGACGCCGAGTGTTTACCTAAAGATGGCAGGAACATGCCGATATGCTCCATGCCAGGCTGCTGATGAAGATGCTTTCCTATCGGCGGCACAGGCATCTTGATAGGTTTCGGTTTATGACTATGTTTGCCTGCTTTCGGGAACGCGATACCAATGCGGCCCACCAGCGGTGTCTCGGCGGAAGAACCACCTACCAGAACCTGATACCGGCCGCTGGCCGATTTCCAGTCACCATTTGCCCAGGTAGTCAGATCGTCCGGATCATCAGGTACAAAGTAGGAAAACGGATGATTGGAGGCACCGGCATCAATTTCTACCGCCACCCGACGGCTCTCACCGGGATCCAGAAAGACCTTTTCGAACCCCACCAAACGTTTGGACGGCTGTGCAGATCGCTTCGGCAGCTTCAAATAGACTTGAGAGGCTTCGGCCCCTGCCATCGCACCGGTATTGGTCACGGTATACTCCACCGTCAGCACCGGTATGAGACCCGTAAGCTTCAACATGGAAGAAGAGTGCTTTCCCCCCTTGTGTGGAGAGGGGGTAAATTCGCGCCGAAAGCGCTTGCTGAGCGTGAGATTGCTGTATTCGAAGTCGGTATAAGACAAGCCATGCCCGAAAGGAAACACGGGAGTGACACCGTTGGCCTCGTACCAGCGATAACCCATTTCCAGGTTTTCGGTGTAATTACTGATCAGCTGATTACTGCCATCACCAAAGACGCCGTCGTTCGGAAAGCCCTTCCCTCCCGGCAGACCGTTGTCTTCACGAACCCCGGGATACTGGGCCTCAGTCGCAAAGGCAGCTTCGCGATCGCTGGTAGGAAAGGTCACCGGCAGCTTGCCCGAAGGATTGAGCGCCCCGAACAGCAGATCGGCCATGATGTCGCCGTCTTCCTGACCGGGAAACCAGGCAGCAAACAGGGCGGGAACCTGGTCCAGCCAATCCATCAATATGCCGGACGCACTGTACAGTACCACCACGTTATTGGGGTTGGCTGCCGATACCTGCCGCACCAGCTCGTCCTGCGCAACCGTATCGCCATCACAGTCAGGTTCTTCTACCGGTGGCGGCGGCACTACGGCCCTGAGTAGCAAGCCGGAATCGGACGGCTCTTCAGGGTTTTCATCATCGTCATTGCCGATACACAAGGTCGGCAATATCAGACTGAGTAAATCTCTGGTTTCTCTCGGATTAGTACCCACCATCAACACGACGATGTCGGACTCCTGGGCCAGTGCCACCGCCGAATCGATATCGGCACCATTGTTATAGCTCACACTGGATACGTATTTCTCCAACCCGGTTTTCGGCGGTACGGTAAAGTAAGGCACCACAGTGGTAAGCCCCAGCCGGCTCAGGTTACGTGGCGGCATGGTGGCCCGGCCGGCAAACCAGGGATGGCCGATCAAGGCGATGGAGGGGTTGGTATCCGTATTCAACGGCAGCAAACCACCTTCGTTTTTCAGCAGAGTAATACCGCCTTCCGCCAGCGCCCTGGCCTTGGCGGCATTGGCGGTTAAATCCGGATCCGTAAAATTGTCGAAAGAATCATTAAACTGTTCGAACTCGGACATTTTCACATACCGGGGCCGCAGCGCGGCGTCGATATCCGCTTGGTCTATCTCGCCGGCGTCCAGCGCCGCCTTGATGTTTTCTTCGGAATAGAACAACGGATCCGAGTCCAGCTCGTAGCCTACCCCCGCAAGCATGGCCTTGACCGTGCTATGCATGGCGCGCCGGTCGCTTTCTACCCAGCCGTCAAAACCCCAACGTTCACGCAGGGTTTTGACCAGCACATCATGGCTGTCGCAGATGTAGTCGGTGTCGTTCAGATAGGGAAAGGCGCACATGATGGAAGCCGGTTTGGCATCACGCACCGCCATTTCAAAGGGCAGCAGGTACAGCTCGTGCAATGCCCGGCTGGGAATGCGAACCCCGGCAGTCCAGCGCTCGAAATCGTATTCATGCTCGTTGCCCAAAAAGTGCTTGGGCTGCGCCTGCACCCCCTGCGACTGAATACCCCGAATCTGGGCCGAGCCGATAATGCCCGCCAGATACGGATCCTCACCCGGATATTCCTGACCACGACCGGCATAGGGCGAACGGATCAGGTTCAACCCCGGCCCCAGCAGCACCTGGCTGGCAAAGGTGAAGGCTTCATTCCCCACCACTTCCCCCCAGCCGTAGACCAGCTCGGGATCAAAACTGGCGGCGGCAAGTGTCATGGAGGGACCCGCCGTTCTGACCGGCTCGGGCACGCAGGATCCACCGCGAATACCGTTACCGCTGTTTATCTCGCGAAAATTGGGAATACCCAGTTCGGGAATGCCGGTGATATGCCGACCCAGGGCGGAAAATCCGCAGGTGGTGAACTGGTCACCCTGACCAAGATAGGTGCCTTCGGGCAAGGCATCGGCGTCGGGCCGATTGGATATTTGCTGAATTTTCTGCTCAAGCGTCATCGACTTAAGCAGTTCATCGGCAAACATCTGGTGCGAGTCGGTTTCTTCAGGCCCGTTCCCCCCTTCATGGGGGTGAGTCCAGTTATGAGGCGGAGCCCATGCATGAGGCGGAGTCCACTTGTGAGCAGGAGCCCATTCATGAGGGTCAAGGTCGGTAGCCTCCGCAGCCCCCATGGACAATACCGCCGATGTCAGCACGGTAATTCCCACCCGTCGGCAGGATGCAACACTTGCAAGACGAATCATCACTATATCTCCCATCCATCAGGTATGGTGTCGGACAATTCCCTGTCAATGTTGAGAAAATAATTATTGGCTCGTTGGCTGGCGGCTGCGTTTTGCGCGGGTAATGGATAATATCGCAGTCACGGTATGAAGAATCTGATCGCTTTCCGAGCCGGTCAGCCACCCCGTCATCAGAAAACTGAAACATCAAATATTCGGCAAAGGGGATGCAATGTTCCGTGGCAACAGGCGACGACGGCCATAGCATCATGTGCCGCATCAGCCTGATGTTAACGAATTAGATTCAATTTAAAGAAGAATAGTATCTCAAAGTGAATTGGTCACTTTTTGCACAGAAAATGACCTGCGTATTCGGTGTGTTCAGACTTTGGCTTCAACTGATGGCAGGTGATCGGGCCCGATAAGGTGGTAACGAGTTCGCACAAAAAATAAAAGCCCGGTTCTACCGGGCCTTTAGACGTTGCTAAAGCGACTGCTCGCTTACACCACGCCTTGCTCAATCATGGCGTCGGCAACCTTGCGGAAACCGGCGATATTGGCACCCAGCACCAGGTTGTGGGGTTCGCCAAACTCGGTCGCGGTGTCGCTGGCACTCAGGAAGATGTTCTTCATGATTACCTTCAGCTTCTCATCCACTTCCTCGAAGCTCCAACGCTGCATGCTGGCATTCTGCGCCATTTCCAGCTGACTGGTGGCCACACCGCCGGCATTGGCGGCCTTGCCCGGTCCGTAATGGATTCTGGCATTCAGGAACACCTCTACCGCATCCTGGGTAGAAGGCATGTTGGCCCCTTCCGATACTCCGATACAGCCGTTGGCAACCAATGCCTTGGCATCGGTTTCACTCAGCTCGTTCTGGGTAGCACAGGGGAACGCCAGATCGGCAGGCAGGCGCCATACCGCGTTGCCGTCTGCCGGATAGTCGGCGATCGGAATAAAACGGGCATCCGGATGCGCGGTCAGGTATTCGTTCAGACGCACCTTGCGTACTTCCTTCAGCTCTTTCAGGGTATCCAGGTTAACACCGGCTTCATGATAGATGGTGCCGCTGGAGTCGGAGCAGCTCACCGGAACCGCACCCAGCTGATACAGCTTCTCGATGGTATAGATGGCCACGTTACCGGCGCCGGACACCAGGCAGCGCTTGCCGGCCAGGGTGTCGCCCTTGGCTTCCAGCATGTACTGGGCAAAGTAGACACAGCCGTAACCGGTCGCTTCCTTGCGCACCAGAGAACCGCCCCACAGCAGGCTCTTGCCGGTGAAGACGCCATCATAGCTGCCGGTCAGGCGCTTGTACTGGCCGAACATGTAGCCGATTTCACGGGCACCCACACCGATATCACCGGCGGGCACGTCGGTGGTCGGGCCGATGTGGCGGTACAGCTCGTTGATGAAGGACTGGCAGAAACGCATGATTTCGCCGTCGGACTTGCCCTTGGGATCGAAGTTGGCGCCGCCCTTGCCGCCGCCGATGGGCAGGCCGGTCAGGGCATTCTTGAAAATCTGCTCGAAGCCGAGAAACTTGATGATGCCAGCGTTGACGCTGGGGTGAAAGCGCAGACCGCCTTTATAGGGGCCCAGGGCCGAGTTGAACTCGATGCGATAACCCTTGTTGACCTGCACCTTGCCCTGATCATCAACCCAGGGAACACGGAACATGATCTGGCGCTCGGGCTCGATCATCCGCTCGATGATGGAGTGCAGCTGATATTTTTCGCTGGTTTCCAGGATAGGCTGCAGCGAGTCCAGCACCTCCTCCACTGCCTGATAGAACTCTGCCTGAGCCGGGCTGGTTTTCTTGAGCTTGGCAATGGTGTCATGAATATACGTCACTATGTCTTCCTTGTTGTTTTATGTAAAACTTTTCCGGGATACAAATTAAGACCCGACGCTATTGAAATATGGATAACCTGACCGGTCAATGCCCACAGAACAAATATATATATCCAAAAGCAGAATATTTATTCCTTTCTGGCGTTTATTTCGGCGCAATTCACCTGACCGGAGATCGCTTAAAGCAGTCTATGCTTGATTCGAGGTAGAGGGAGAAAACAAAATGGACACGAAAGAGTCTCTGTTGTCGACCGACGATACACGACTGGGGCAGGCCCTGATAAAGCAGGGACACCTCTCGGATAAGGAACTTTCCCGCCTGGAGCGAATGCGTCAGAGTCAGGCCGATGGAGGCTCATTGGCAACCCTGCTGCTCAATCTGGGCATGATGTCGGAACGAGAGCTGGCCATCACCATGGCAAATCTGACCGACCTGCCACTGACCGGCAATGAAGAATATCCGCTATCTCCTCCTCTCGACATCGAGCTGCCCTACCGCTTCCTGAAAGAACATCACCTGGTGCCATTGCGGCAGGAGGAAGATGAACTGGTGCTGGCCATGGTTGACCCCAGAGACGACTTTTCGGTAAGCGCCATGGCCATGATGTGCCAACAGCCGATACGGCTGCAGGTGGGAGTCAGTTCGGAAGTCACCGCCACCATAGAGCGACTCTACGGTGAAGGGCAGAGTAAAATGGGCGATATTCTCTCTGCGGTACAACAGGAGGAAGAAACTGAAGAAAGCATCGCCCAGCTCAAGGATATGGCCAGCGAGGCACCGGTGATCCGCCTGGTCAATCTAATCATCCAGAAGGCGGTGGATCTTCGCGCCTCCGACATCCATGTCGAGCCGTTCGAAAACCGGCTCAACATCCGCTACCGTATCGACGGCGTACTGCAACAGAGCGAAGCCCCGCCGGTGAACATGACCCCGGCCATTATCTCGCGCATCAAGATCATGGCCCGACTCAATATCGCCGAGCGACGCCTGCCGCAGGATGGCCGCATCGAGCTCAAGATACAGGGCATGGAGCTGGATATCCGGGTATCCACAGTCCCCACCATGCATGGCGAAAGCTTGGTCATGCGACTGCTCAACCGGGAAAGTGTCATTCTTGATTTCGATGCTCTGGGCTTTGCCAAACACACCAAACAACGCTTTCAGCAGGTGTTGAAGATCCCTCACGGCATGGTCATGGTCACCGGCCCCACCGGCAGCGGTAAAACCACCACTCTCTATACCGCCCTCAATCAGCTGAACACCACCGAGCTGAAACTGATCACGGTGGAAGACCCGGTGGAATATCAGCTGGAAGGGGTCAATCAGATCCACGTCAAGCCGGCTATCGGGCTGACCTTCGCCAGCGCCCTGCGTTCCATAGTGCGTCAGGATCCGGATGTCATCATGGTCGGGGAAATGCGCGATCTGGAAACCGCCCGTATCTGCGTGCAGTCGGCGCTCACCGGTCACCTTGTGCTGTCGACCCTGCACACCAACGATGCCGCCAGCAGCGTTACCCGACTGCTGGAAATGGGAGTAGAAGACTACCTGCTCACCTCCACCCTCAACGGGGTGATAGGACAGCGCCTGGTACGGGTGCTGTGTCCCCATTGCAAAGCAGGCTATCAACCCCTGCCGGAGCTGGTGCAAGAGTTGAAATTGACGCCACTCATCCCGGACGAACCCATCCGTCTGTATCGTCCGACAGGCTGCGCCCGGTGTGCCGGCACCGGCTATCACGGCCGACTGGCCATTCAGGAGCTGCTGACCATGAACGACGATATCCGCAAGCTGGTGCTGAGCCACGCCGACGCAGGGCAAATCCAGCAGGCCGCCATTCGTAATGGCATGCATACCATGTACGACGATGGCCTGCTCAAGGCTCAACAGGGAATCACCAATATCGAAGAGGTGATCCGGGTCACTCAGGAGGCCTGAGATGGCGCTGTATTATTTCAAGGCGGTCAGCCAGAACGGCGAGCCTCAGGAAGGCCGGCTCGAAGGCAGCGATCAACAGGCCATAGTACTGCAACTGCAGCAGCGCGGCCTGATCCCGCTCAGCGTAGAGCTGGATCATAGGCGCATCGGTCTGGGAAGAAACCGCCGTCGCACCAGCGAGCGCCGACTCCAGGCCATAACGCAGGATCTGGCCGCACTGATCAAGGCTGGCGTTCCGCTGGAACGCGCTCTGGGCATCATGATCGAGGTGCACGACCAGGCCGATGATGATGTGCGCCTGCTCGGCCAGATACGTGAAGGCATTCAGCGCGGCCAGCCACTGTCGGTCGTGCTGGCCGAGCAGGATGAAGGATTTTCTCCTTTTTATCTGAACATGATTCGGGCCTCCGAGATCTCCGGCAACCTGGAGCAGGGCCTGGCCGATCTGGCCGTTTATCTGGAGCGCAGCCGACAGCTCAAGGAAAAAGCCCTGTCGGCGCTGATTTACCCCATCATACTGGTGCTGGTATCGGCGGTGTCGCTGCTGATCATCCTCACCTATGTCATCCCCCAGTTTCAGCAGCTGTTCGCCGACATGGGTCAGACCATGCCCCTGTCCACCCGCATCGTGATCGGCAGCGCCGAATTCCTGCGCACCATGGGTCCCTGGTTATTACTGGCCCTGCTGCTGGCCCTGATTGCCGGACAACGCCTGCTTGCCCAGCCGAGCAAGCGTCTGGCCTGGGATCGCATGCTGCTACGTTTACCCCTGGCCGGAGAGCTGATCCGCCGGCTGGAGGTCGCTCGTTTCAGCCGCAGCCTGGGCACCCTGATGAAAGGCGGGGTACCCCTGCTCAATGCCCTGACTATTGCGCGCGATACCGTTAATAACCGCTTGCTGGCTCAGACCATCGGCGAGGCGGCCGGCAGCCTGAAAGAGGGCAAACGCCTGGCCGATCCACTGCAGGCCTCGGGCCAGTTTCCGCCGTTGGCGATACAGATGCTTCGGGTGGGTGAAGAAACCGGCCAGCTGGAGGCAATGCTGCTCAAGGTGGCCGACCGCTATGACCGGGAAGTAGAAAGCGCCATTCAACGGTTACTGACCATTCTTGAACCGGTGCTGATCGTCGGCCTGGGCGTGCTTATCGCCGGCATCATCATCTCCATTCTGGTTGCCATACTCAGTATCAACGAACTGCCCATATAGGGAGGTAAAGGTGCGTTACCAACATAAAACTTCACACTTCGGCTTCACCCTGCTCGAACTGCTGGTGGTGCTGGTCATCCTGGGTCTGCTTGCCAGCCTGGTCGGCCCTCAGGTTCTGCGCCAGCTCAGTGGTTCCAAAACCAAGACTGCCGCGCTGCAGATCAAGGAACTCGGTACGGCGCTGGACTTGTACCGGCTGGAAGTGGGCCGCTATCCCACCAGCAGCGAGGGCCTGTCGGCACTCATCAGCGCCCCGGCCAACGCCCGGGGCTGGAACGGCCCCTATCTGACCAAGAAAACGGTTCCTCAGGATCCCTGGGGCAACGACTACCAGTATCGCGCCCCCGGGCAACAGGGTGAATTCGATCTGTTCAGCCTGGGCGCAGACAACCAGCAAGGAGGAACCGGTGAGGATCAGGACGTGGTCAGCTGGGAGTAGTTGTCACCCGGGTGGCTTCACCCTGCTGGAGCTACTGGTGGTACTGACCCTGGCCAGCCTGATGCTGGCCGTGGCCATGCCCCGTTTCGCCGCCCTGCTGCCGGGCGCCGAGCTGAAAAGCTACAGCCGGCAAACCGCCGGCCTGCTCCGGCTGGCCCGCAGCCAGGCCATTGCCACCGGTGACGAGGTAAGAGTGGATCTCGATCCCGCTGCCCGCCACTCCCGAATGACCGGGCGGCAAAAAGTCTCCCTCTGGCCAGAGCGGATAACCGTGTCCTTCAATGGCCTTGCCGATAACAACGATATCGGCCCGGTGTTTTATCCGGATGGCAGCGCCAGTGGCGGTACCCTGCACATCGCAAGCAACGGTCGCCACTATCGCATCACGGTGAACTGGCTGACCGGCAGGATAAGCCTCCATGACTAGACAACACAGAACGAGACAACAAGGATTTTCACTGCTGGAAGTGCTGGTGGCCTTCACCATATTGACCATCACCCTGGGGGTGTTGCTCAATATCTTTTCGCTAGCCATTCGCACCACCCTGTCGGCTCAGCAGCAACAGAAAGCCATGCTGCTGGCGGAGTCTAAACTGACCGAACTGTATGCCGGTACCACACTGCAACCGGGCCGCGAGCAGGGCTGGTTTGACGACCACTACTGGTGGGAAACCCGAATCGAGGAATTCGATACTCGAGCGCTGATGGACAACCAGTCCATGCTGCTCCCCTATCGGCTGTCGGTAATAGTGGGATGGGGTCACCATGATCAGCAATATCGGCTCACCACACTGCGGCTGGTCAGGCTGGAAGCCAGATGAAACGGCAACCCGGCTTTACCCTGCTGGAACTGGTGGTATCACTGACTCTGCTGACCCTGCTCTCGGGGCTGATGTTCGGCGGCTTTCGCCTCGCCGGCAAGGCCTGGGAAACCGTTGGCGAGCGTAATGCCAACATCAGTGAGCAGGTACAGTTGCAACGTTTTTTACGTAACCTGCTGGAACAGGCAGAGGAACGCGAGGTACAGAATCAACGGCAGGCCCCGCTGCTGCCTTTTCAGGGTACCGAGCACTCCCTGATATTTTTGGCCCCACAGCCCCGGCGACTGAGCAGCTCCGCCGAGCCGGTCTGGTTTTATCTGGCGCTGGACCAGTCCGATCCCGAGCACCCTGTGCTCTCGCTAAAATCACAGCCACTGGTTGTTGAGACAGAGCCGCAAGACCAGACGCCGCCTCTCGACTGGTACCAACTGCTGGACGACTTTCGCCAACCGGAGCTGATCCCCCCCCTGCTGGAACTGGAAATCACTTCATTCAGCCTGCATTACCTGCCGGCAGAAGAACGTAACACCTCGGTTTGGCAACCAGAGTGGCTGGAGCAGAATCAACTGCCGGCCCTGATCCGCCTGCAGCTGGACCCGGACTGGCCACCGCTGGTGGTTGCCTCCCGCCAGCATCGTTACGAGATAAAGGATGAATATTGAACGAAACAGGGGCATAGCCCTGATCAGCGTGCTGTGGGTACTGACCCTGCTGACCCTGCTGGCCACCGGTCTGTCGCTGAACAGCCGAAGTCAGGCACGGCAGAGCAGTAATATCACCCATGCAGCCCAGGTTCGCCAGGCCGCCGAGGCAGGGGTACAGCTGGCACTTCTGATGCTGGCGCAACCATTGGATCAGCAAACCTGGCTGGCCGATGGCAACCCTTATCAGGTAAGGCTCGACGATATAGAGGTTCGGGTAGCCCTGTTCAACGAAAGCGGCCGTATCGACCTCAACGCCGCCGGCCCCGAGCTGCTCGACGGCCTGCTGGCCACCGCCGGGGTAGACGACGATCTGCGCGCCCGGCTGGTGGATGCCATCATGGACTGGCGCGACGGTGACAGTCTGCGCCGACTCAACGGCGCAGAGGCCGACGACTACCTGGCCGCCGGCCTGGATTACGGCCCGAGCAATACCCCCTTTCGGTCGGTGGGCGAAGTGCTGCGCGTGCTGGGCATGACCCCCGATATTTACCGGCGGATCAGGCACAGCCTGACCCTGCGCAATCCGCGTAACAGCATCAACCCTCGTTACGCCCCGCGCCAGGTACTGCTGGCGCTGCCGGGCAGCGATGAGCTCACCGTCGATCAGTTTATCGCCGACCGGCGCCGAAGCCATGAAACCGCCCAACCCTTACCCGCCATAGACATGTTCCCCCGCGCCTTGCTCTCTGGCGGCTCATCGGGGGTCAACTACACTGTTCATACAGAAGCCCGAATGAATACGGTTTATCGCTACCGGCTGACGGCCAGCCTGCGTAACCGTCGCGGCCGACCCATTCTGGAACAGATAACACAGGAGTTCATTCCGCTGTTCACCGAACCAGACGCTTAACGGAGATCCCTATGGATGGGGAAAAGTTCACCAAGCTGCTGCATCATTACCGCCGGTTATCATGGCAGCTTCTGGCCACATTCTGGCAATGGTGGAGCCGGCAACTGTTCGACCTGCTACCGGCGTCAATCACTCATCGTCTGCACAGCCAGCAGCAACGACTGCTTATTTATCCCGAGCAGAAACATTTCCGGCTGAAGCTGGAGCCCGACGGCGAACAATTGCTGCTGAATGATGACACTGAGCAAAGCGGGTTGCTGGCTGACATGCAGCGCCGGGCAGACAGCATACAGCTGTGCCTGCACGGCAAAGACGTGCTGCATACCCGTATATCACTGCCCGCGGCAACCGCCGGTAACCTGGATAATGTGCTGCGCTTCGAAATGGACAGGCATACCCCCTTTCATGCCAAACAGGTTTATTTCGGCTATCACATTGCCACCCAGAATAAACGACATTCCCTCATCCAGGTTGAACTGCTGCTGACACCACGAGCACAGGTAGACGCGCAACTGACCGAGCTGAAGATGCTCGGTCTGGTGCCCACTGAGCTGGCCAGTGCCGAACATCCACAAGCACCGATCATCACGCTAAACGTGCCGCCCGGTGCCGCCATTATCAAGGCCAGGCGAGTGAAAGCCCTGCGGGGAGCCCTGGTGCTGGTGATGCTGGTACTGCTGATCGCCGTGCCGCTTTACCAGCGACAGCACCGTATCGAATCTTTGAATGCCCAGCTGAACATACCCCGGCAACGGGCCGAACAGGCCGCCGATCTGAAACGACAACTCGAAGAATTGCAGCAAAGCCGGCAGTTTCTGGCGCGTGAAAAAGCCAGGCAACCCTCGACACTGTCATTGCTGGATACCCTGACTCGCCAATTACCCGACCATACCTGGCTCAGCCGCTTCGAACTGCACGACGGCTCGGTGCAATTGCGCGGCGAATCGGCCAGTGCCTCCGAGCTTATTGGTATTCTGGAAGCCTCTCCGCTGTTCTTCGATGTGCACTTCAGCTCACCGGTGACCAATAATCCGGCTACCAGCAAGGATCGCTTCATGATCGATGCCCGTTTCGGCGAGGAGGGATCATGATAAACCTCGGTCAGCGCCAGCAGCAGGCGATCGCTTTGGGTCTGCTGATCACGGCTCTACTACTAATATTCAGTCTGATTATCAGCCCTCTGCTCGGTCTGTTTCTGCAACAGGGAGCGGCCATTCATCAACTTGAGGATCGGCTTCACCGTTATCAGCAACTGTCGGCCGAGCTGGAACAGACCGAACAATCGTTGCAGCAACTGCGCAGCGCCACTCCCGACACCGGCCTTTATCTGCCGGAGCGGCGCCCCAGCCTGGCCTCGGCTTGGCTGCAGCAGCACCTGAACCGGCTGGTCAGTCTCAGCGGCGGCCAACTGGTCAGTATTCAAAATGCCCAGCCCGGTACCGAGGGCCCGCTGCAGGGCGTCGTGCTTCGGGTTCATCTGCGCAGCGAAATCGATCAGTTGGTGCCCCTTATCCATGCGATCGAGTCGGGGGATCAGGCTCTGTTCATGCGCGATTTGGTGATCACCGCCAATCCTCGGCGGGCAATCACCCGAAACAATCGCAACCGGGTGATCCGCCGTCAGAGAGTGAACGCACGGCAGATTCCCTCGCTCGATATTCGCTTCGATCTGCTTGGTTATACCCAAAGGGAGGCGTTATGAAGCCTTGGTTAGTGTTGCTGATCATGCCGATGTTATGGCTGTCATCCTCCCGTGCGCAAAACGATGGCGCTCCGATATCGGGCTACCCACCTATAGAGCAATTCGAGGAAATAATGGCTCGCCCCTTGTTTGACGACACCCGTCGACCATCGGAAGACGAAGCAGAAACAGAGAAAAATATCAGCGCAAGCGCCGCCGCCATACGCGAGAAATGGCGGCTGAGCGGGGTGGTATGGGAAAACGATCAGCAACTGGCCCTGTTCAATGAACGCCGGGGAGAAGGCCGGGCGCGTATCAAGACGGGCATGTACCTGGACGGTGACTGGCAGTTGGAAGAGATAGGCCGGGATAGCGTCACCCTGAGCGACGGCAGCCAGATCCTGCGGCTGGAGCTGTGGGAACCGAGGCCGCCCTCGTCCCGGCCTGCCGCCTCTCAGAGCAACCAGAACGAAGCAAGCGCCGCACCGAATATCGACTCTGCAGAGACAACCGAAGCGGATGACAATAACAAACAGGGAAGTAACGGGGAGTCACAATGATCAACTCACACCAGACTAGTTGGCTGTTTACCGGTGTTTTCTGCCTGCTGCTGACCGCCTGTACCAACCCGACCGGAGACAGGGCCGCACTCGACAAACCCTGGAGCCAAGCCAGAGTCACCAGCGATTACGATCCGGTACGGCTGCCTCCCCGTCATGACGAGACTCCCCCAAGTGCCGCCACCACTACGGCAGACCCAACTGCCCGCCCGGCCCCCCGCAGCGAAATTTATCGAGGCTCGGGAAATTTCGTCAAACTCGGTCAGGCCAGCAAGACACCGATGAACACCGCCACCCCCGGTGACATTACCCTCAACTTTCAGGGATCCGACATTGCCGAGGTGGTCAAAACCATTCTCGGCGATATTCTGCAACTGAACTATTCGCTGGATGAGCGGGTGGGTGGCCAGGTTTACTTGCAGACCAACACCCCCATTCGGCAAGACGATCTGCTGCCGACCCTGGAAAACCTGCTGCAAACCCACGGTGCCGCCTTGGTACACAGCAATGGCCTCTTTACCGTGGTGCCGGCTGGCGAAGTACCGCCCTCGGCCCTCAATCCGCGGCTGACCCCCACCGCCGAGCGGGGCTACCAGATGCTGATTTTACCCCTGCGCTACATCGGTGCCCGAGAAATGGAAAAAATCCTCGAGCCGGTCAAGCCCCGCCAGGGGGCCATGATGGTGGATGACAGACGCAATATGCTTACCCTGGTCGGCAGCCGTGATGAACTGGTCAACATTCGCGACACCGTCAACCTGTTCGATGTGGATCAATTGCGCGGCATGTCGGTGGGGCTGTTTCGGCTGCAAGCCAGCAGCACCGACGTGATTGCCAACGAACTACAGGCCATTTTCGGCGATCAGGCCGAAGGGCCGCTGGCCGGCATGGTGCGTTACCTGCCGATAGAGCGACTCAATGCCCTGCTGGTGATCACTCCGCAGGAACGTTATCTGACCGACGCCAGAGTGTGGATAGAACGGCTGGATCGGGCCGAAAACCCGCGCGGCCTCAACATGTATGTGTATCACGTGCAAAACGGCAAGGCCGATCACCTGGCCACCCTGCTTAACCAGCTGTTCGACAGCCAACGCCGCAACAGTGCCGGTTCTTCCCAGCCGCCGGCTACCCAACCTGCGGAAGACGACGCGCCGCTGCAAATCGCCACCGGCATCAATGCCGCCAACCTGGACGTGGGCGAGGTGAGCGTCATTGCCGATACCGAACGCAACGCTCTGGTAGTCATGGCCGCCAGCGCCGATTACCAGAAGGTGGAGCAGGCCATCAAACGGCTGGATCAGCTGCCGCTACAGGTGCTGGTGGAAGCTACCATCGTGGAGGTAAGCCTGGATGACGAGCTGCGATACGGCCTGCAATGGTACTTCAAGAACCAACTGGGCGGCGGACGCAGCGGCGTGGGCGCCATCGGCTCCTTGCCTATTCCCTCCCCTTTCGACGGCGGTCTTGCCGCCAGCGCCAGCTACGAAGTGTTCAACGCCAGCGGTACTCGAGCCCTGCTCACGGCACTTGCCAGCGATTCCAAGGTCAACGTGATCTCCTCTCCTACGCTGATGGTGCTGGATAACCAGAAGGCACTGATCCGGGTGGGCGATCAGGTGCCCATTCGCACCTCGGAAACCACCAACCTCAACAGCGACGTAGGCAATGTCACCAGCACCATACAGTACCGGGATACCGGCGTACTGCTGGAGGTAACCCCACGGGTCAATTCCGGCGGCATGGTGGTACTGGAGCTGGTACAGGAGGTAAACGACGTGGCCACCACCACCAGCTCCAATATCCAGTCACCCACCATTACCCAGCGCAAAATCGACACTCGAGTAGCGGTGCAGAGCGGTGAAACCCTGGTATTGGGTGGCCTTATCCGCGAGAACAAGTCTCAAGACAGCCAAGGCGTGCCCGGCATTCGCCATGTGCCGATACTGGGCTGGCTGTTCGGCAGCAGCGGCACCAACGTAAGACGTACCGAACTGGTGGTGTTGATCACCCCCACCGCCGTGGCCAGCCCGACCGATGCCCGCGCCGTGACCCAGGAATATCGCAGCAAGCTGCAGCAGGTGGCGATGTAATAAGCAGTGATCCTACCGGCGCAGAGACACAGCTTCGAATAGCTCACGACGATCGGCTGACCGAAGCCAAACAAGAGCTTCTATAGTAATGGGTATATGTATCCAGGGATGGTCATCATGTACGATTCTTATTTCGGCCTCAGCGAGCTGCCTTTTTCCATTGCGCCCGATCCGCGTTATCTCTATCTCAGCCGGCAACACAGAGAGGCGCTGGCTCATTTACAGTATGGGCTGGTCTATCACGGCGGTTTTGTGCTGCTGACCGGCGAGGTCGGCTCCGGAAAAACCACCGTCTGCCGTTGTCTGCTGGAACAGGTACCGGAGCAGACCGATCTGGCATTTATTCTTAACCCCGGCTGTTCGGTGCAAGAGCTGCTGGCCGCCCTTTGTCGGGAGCTGGCAATCAAGGTGCCGGAGCCGTCCCATGGCCAGCAGTTGATCGATGCCATTCATCATCACCTGCTCGCAACCCACGCCCGGGGTCGCCAGACGGTGCTGATCATCGACGAGGCTCAGAACCTTTCTACCGAGGTGCTGGAGCAGATCCGGCTGCTGACCAACCTGGAAACCGATACCCACAAGCTGTTGCAGATTATCCTGTTGGGGCAACCGGAGCTGGCCGACAAGCTACGCCAGCCCGAGCTGCGCCAGTTGTCGCAACGAATCACCGCCCGTTATCATCTTGCCCCCTTGTCGTTCGGCGAGATGCAGGCGTATATCGCCCACCGCCTGTCGGTGGCGGGTATAGAAGCGGCGCTGTTCCGGCACAACAGCCTGCGCCGGCTGTATCGCCTGACCGGCGGCGTGCCGCGGCTTATCAACGTGATCTGCGACCGGGCCTTGCTGGGGGCCTATGTACAACGGCTGCCCCGGGTCGATCTGGCGACCCTCAATCGCGCCGCCGTCGAGGTGCTGGGTGCTTCACAGCCCCCCACGCGCCGACGGATCCTTGCCATTGCCGCCGGCCTGCTCGCTGTTGTTGTCACCGGCGGCTGGCTGGCTCAGTCAACATGGCCGGGCATTACCGACATAAGCGAGCCGGCAACCCCCACGCCAGTCGTTAGCAATCACGGCCTTTCGCCACCACAGGCTGAGCCCCCCCATGAACCACTCCCTGAACAGCGCATTACCGACGCGATGGCCCCGGAACCTGCTCCGCCGGCTCAAGCAGCATCGACACCAACACCGGCGCCGAGCGATACCGCAACGCAACTCAATCCATGGCAATGGCCTGCGGCCCTGACCACCGACCTGAGCCAGGTCATGGCATATCAGCATCTTTTCTCGCTGTGGGGGCTGGATTACGATCCGGCCGAACATCCGGTGGTGTGCCCTTTTGCGCGCCGGCATCGGCTGGAATGCGCTTTTCAGAACGGTAATCTCGCTACGGTGCGGCAACAGAACCACCCGGTCATTTTTCGCCTGGAGCACCCCGAAAAGGGAGCCGTATATGCCATTCTGACTCGTCTCGATGACGAGTGGGCGGAGCTGATGGTGGGCGGTCGGCTCAAGCGCATGTCACTGACGGAGCTGGCCGCCAGCTGGCCCCACAGCTACGTTCTGCTGTGGCAGTTGCCGCCGCATTATCAGGCACCACTGTACCCCGGTAGTCGAGGAGACATAGTCGTCTGGCTGGAACAGCAGATGGCGCGCTGGCAAGAACGGGCCCCCCGCCGGCAGCATCAATATTATGACGAGGTACTCGTCGGTGATATCAGGGCATTTCAACGCAGCAAGGGGCTGACCGCCGATGGCATTTTCGGCCCACAAACCAGCATTTATCTCAGCGCCAGCCTGCTGAACGACTTGCCGAGGCTTACCGGCCAACAGGAGATAACCAGTGTCATACATCCTTGATGCGCTTAAACAATCGGAACGCAGGCGAGGCCAACAGACATCGTCGGCGGGAAACCATACACCGGCGGAAACGCCGAGTTTACCGCCGGCTCCCCGCTATCGGCGCCGATTATGGTGGCTGCTAACCGGTGTGCTGCTGGCGCTGATCGTCGGATATGGCCTGGGTAAAATCGGCTCAAGATGGCTGCAATCGCCGCAGCAAGCCATATCGCCGCAGCAAACCATTGAGGTGCCTTCACCTGCGGCCACGCCCCCCGAACCCGAAGAGCAAGCACCGGCGCAAGCGGCCCCCACTGCGGCCAGAACGCCGATAGTGATTGGCCCCGCACCGGTACGCATCTTGCTGGACGATCCCCCGAGCCTGACCATGAACCCGGCACCAAAGGCCGGCAATACCACAACACCGGCCACGGAGAGTGCCGGTTCATCGGCGGAGGTGTCTCCCGACGTCGTGCCCACTCCCGAGCCGGTATTCGATCCCGGTGTGCCGGATCTACGTGAGCTACCGGCCAGTATTCGGGCTAAACTGCCCGCACTGACGCTGTCGGTTCACATCTACTCCAAGACTGCCGCCAGCCGAATGGCCAGTATCAACGGCCAGATGCTGCGAGAAGGCCAGCAACTAGGGGCCTTGCGCCTGCAGAGCATCACTCCCCGCGGGGTGATCCTGAGTTTTGAAGGGAATGAGTTTCATTTGAATTCAGTCGGGGGATAGGCTTCAAACCCAATCATCACCGACGCTCTCGGCTATGACAGTTCCAGGCCAAAACTGTGCCTGAGCAACACAGATCCTGCACCACGGTCACCTTCGGATGATGCTAAAATCGGCACCATTATCTTTATCAAGGAACTGTATGAGTCACTTCACCCTGTTAGTGGGCTCCACCCTCGGCAGCGCGGAAGATCTGGCCGATGACCTGGCCGGGATCCTGCAAAATCATGGTCATCAAACGGTTATTCACACTTCTCCCCAGCTTGATCACATCTTGATCAGACCCGATCATTATTTACTGTTGATCTGCTCTACCCATGGGGCCGGCGATCTGCCGGACAATATTCAGCCCTTTTCTCTGCAATTGAACGAACAACAGCCGGATTTAACCGGACTGGCGTATCTGGCCATCGGCCTGGGCGATTCTGCCTACGACACCTTCTGTTACGCCATCCATAAACTCGATCGACAGCTGGCGGATCGAGGCGCACAGCGGATCGGCGATCGGTTGGATATCGATGTGAGCCAGCCGGATCCGCCGGAGCTGATCGCAGAAAAATGGCTGGATCACTGGTTATCACAGCAGTAGATCCTGGTTTTTACTCGGGGAGCGTGGATCTGGCCACCGCAAGATCCACGCACCTACAAAATTCTTTCCACCAAGTTATCAACAGATCCCACCCTGAGATCCCCGTCACCGCCCTGCGCTAAAAAAACCATCAATGTGTATAACCATGCTTGAATCCGGTGTTAAACCTATAGTTATCCTATTAATTAAATAAAGCTTCACCAGCCTCTGTTGATAACTATACAAGTTACCCACCGGTCCAGGGAGGGCTCCGGCAAGGTTGTACACATCAATCGATCGTAAGTAACCGCATGATCTTAAAGATCAAAAAACGGTTACTCACAGATCTGGTCGTCCCTAATAATAGATCTAACAGAAGATCGATCTAGAGATCTAAGATCTATTAACGATCACGAGATCCTCTCGATCCAGTTTCCATCCGCTCGCTAAAAAAGCTAAAATGACCGCCCTTCGGGATCCTTACACCTGCCTGTCTCAAGAGTATCTGTTATGCACTATGAAGAATCGTTTGACGTCATTGTTGTGGGTGGCGGTCATGCCGGCACTGAAGCCGCTGCTGCCGCTGCTCGCATGGGAGCAAACACCCTGTTATTGACCCATAACGTGGATACTTTGGGACAGATGTCGTGCAACCCGGCCATCGGGGGTATCGGCAAGGGTCATCTGGTCAAGGAGATCGATGCCCTCGGCGGGATCATGGGTACCGCAGCCGATCACGCCGGGATCCAGTTTCGCACCCTCAACGCCTCCAAGGGCCCAGCCGTTCGAGCCACCCGTGCCCAGGCGGATCGTCAGCTGTATCGGCAGGCCGTAAGAACCCGACTGGAAAACCAGCCAAACCTGAAGATCTTCCAGCAGGCCTGTGATGATCTGCTGCTGGAAGGCGATACCGTCGTCGGTGTAGTGACCCAGACCGGTCTTAAATTTCGCGCCAAGACCGTGGTGCTGACGGTCGGAACCTTCCTCAACGGCTTGATCCATATCGGCATGGATAATTACAAGGGCGGTCGTGCCGGTGATCCTCCTTCCATCGCCCTGGCAAGCCGGTTGCGGGAACTGCCGCTGCGCATCGATCGACTGAAAACCGGTACGCCGCCCAGAATCGATGCCAACAGCGTGGATTTCTCGGTAATGCAGGTTCAGCCAGGCGATAACCCGACCCCGGTGTTTTCATTTATCGGCAGTCGTGAGGATCACCCGCAGCAGATCCCCTGTTACATCACCCATACCAATGAAAAAACCCATGAGGTGATCCGCAAAAATCTGGATCGCAGCCCCATGTACGCCGGTGTGATCGAAGGGATCGGCCCGCGCTATTGCCCCTCGATCGAAGACAAGATCACCCGTTTCGCCGACAAGAACGCCCATCAGATTTTTGTCGAGCCGGAAGGGCTGACCAGTACCGAGCTGTATCCCAACGGGATCTCCACCAGCCTGCCCTTCGATGTGCAGCTGGCGATCGTGCGTTCGATCAAGGGCTTTGAGCAGGCGCACATCATGCGACCCGGCTATGCGATCGAGTATGATTATTTCGATCCTCGCGATCTGAAGATCAACATGGAAAACAAGTGCCTGCATAACCTGTTTTTCGCCGGCCAGATCAACGGCACCACCGGCTACGAAGAAGCCGGTGCCCAGGGGCTGCTGGCGGGGTTGAATGCCGCTCTGCGCGCCTTCGACAAGGACGCCTGGTCACCCCGCCGGGATCAGGCCTACCTGGGGGTGATGATGGACGACCTGTCCACCCTGGGTACCCAGGAGCCTTATCGTATGTTTACCAGCCGGGCGGAATATCGTCTGCTGCTGCGGGAAGACAACGCGGATATCCGCCTCACCGAAGAAGGCCGTAACCTGGGGCTGGTGGACGATCATCGCTGGGCCATGTTCTGTGACAAGATGGAGCGGATGACCCAGGAGAATCAGCGTTTGCGTGAAAACTGGGTAAGCCCGACTCATGCCGCCGCCCCGGCGTTGAATGAATTGCTGAAAACCCCGCTCAGCCGTGAACACAACCTGGAAGAATTGCTGCGTCGCCCCGAGCTGAATTACGCCACCCTGATGGCGGTGGATGGCATCGGCCCGGGCATCGAGCATGAACAGGCCGCCGAGCAGGTCGAAATCCAGATTAAATACGCCGGTTACATCGAGCGGCAGAAAGATGAAATTCAGAAGCATCTGCGCAACGAGCACACCCGCCTGCCACTGGATCTGGACTATAACGAGGTGCCGGGCCTGTCTCATGAGGTGATCGCCAAACTCAACCAGGCCAGACCCGAAACCCTGGGCATGGCCTCGCGAATTGCCGGCGTAACCCCGGCGGCCATTTCGATTCTGCTGGTACACCTCAAGAAACGCGGCCTGCTGCGCAAGTCGGCGTAAGAACCATGATGAGCAACAACACGATGCACGATAAATTACAAAGCACACTGCAGCGCTTGCTGGGCCAGACCGAGCTGGCGGTTACCCCCGAGCAGGCCGATAAGCTGGTGACACTGGTTACCTTGCTCGACAAATGGAACAAGGCCTTCAACCTGACCTCGGTGCGTGAGCCTGTCGCCATGATGGGCCGTCATATCGTGGACAGTCTGGTAGTAAGTCCTCACCTGCAGGGTGAGCGTTTTATCGATGTCGGCACAGGTCCTGGCCTGCCGGGTCTGCCGTTGGCCATTATCAATCCCGACAGGCAGTTTGTGCTGCTCGACAGCCTCGGCAAGCGTATCCGTTTTATTCGCATGGTGGTGCATCAGCTGGGGCTAACCAACGTGGAGGCGGTGCAGAGCCGGGTAGAAGATTTCAACCCGGAGCAAAAGTTTGATGGTGTGCTGAGTCGGGCCTTTGCTTCGCTGGATGACATGGTAAGCTGGTGCGCTCATCTGCCCGGGCCCGACGGCCGCTTTTTGGCGCTGAAGGGGCAATATCCGGAGCAGGAGTTACAATCATTACCTGCTCATCTCGCACTGGATCGGGTTTATCCGTTAACCGTGCCCGAGCAGGAAGGAGACCGCCATCTGGTGGTCATCAAATTAGCTAGGTAGCTAGCCAGTCAGTAGAGGTATTCGGTGGGAAAAGTCATCGCCATTGCCAACCAGAAAGGGGGCGTGGGCAAAACCACAACGTGTGTCAATTTGGCCGCGTCCATGGCCGCCACCAAACGCAAGGTGCTGGTGATAGACCTGGATCCTCAGGGCAATGCCACCATGGCCAGCGGTATCGATAAATATCAGGTCGCCAACACGGCTTATGATTTGCTGGTGGATGAGGTGCCGGTCGAGCAGGTGGTGGAGCGGGAAACCAGCGGCGGCTACGATCTTATCGCCGGCAACGGCGATGTCACCGCCGCCGAAATCCGGCTGATGGAAGTGTTTGCCCGCGAGGTGCGATTGCGCAATGCCCTTGCCCCGGTACGCGATTATTACGATTATATTTTTATCGACTGTCCCCCTTCCCTCAACCTGCTGACGGTCAACGCCATGTCGGCGGCGGACTCGGTACTGGTACCCATGCAGTGCGAATATTTCGCCCTGGAAGGACTGACGGCCCTGGTGGATACCATCAGCAAGCTGGCGTCGGTGGTGAACCCGGCGCTCAGGATCGAAGGCATACTGCGCACCATGTTCGACCATCGCAACCGATTGTCCAATGAGGTGTCCGATCAGCTTAAATCGCACTTCGGTGACAAGGTCTATCGTACCGTGATCCCGCGTAACGTCCGTCTGGCCGAGGCGCCCAGCTTCGGTACCCCGGCCATGTATTACGATAAATCTTCACTGGGTGCCAAGGCCTACCTGGCGCTGGCCGGTGAAATTCTGCGCCGGGAAGAGCTTTCTCAGGACCATTCTGAACCTTCGGAACAAACAGCATGACCATCAAACGACGTGGTCTGGGCAAGGGCCTCGATGCCCTGCTCAGCACCAGTTCTGCCGCCAATCAGCGTCAGCACCAGGCCGAAACCCATTCCCTGCCCGGTGCCAACGGCGAATTGCAGACTCTCTCTCTGAACGAGCTGCAACCGGGCAAATATCAGCCTCGCCGGGACATGTCCCAGGTGGCACTGGAAGAACTGGCTACCTCGATTCGCCAGCAGGGCATTATTCAGCCGATCGTGGTGCGAGCGCTGGAAACCGGTGGTTACGAAATTCTGGCCGGCGAACGACGCTGGCGGGCAGCCCGGCTCGCGGGTCTTGACCAGATCCCCTGCCTGATCAAGGCAGTGGCGGATCAGGAAGCCATGGCCATCGGCCTTATCGAGAATATTCAGCGCGAAGATCTCAATGTCATCGAAGAGTCCCGCGCCTTGTCCCGCCTGATCGAAGAATTCGGTTTCACCCATCTGTCGGTCGCCGAGGCGGTGGGTAAGAGCCGTAGTACCGTCTCCAACCTGTTGCGTTTGGCTCAGCTCAACGACGAGGTCAAACAGCTGGTGGAACACGGTTCGCTGGAAATGGGCCATGCCCGGGCGCTGCTGGCGATTTCCGGTGAACCACAGACCGAACTGGCCCGGCTGGTGGCACAAAAAGGCCTGACGGTGCGAGAAACCGAAAAACTGGTCAAGCAGAGCCTGACACCGAAAAAAGAGAAAATTGAACAGCCCGGATCCTTGCTGATGAGCCAGCTTGAACAGGAAATCGGTGAAAAACTGGGTTCAAAAGTAGAAATCAAGTCGACCCACAAGGACAGGGGGAAACTGGTGATCTCTTATAACTCTTTGAATGAACTAGATAAAATAAGTCATTTTTTTGGTATTAACGACATGCCGGAAGTCTGACACAAGGTAAATGCTCAATTAGTTTAACCCGTTGTAAATGGTCGGAAAAACCGCAGTAAGTCGGTAAAAATAAGGTTTTACTGCAATTGCATTTACGCCGGGCACGGGTATAATTTGACCTGCTTTTTTGGGGCTTAAAGGGCAACACCTCGGTGTAGCCAGCAAGCCCCTAACTGTATCAGGAGTTTTTGTGGAGCAAATGAAGCGGCACCTGAGCGACAAGCAAATGGCGCTGGTGATCTTGTCTTGTCAATTACTTCTGGTGGTGGCCGTCGGCACCCTGTTTTTTTACCAGCAGGGAGAGGCAGCCGCCCGTTCCGCCCTCATAGGGGGCGGAATCTACTGGGTTCCCCAATGTCTGTTCAGTGTCCGGGTTCTGGCGTTTAGCGCCAGGCACGACACACCGCGCAGTGTTGTGGCGGACTTTTACAGCGGGGCAGGGATTAAGTTTGGCAGCACTATCTTGTTGTTCGTGATAGCGCTCAAGTACATGGAGGTGCTTCATGCTCCTCTGTATACGGCTTACGCCCTAGCATTGCTGATGCAGTGGATTCTTTCGTTCACTCTCAACAACCGTTACTAGGAAAACACATGGCTGCAACAGGAGATGTCTTAACTTCCCAGGGTTATATCTCTCACCACCTGCAACACCTGCAGATTGGTTCGGGATTTTGGGCGTTAAATATCGATTCTTTGCTTGTTTCCGTTGTCCTGGGAATGCTGTTCTTGTGGGGCTTCAACAAGGTTGCATCTCGTGCAACCAGTGGAGTTCCCGGCAAGTTGCAATGTGCCGTTGAGCTGTTGGTCGAATTTGTGGATAAATCCGTCAAGGACGTCTTCCATGGTAAAAATGCGTTGATTGCGCCTCTGGCGCTGACCATTTTTGTCTGGGTCTTCCTGATGAACCTGATGGACCTTATCCCGGTCGACTATCTGCCCTATGGCGCTCAATTGCTCGGTGTTCCTTACCTGAGGGTTGTTCCTTCCGCCGATGTTAACATCACCATGTCCATGGCGTTCTCCGTATTTATCTTGATCATTTTCTATAGCATCAAGGTAAAGGGCGTGTCCGGCTTCGTTAAAGAGCTGACCATGCAACCGTTGAACCATTGGTCCATGATCCCTGTTAACTTGGTGCTTGAGACCGTATCACTGATCGCTAAACCCATCTCTCTGGGTCTGCGACTGTTCGGTAACATGTATGCCGGTGAGATGATTTTCATCTTGATTGCCGGTCTGCTGCCGTGGTGGTCTCAATGGGCCCTTAATGTGCCTTGGGCGATTTTCCATATCCTGATTATCACCCTGCAGGCTTTCATCTTCATGATTTTGACCGTTGTTTATCTGTCAATGGCCCATGAAGAACATTAATAACAAAAGATAACAATATATTAACAAGCAGTCGTTCTAACCGCTAACAATTGGAGAAAAAAAATGGAAATGATTTTCATCGCTGCCGCTCTTATGCTGGGTCTGGCTTCTATCGGTGGTGCTATCGGTATTTCTATGCTGGGTGGTAAGTTCCTGGAAAGTGCGGCTCGCCAGCCGGACATGCTGCCTGCCCTGCGCGGCAACTTCTTTATCGTGGTTGGTCTGGTTGACGCCATCCCCATGATCACCGTTGGTATGGCTCTGTACCTGATCTTCGCCGTAGCTTAATGGCTCGGTCTATCAATCAGTCTGCTAACCATTTTAAAGGAGAGTTGCGATGAACATGAACGCAACAATCCTCGGTCAAACGATCGCGTTTATCCTGTTCGTTTGGTTTTGCATGAAGTTTGTATGGCCGCCGTTGATGGCAGCCATTGAAAATCGCCAGAAAGAAATCGCCGAAGGCTTGTCCTCGGCGGAACGGGCCAAGAAAGACCTGGCTCTGGCGCAAAACAATGCAACCGAACAGTTGAAAGAAGCCAAGCTGCAGTCCGCTCAAATTGTTGAGCAGGCGAACAAGCGCAAGGCCCAGATCGTCGAGGATGCTACACGTGAAGCTCAGGCGGAGCGTGAGAAAATTCTGGCACAGGCCCAGGCAGAAGTTGAAGCCGAACGCAATCGTGTCAAAGAGGAACTGCGTAAGCAGGTTGCTGCTCTTGCCCTGGTGGGTGCAGAGAAGATCCTCGAGCGTCAGATTGATGCCGCTGCTAACAGCGACATTGTTGAGAAAGTAGTAGCTGAACTGTAAGGGACATAGAGCTATGGAAATGAAAACCATTGCTCGCCCCTATGCCAAAGCAGCTTTCGATTTTGCCGTTGAGAAAAAAGCGGTTGATAACTGGTTATCCATGCTGAGTTTTGCAGCCGTTGTGGTGCAAAACAAAGAGATGGACGAGGTTATCAACAGCAATCTGAACGCGGAAAAGATGGCCGACGTGTTTTTGGCTGTCTGTGGCGAACAGCTCGATGAGCAAGGCCAGAACCTGATAAAGGCGATGGCTGCAAACGGACGCTTGAGTGTGTTGCCAGCAGTGGTACTGGAATTCGCCGCGATGAAGGCGGAGCTGGACCGGGAAGTGGAAGCCGATGTGGTTTCTGCTGCCAAACTGACCAAGCAACAAATGGCCAAGATTCAGGCTTCACTTGAAACGCGCCTTGAGCGCAAGGTGAAGCTGAATTGCAGTGTCGATAAGAAACTGATGGCCGGTATCATCATCAAAGCCGGTGACATGGTAATCGACGGAAGTGTTCGGGGCAGGCTGTCCCGCTTGGCTGAAACGCTGCAATCTTGATTGGGGAATAGAGCATGCAACTGAATTCAACTGAAATTGCCGAGCTGATAAAACAGCGTATCGAGCAATTCAATGTTGTCAGTGAAGCACGAAACGAAGGTACCATCGTCTCTGTAAGCGATGGCATCATTCGTGTTCACGGCCTTGCTGATATCATGCAAGGTGAAATGATTGAACTGCCGGGCGGTCGTTACGCCCTGGCATTGAACCTGGAGCGTGACTCCGTTGGTGCCGTGGTAATGGGTCCGTATGCGGATCTGGCCGAAGGCATGAAGGTTCAGTCCACTGGCCGTATCCTGGAAGTACCGGTAGGTCGCAACCTGCTGGGTCGTGTGGTTAACACCCTGGGTGAGCCCATCGACGGTAAAGGCGCCATTGAAGCCGATACCTTCTCTCCGGTAGAAATGATTGCACCGGGTGTTATCGACCGTCAGTCGGTCGATCAGCCGTTGCAAACCGGCTATAAAGCCGTTGATGCCATGATCCCCGTGGGTCGTGGTCAGCGTGAGCTGATCATCGGTGACCGTCAGGTAGGTAAAACTGCCCTGGCCGTCGATGCCATCATCAACCAGAAAGACTCCGGCGTTAAGTGTGTGTACGTGGCCATCGGCCAGAAAGCGTCCACCATCTCTAACGTGGTTCGCAAGCTGGAAGAGCACGGCGCTCTGGAAAACACCATCGTAGTAGTGGCTTCTGCCTCCGAGTCTGCTGCCCTGCAGTATCTGGCTCCCTACTCCGGTTGTGCCATGGGTGAATTCTTCCGTGACCGCGGTGAAGATGCGCTGATCGTATACGATGACCTGTCCAAGCAGGCCGTTGCCTACCGTCAGATTTCTCTGCTGCTGCGCCGTCCGCCGGGTCGTGAAGCATATCCGGGTGATGTATTCTATCTGCACTCCCGTCTGCTGGAACGCGCTTCTCGCGTGTCTGTCGACTACGTAGAAAAGTTCACCAATGGTGAAGTGAAAGGCCAGACCGGTTCTTTGACCGCGCTGCCGATCATCGAAACCCAGGCCGGTGACGTTTCTGCTTTCGTACCGACCAACGTGATTTCCATCACCGATGGCCAGATCTTCCTGACCACCGAGCTGTTCAACTCCGGTATTCGTCCGGCGGTTGATCCGGGTATCTCCGTATCCCGTGTTGGTGGTGCTGCACAGACCAAGATCATCAAGAAACTGTCCGGTGGTATTCGTACCGCTCTGGCTCAGTATCGCGAACTGGCGGCCTTTGCTCAGTTCTCTTCCGATCTGGATGAGGCGACTCGCAAGCAGCTGAGTCACGGTCAGAAAGTGACCGAGCTGATGAAGCAGAAGCAATACCGTCCGATGTCTGTCGCCGAACAGGGTCTGGTACTGTTCGCCGCCGAAAATGGCTATCTGGACGATGTTGAGCTGAAGCTCATCACTACGTTCGAAGCCGCCCTGCTCGCTTATGCCAATTCAGAACATGCCGCCGTGATGGCGGAGATCAACGAGAAAGCTGACTTCAACAAAGATGTTGTTGCCCAGCTGACTGCGTTGCTGGATAGCTTCAAGGCTACCCAGTCCTGGTAACCATGTGGCAGCGTTTGCTGCCACCTGAATTGGAGAAGCGACATGGCCGGCGCAAAAGAAATACGTAGCAAGATCGGGAGTGTCAAAAACACTCAGAAGATCACCAGCGCTATGGAGATGGTGGCCGCCTCGAAAATGCGCAGAGCGCAGGATCGCATGGACCACAGCCGCCCATACGCTGAAACCATACGCAAGGTGATCGGCCACATCGCGCAGGGGAACTTGGAATACAAGCACCCCTATCTGGCAGACCGCGAGGTTAAGCGCGTTGGGTTTATTATCATCTCGACCGATCGTGGCCTCTGTGGCGGTTTGAACATTAACCTGTTCAAACAAGCCATTAACGAAATGAAAGCATGGTCCGACAAAGGCGTAGGCATTGACCTGGGTCTTATCGGCAGCAAGGCGGTAAGCTTTTTCAACCGCCATGGCGGCAAGGTCGTCGCACAGAAGGGCGGTCTGGGTGATAACCCGTCGCTGTCTGAGCTGATTGGCTCCGTCAATGTCATGCTTGAGGCATACAACAAGGGTGAGATAGACAAGCTGTATCTGGTGTACAACAAGTTTGAAAACACCATGATTCAGAAACCCACGGTCGATCAACTGTTGCCCTTACCTGCATCGGAAGAAAACGTGGCCAGCCACAGCTGGGACTACCTCTACGAGCCTGATCCAAAATCGTTGTTGGACAAGCTGCTGGTACGCTTTGTGGAAGCACAGGTGTATCAGGGTGTGGTAGAAAACCTGGCGAGTGAGCAGGCTGCGCGGATGGTGGCGATGAAAGCCGCTACCGATAACGCCGGCGATCTCATCGAAGATCTGCAATTGGTGTATAACAAAGCCCGTCAGGCTGCGATTACCCAAGAGCTGAGTGAGATTGTTGCCGGTGCCGGTGCCGTATAAGGCAAGGGTATTCAAAGGTTTAGAGGATTTGACATGAGTAAGGGTATCATAGTCCAAATCATCGGCGCCGTAGTAGACGTGGAATTTCCGCAAGATGCGGTTCCTCACGTATATGAAGCGCTGAAGATCACGACTGAAGGTCAGAGCCAGGGCCTGGTTCTGGAAGTTCAGCAGCAAATTGGCGGCGGCGTTGTACGCTGTATCGTCATGGGTTCCTCCGACGGCCTGCGCCGCGGTCTGGAAATCGAACGTACCAACAACCCGATCAAGGTGCCGGTAGGCACTCAGACTCTGGGTCGTATTATGGACGTTTTGGGTAACCCTATCGATGAGAAGGGTCCCATCGGTGAAGAAGACCGTTGGTCTATCCACCGCGAAGCCCCCAGCTACGAAGAACAGTCCAACAGCTCCGAGCTGCTGGAAACCGGTATCAAGGTTATCGATCTGGTTTGTCCGTTCGCCAAAGGCGGTAAAGTTGGTCTGTTCGGTGGTGCCGGTGTTGGTAAAACCGTAAACATGATGGAACTGATCCGTAACATCGCCATCGAGCACAGCGGTTACTCCGTATTTGCCGGTGTTGGTGAGCGGACCCGTGAAGGTAACGACTTCTACCACGAAATGACCGACTCCAACGTTATCGACAAGGTATCGCTGGTATACGGTCAGATGAACGAGCCGCCAGGTAACCGTCTGCGCGTCGCGCTGACCGGTCTGACCATGGCCGAGAAGTTCCGTGACGAAGGCCGTGACGTTCTGTTCTTCGTGGATAACATCTATCGTTACACGCTGGCCGGTACCGAAGTATCCGCACTGCTGGGCCGTATGCCTTCTGCAGTAGGTTACCAGCCGACGCTGGCCGAAGAGATGGGTGTACTGCAAGAGCGTATTACCTCCACCAAGACCGGTTCCATCACCTCCGTACAGGCCGTTTACGTGCCCGCGGATGACTTGACCGATCCGTCTCCTGCAACCACCTTCGCCCACCTGGACGCGACCGTGGTACTGAGCCGTCAGATTGCCGCCCTGGGTATCTACCCGGCCGTTGATCCGCTGGACTCCACCAGCCGTCAGCTGGATCCGCAGGTTGTTGGTGACGAGCACTATACTGTTGCCCGTGGCGTACAGACCGTGCTGCAGCGCTATAAAGAGCTGAAAGACATCATCGCCATCCTCGGTATGGACGAACTGTCTGAAGACGATAAGCTGACTGTATCCCGTGCCCGTAAAATCGAGCGTTTCCTGTCCCAGCCTTTCTTCGTGGCCGAAGTATTCACCGGTTCTCCCGGTAAGTACGTGTCCCTGAAAGATACCATCACTGGTTTCAAAGGCATTCTGGACGGTGATTACGATTCGCTGCCCGAGCAGGCGTTCTACATGGTTGGCTCTATCGACGAAGCGGTCGAGAAAGCCAAGAAACTGTAAGCCTCGAAGGAGAACCTGATGGCCGATTTTAGCTTTCATCTCGACATTGTCAGTGCCGAAGAACGTTTGTACTCCGGCTCTGTCAGTGCGGTGACGGTTTCCGGCTCTGAGGGTGAATTGGGGATCCGTTACGGACATGCCCCCTTGCTGACGGCTATCCGTCCCGGCCTGGTGCAATATGTCACCAAAGCCGGCCAGCAAGAAGTTCTGTATGTTTCCGGCGGTATGCTGGAAGTGCAGGGCAGCAGTGTCATGGTTTTGGCCGACACTGCGATTCGCGCCGAAGATCTGGATAAAGCCAAGGCCGAAGAAGCCAAACGAGCGGCGGAAGCCAAACTGCAGAATTCCTCACACGATGTGGATTATGCAGAAGCGGCCGCCGATCTGGCCCGGGCTCTGGCGAAACTGCGCGTGCTGCAGTTGGTTAAAAGATAACGTGCGTTAATAACCGTACGTAAAAAAGCGACCTCAGGGTCGCTTTTTTTTTATAAAAAAATCAGAATGACGGCAGTAACGGTGAGGAGTAAGGGGTGAGGAGTGAGGTGAAAATGCTGGTCTGTCGATTGGGCGTTACTCCTCACGTTTTACCCCTTACCCCTCACGGTCATTTATCAACGGGATATGAATTCTAATGACAACACAGGCAGTGATACTGGCGGCGGGTAAAGGTACCCGCATGCGTTCTTCCTTACCCAAGGTACTGCACCCGGTGGCCAATCGTCCCATGGTGAGCCATGTGATTGCGGCGGCTCAGGCTTGCGCGGTAGATGGTATTCATCTGGTATACGGTCATGGTGCCGACCAGCTCAAGGCGCGCATTCGTGAATCCGGGTTGAGCTGGGTGCATCAGGCCGAGCAATTGGGAACCGGCCATGCGGTGGCGGTGGCCTTACCCGAAATTACCGATAGTGATGACGTGCTGGTGCTGTATGGCGATACGCCATTATTACAGCCGGATACCCTCAAGGCGCTGTTGGCCGCCAAGCCAGCCGGCGGCGTGGGCCTGTTGACGGTCAAGCTGGATAACCCCACCGGTTATGGTCGTATCGTGCGCGAGCATGGCAAGGTAGTCGGCATCGTCGAGCAGAAAGATGCCAATGCCGAGCAACTGGTCATTAACGAAGTGAATACCGGGGTGCTGGTGGCCGAAGCCGGTTTGCTCAAACGCTGGCTGGGTGCCTTGAACAACAATAATGCCCAGGGTGAATACTACCTCACCGACATCTTCGCCATGGCCCACGCCGACGGCTGCGACATTGCCACCGTGCACCCGGCCAGCACCGCCGAAGTAGAAGGCGCCAACGATCGGGTTCAATTAGCCGGACTGGAACGGGCCTACCAGAAGATGCAGGCCGAGCTGTTGATGCGCGAGGGGGTGACCCTGCTGGATCCGGCGCGCTTCGATCTGCGTGGCACCCTGACCGTGGGTGAAGAAGTCACCATCGACGTCAATGTCATCATCGAAGGCGCGGTGACGCTGGGTAATCGCGTGACTATTGGTGCCGGCGCCATCCTTAAAGACTGCGTAATTGGCGATGATGCGGTGATCAAGCCTTACTCCATCATTGAGCAGGCCGAGCTGGGTACCGCCAGCAGCGCCGGCCCCTTCGCCCGCCTGCGCCCCGGTGCGGTGCTGAGTGAGGATGCCCATGTCGGCAACTTCGTGGAGATGAAAAAAGCCCGACTGGGCAAAGGCTCCAAGGCCGGTCACCTGAGCTATCTTGGTGATGCGGAGATCGGTGAGGGCGTCAACATCGGTGCCGGCACCATTACCTGCAACTACGACGGCGTGAACAAGTTCCAGACCGTGATCGAAGACGGCGTCTTCGTCGGCTCCGATACCCAGCTGGTGGCCCCGGTACGTATCGGCAAGAACGCTACCCTGGGTGCCGGCAGCACCGTCACCAAGGACGTGGCCGAAGACGAGCTGGTGATCACCAGGGTACGCCAGCGTCATATCAAGAACTGGCCACGCCCGGTGAAGAAGTAACAAGCGGAGAGTACGTCGGTCGAACAAAGGGCCAGCTCCGCCGACCCGCCGTGAATCCATCCTTGGAGGCTCAGCCGCGCCATCCATGACGCAGATGGTCGGCTGAGCAGATCCCTTTGTCCTCCTTGAAGCTTCGGTATCGCCTGTTGGTGATGCCAACAACTAACTCGGGCGTCAAGAAGAGGCTGCAGAGATTGCCTCAGCCGACCGTCACATGGATGTCATGTGCTGAGCGTTACAGTGAGGTACTTGAAGCGTGTCGGACGAGGCAACTCTGTTGCCTCTTCGTATTCCCCCGATCCAAAAACTATCCATTGCTCCCTTATCTTTTGATCTGCTAGCATTAAGTTTCAAATCGAAACTTAGATAAGTCATGTCGAAACGGAACACCCAACAACGTCGTCATACCATCGTCACCTTGCTCAACGAGCAGGGTGAAGTGACGGTCGACGAGCTGTCGCAACGCTTTGAAACCTCCGAAGTCACCATTCGCAAGGATCTGACCGCGCTGGAAAAAAACGGTCTCTTGCTGCGTCGTTATGGCGGTGCCGTGCCGGTGCCGAGCGAGATGGTAACGGAAAATGTCGGCGAGCCGGTGTCGAAACGAAAGCAGGCGCTGGCCAGAGCCGCGGCCGGGCGGGTGCGTGACCATAACCGCGTCATCATCGACAGCGGCAGCACCACGGCGGCATTGCTGGGCCAGCTCGGTCACAAGCATGGCCTGGTGGTGATGACCAATTCGTTGAATATCGCCAATGCCCTGCGCGAGCTGGAGCCCGAGCCGACTCTGCTGATGACCGGCGGCACCTGGGATCCGTCTTCCGAATCCTTTCAGGGGCAGGTGGCCGAGCAGGTGCTGCGATCCTATGATTTCGATCAGCTGTTTATCGGTGCCGATGGCATCGATCTCGAGCGAGGCACCACTACCTTCAACGAATTGACGGGCCTGTCGCGGGTAATGGCGGAAGTGGCTCGCGAGGTGGTGGTCATGGTGGAGTCAGACAAAATCGGCCGCAAGATCCCCAACCTGGAGCTGCCCTGGAGTGCCATTCATACCCTGGTGACCGACGGCGGTATAACGAAAGAACAGCAACAACAACTAGAGCACAAGGGCATTAACCTGATTATTGCCGCGGATACTGAGGAATAACTTATGTGTGGAATTGTAGGGGCTGTGGCCCAGCGTGATGTGGCGGAAATTCTGGTAGAAGGCCTGCGCCGTCTTGAATACCGTGGCTATGACTCGGCCGGGGTGGCGATAGCCGAAGCGACGGGTCAGCTTGGGCGGCTGCGCCGATTGGGCAAGGTGCAGGCGCTGGCCGACGCATTGAACGAGCAGCCGCTGACCGGCGGCACCGGCATCGCCCATACCCGTTGGGCCACCCATGGCGAGCCTTCGGAGCGTAACGCTCACCCCCATGTGTCCGGCGACATAGTGGTGGTGCATAACGGCATTATCGAAAATCACGAGGAACTGCGGACAGAGCTGCAGGGCAGAGGCTATGAATTCAGCTCCGATACCGACACCGAGGTGATTGCTCACCTGGTGCATTACCACCGCCAGCACAGCGAGTCACTGCTGGCGGCGCTGCAAACCACGGTCAAGGAACTGCGTGGCGCCTACGGTACCGTGTTGATGGATGTGCAGGATCCTTCCCGGGTGGTGGTGGCGCGTTCCGGCTCTCCGCTGGTGATCGGTCTGGGGCTGGGCGAGAACTTCATCGCCTCGGATCAGCTGGCACTGTTGCCGGTGACCCGCCGCTTCCTGTTCCTGGAAGAAGGGGATGTGGCGGAAGTGACCCGCCGCGAGATCCATATCTTCGATACCGATGGCAAGCCGGTGGTACGCGAAGAGCTGGAATCCGACGTGACCCACGATGCGGGTGACAAGGGCGAATATCGTCACCATATGCTCAAGGAAATCCATGAGCAGCCCAAGGCCATCACCGACACCCTGGAAGGCCGGATCACCGAAGCGGCGGTGGTGGTGGAATCGTTCGGTAATGGCGCCCGCGAGATCTTCGAAAAGGTCGAGCATATCCAGCTGATTGCCTGCGGCACCTCCTACCATGCGGGCATGGTGGCCCGTTACTGGTTTGAAGCCTTGGCCGGCGTGTCCTGCGATATCGAAATCGCTTCCGAATTCCGTTATCGCAAGTCGGTGGTCCGCCCCAACAGCCTGCTGATCACCCTGTCTCAAAGTGGCGAAACTGCCGATACCCTGGCGGCATTGCGGCTGGCCAAGGAGTCCGGTTTCATGAGCAGCCTGGCCATCTGTAACGTACCCGGCTCATCCTTGGTGCGGGAATCGGATCTGGCCTTCATGACCCGGGCCGGTGCCGAGATTGGCGTGGCGTCCACCAAGGCGTTCACCACCCAGCTGGCCGGTTTGCTGATGCTGGTGGCGGCGGTGGGCCGTTGCCGTGGCAACATGACAGCGGAAACGGAAGCCGAACTGGTAACCGCGCTACGCGCCCTGCCGGGCCATATCGTCGATACCCTGGCATTGGCCGGCGACATAGAGGTGCTGGCGGAAGAGTTTGCCGACAAGTATCACAGCCTGTTCCTCGGCCGGGGCGAGCAGTATCCCATCGCCATGGAAGGGGCGCTCAAGCTCAAGGAAATTTCCTACATTCACGCCGAGGCCTATGCGGCCGGCGAGCTCAAGCATGGCCCGCTGGCGCTGATTGACGCGGATATGCCGATCATAGTCGTGGCGCCCAACAACGATCTGCTGGAAAAGCTGAAGTCGAACGTGGAAGAGGTACGCGCCCGCGGCGGTATTCTCTATGTGTTTGCGGACAAGCAGGCCGGATTCAAGGGTGACGCCACCATGCGGGTGATGTCGCTCAACCATGTGGAAGAGGCCATCGCCCCGATCGTGTATACGGTACCGTTGCAGTTGCTGTCTTACTATGTGGCGCTGATCAAGGGCACCGATGTGGATCAGCCCAGAAACCTGGCAAAATCCGTTACGGTCGAATAATTCGTCTCAGAACAGCCGGCCGCTTGTGGGATCAAAACAGTGGGATGAAAATAAAGTGTCATCTCTGGTGGCGGTTGAATCGGCGGGTGTTTAAATCTTCAAGCGGTTCTGGCCATCATGGTCAGAACCGCTTTTTTGGTTGATGAAATCCCCTTCTTGTTACTCAGGTTCCCGTTTTTCGGCCGGATAGCGATTCCCGTTGTTCCTCAATGTCATTAAGTGTGGGTCGATCCGAAAAGATGACCACGTAATGGCTTGTTTCGCCATTTATTTCCCGAAGCGTCGAAATCGACAGCCGCATGCGACCGGCATGGTGAGTGGTTACAGGAGGGGATATCTCGCCCTGCCAGCTGCCGGTTGCATTGGCCATTTGCCATGGCAGTTGCCACGCCTTGTCTCCCAATGCCCGTTGTAACACCAGGGATGGCGTCTGGCCTGCCACTTCATCCAGACGCTGACCGGTGATATCGCTGTAGGCACGATTGACGTAGATCAGTCGATTAGCGCCATCGAAGATCACGACGGCCTCCATCATGTTCTCGAAGACCAGTCGGTGCAGGTGTAGTGATGTTTCGGACTGCTCCAGGCTGGCGCCCAGCAAGTTGAATTCTTCTATGCTGTCGGGCTGAAAGGAAGCCGAGTGGCCACGACGGATTTGTTCGGCAAACAGGGTCAGGCGGGTCAATGGTGAGGAAACCAGTCTCAGGGTATAGAGTGACAGAGCCAGGGCGGTGAGCAAGACCAGTATCAAGGTCAGCAGGGTGTGGTAGCCGTAGCTTTGTTGTAATTGCTGGAATATGGCGTCATCGGTCAGCAGCAACAGTTGCAGCTCGCTCTGCTCCCCATTGATCAGCAAGGGCTGCAGACTGAAGTAATGGCCCTGGATCTGGCCATGGGGTCGCTGCTCGGCCAGGGCCCGAGTCAGTATTTCGCCAGGAATGTCGCTGTTGACAAAGGCGGGCCCCACCGGCTGCCCGCGCAAGAGCAACTGTACATTGATGTTTTGCAGCCCTTGTCCCAGCATGCTGAGCAGGGTGAGGTTGTCATTCAGTACCATACCCCCGAACAGGCTGCCGATTATCTGTCCCGAGTCCGGCGACAGTATGGGATAACGCTGTATCAGGGCCGTCCAGGGAGTGGGTGAGGGATCCAGCTCGATACTGGCCCATTTATTATAGAAAGGAGTATCCGCAATCAGTGATGTCAGCCGGTGCTCCAGCAAATAGAGAGGGGAGTTCATGTTGGTCCAATACTGATCCTGTCGTGTCAGTATCAGTAAATCCAGGTATTCACCGTGGCTGTGTTCCAGCGTTTTCTGCAGCTGTGCCTTGGCGGCTTGTCGATCACCGGCCGATATAATGGCAGCCAGCTGCGGATTCTCGGCCGTAGATGACAGCAGGTTGTCCAGGCCGCTCAGATAGTTGTCTAGACGGCCTTGTAACCGACCGTTGGTTTCCTGTAGTTGATGACGAATGCTGTCATCAACCATGTTTGAGGTACTGTGATAGTTCAGCATCAGCAAAGCCACGGCCAGCAGCAAAAAGGCAGGCAGCAGTGCCTCCAGCAGCACCCTGAGCAGGCGTTTGGCACCAGGGTTACTTCGAGTAACGGAATGCATAGTCTTTAAGACGCTCCAGTTCTGCTGCAGTGGTTTGTTGGTCAACAACGGCAAAGTCTCCACTGTAGACCTGAGGAATAAGGTTGCTCTTTCCTTCCTGATCCAGGCGGATGGCTTCGGCCATGGCGACACCGCTATCATCGTTCATGCGCATCACGGTCAGATCCAGGTTACCCTGGGCCAGAGCATCGATCTCGGCGCTGCCGCCGCCCCATCCGTTAAGGATAACCTTGTCTTCTTTATTCAGTTTTTTCAGCGCATCCATGGCGCCGAGGGCGATATCCGTGGTGCAGGCATAAATCAGATTGATATCCGGTTTGGCTGCCAGCGTCTGCAGTACTGCCTGGCGGGCTTTTTCCCGGTTTACATTGGTATAAAAAGCCTGACGCAGCGTAAAACCGGGCTGGTTGGAAGTCAGTCGAATAAATTCGTCTCCTCTTGCCTGGCTGACATAACCCCGAGTGCCATACAGCATCAGGTAGTTGGCCTGTTTGCCGGTCATCTTGTTGATGGCATCGGTCAATAGCCGGGTGCCTTCCCGGTGATCGAATCCTACATAGAAAAATGGCTGGTTTTTTCCCCAGTGTTTCAGCGGGGTGGTGATATTCATCAAAATAAGCTTGGGGCGGCCACGAGCCATGATCTTGTCTATCAAGACCCGGTGACGCAGCGAGTTCAGGGTAAATACCAGGTAGTCGGGATCGCTGTTCAGGGCTTCAACCAGCTGTTGCTCTTCTTCTCGGTGGGTGGTTGCCGGTCGGGACGAGTAGTTTTCAAGCGTAAAGGGCAGACCTATTTCCTGCAGGCGGAGGGCCAGGCTTTGCCGGTTGCGAGACCAGTAATCCGATACCTGCTGGTCGGGTATCAGCATGGCGATATGCACGGGGTTGTCTGTGGGGGCAGTCCAGGGCTCGGCGACCTGGCGTATTCGCGCCGCAAAGGCGTCGGACAGCTCTCGTTGTTGCGGAAAAGCATCCAGGTATTCCTGAAAAGACCAGTAGTCCAGGTTTTTTTCCGCGGCCCATGCGGGCAGCATCAGCCAGGAGAGTATCCAGCCGAGTAATAATCGTCTTATCAACATTGATATTATCCGTACACTTGATTATCTGAATAGCTGTGTCCAATAGCTGGACTCATTGTGGGCTTTTATTTTATTGAATGAGTGCAAGTATCACGGCAATATTTCGCTTTTTACAGTACTTTCTTGAAATGACTCTGAATCCTGTTTCAAACCACGGGTCTGCTTCTGTTAAATTCCATATGCCATGATATCCTGAGCCTGTTTTTGTGGCTTTTTTCTCCTTTTCTTACCGGTGTGCATCACTATGACTTTTTTTGAGAACCTGCTGGTACTCGTCCTGCTGGTCGTCATTAGTTCGTTTTTTTCGGTATCAGAAATTGCCCTGGCGGCATCGCGCAAGATGAAGCTGCGCTTAATGGCCGGCGATGGTGATCCCAATGCCGAAAAAGTATTGATGCTGCAGGAGCAGCCGGGCAACTTTTTTACTGTGGTTCAAATAGGGCTTAATGCCGTGGCGATTCTGGGGGGGATTCTGGGGGAAGCCGCCTTTACTCCCTTTATCACCGAATTGTTGAGCATGTTCTTTGACGGCGCCTGGATTGAAAAAACGGCGTTCATGCTGTCGTTTTTCATGGTGACCTCGTTATTTATCCTGTTTGCCGACCTCATGCCCAAACGGCTGGCGATGATAGCGCCAGAGCAGATTGCGGTTTCCGTGGTTCGTCCCATGGCGTTCTTCATCGTGGTTCTCAAACCGCTGGTCTGGTTTTTCAATGGCCTGGCCAACCTGTTCTTCCGCTTGTTCAAGGTACCGACCATGCGCAAGGATGAAATCACGCCGGAAGACATCATCGCCATGATGGATGCCGGCGCGCAGGCCGGAGTATTGCAGGAGCAGGAACATCATCTTATCGAGAATGTGTTTGATATGGAGTCTCGCACCGTGACCTCGGCGATGACGACGCGGGAGAGTCTGATCTACTTTATCCTCACCGAGAGTCAGGACAGCATCAAGGCCAAGATTGCCGAGCACCCCCATGCCAAGTTTCTGGTGTGTGAAGACAGTCTGGACAAGGTGGTTGGCTACGTCGACTCCCGCGACATCCTGATGCAGGTGTTGCACCAGCAGCCCATCTCATTGCAAAAGGAAGGCATCATTCGTAGTCCGCTGATCATTCCCGATACGCTATCCATGTATGAAGTGCTGGAGCATTTCAAAACGGCGGGTGAGGACTTTGCCATTATCATGAACGAGTATGCGCTGGTGGTGGGCATCATCACGCTGAAAGACGTGATGAGCATCGTCATGGGTGAGCTGGTACAGTCTCAGGAAGACAACATTGTCTCTCGTGATGCCAACTCCTGGCTGGTGGAAGGCTCGACACCGCTGGAAGATGTGATGCGGGTGCTGCATATCGACAGCTTTCCCAATGATGAAAACTACGAAACCATCGCCGGCTTCATGATGTACATGTTGCGTAAAATTCCCAAGCGCACCGATTTTGTACTGCATTCGGGCTACAAGTTTGAAGTCGTCGATATCGACAGCTACAAGATAGACCAGTTGCTGGTGACCAGAATAGGCTCGGCTGAACCCGCTCCTGAAGGCGAAAAGTGTTAAAAATAACCGTATTGGTTTAATCTTGTACAAGCAGTGCGAAAGTCGATGTTTTTATCAAAAAAGCCCTTGCGCAAAATCAGCGGTTCCCTATAATGCGCATCCACTGACACGGGGCAACACGCCAACGGTCACAAGGGTTTGAAACGAACGAAACAAAGTTTGATTCAACGCTTGACGAACACTACGGAATGCGTAGAATACGCATCCCTGACCTGAGCAAGGTCAACGCTCTTTAACAATATATCAAGCAAACTGTGTGGGCACTCGCAGGTAGTTGGGAAACAAAAAAT
>NZ_BAABDS010000002.1:0-115118 GCF_039539745.1 Oceanisphaera sediminis
TTGCTCTCGCCGGGTGTTTCGGCATGACCTATAAAAACTGGGGAGCCCTCAGCGCCTTCGCGGGAATGACGACAGCACCATGCCTGTTATGCTGCATGACTTATCACCCTACCGTCAGCGCCATTTCGCTCCACCGCTTTATTGGTAAAAAGAACCCGGCGCATAAAAATGGAAAAGAGTTTCAGTTATTTTCTGTCCTGCGAACTCGATGTATGTTTGAATCATTCTCTTCAGCTCAGACCATCTATCTATTCTTTTTATCAGCGCAGGTCCCATGGCATGACAATCCGCATTCTGATTTGTGACGACTCCGCCCTGGCGCGCAAGCAAATGGCAAGAACGCTGCCTTCCGACTGGGACGTACAGATCCGGTTTGCCAGCCAGGGGAGTGAAGCCCTTGAGCTGCTGCATAATCAGGGTGCCGATGTCTTGTTTCTCGATCTCAACATGCCGGTACTGGACGGTTACGGCGTATTGGAGGCCATCAGGAAGCAGGAGTTGCAGGTCATCACTGTGGTGGTTTCCGGTGATATCCAGCCTCAGGCAATGTCGCGGGTCAAGGCGCTGGGCGCCATCGGTTTCATCAAGAAGCCCATCGATACCGACGAGCTGACCCGGCTGCTGACCGAATACGGGCTTTATCAACCCAATACCGGCGCCCGCCAAACGCCGCCCGAGGCCTTGCCCTCGCTCACGCTGTCGTTGCAGGATTACTTGCAGGAGTTGGCCAATGTCGCCATGGGACAGGCCTCGAACCTGCTGGCCCGGCTGCTGAATGTGTTTATTCTGCAACCCGTTCCCAAGGTGGCGATGATCGCCCGCAGCGAACTGAGCATGGCTATTTCGGCGGTAGAAGGCAACAGCCAGTACTCTGCCGTTTGCCAGGGATTTGTCGGTGCCGGCGTGTCCGGCGAAGCCCTGCTGTTGTTCTCCGATTCCAGCATCGAGGCCATGGCGCGTTTACTGCATTATGACGAACCCGATAATCCGGCTCCGGACATGGAAATTCTGATGGACATGTCGAGCATACTGTTTGGTGCCTTTCTCAAGGGACTGGGCGATCAGCTCGATATCCACTTCGGGCTGGATCAGCCAACCATACTCGGGCAACACCAGCAGCTCGAGGTTCTGCTCGAACATCATCGTCAGCAGGCCGAGCAACTGTTGTGCATCGAAATTCCTTACGAACTGGAACAGCAACATATTTCCTGCAACCTTCTGGTGCTACTGACAGAAGACTCGGTCAACCGGCTGGAGCAACGGTTGATTTACCTGACGGAGTAAACCATGTCTCTCGACAAACTGGATGCACACGCCTTTCATTTTCTGGTGGATATGCTGGAGTCGGTCGAAATCGGCCTGGTGGTACTGGATCTGGACTTCCAGGTACAGCTGTGGAATGGCTTCATGGAAAACCACAGCGGCCTGACCTCGACCGCGGTACGGGATAAAAACCTGTTCAGCCTGTTTCCCGATCTGCCCCAGACCTGGCTGCGCCGCAAGGTGGACACCGTGGTGACCCTGAAAACCCGGGCTTTCACCTCCTGGGAGCTGCGTCCCTACCTGTTTCGCTTTGGCACCACCCGTCCGGTCACCGGTACCGAGCCCGTCATGTATCAGAACCTGACCATCAGCCCGCTGGCCGAGCCGGATGGCAGCGTAAAGCGGGTTTGCCTGATGATCTACGATGTCACCGATGTGGCCAGCAGCCGACTGGCGCTGGAACAGGCCAACAAAAAGCTGGCCCGGCTGAGCATCACCGACAACCTGACCGGCCTGTTGAACCGGGGCGCCTGGGAAAACCTGCTCGATAGCGAGTTTTCCCGTTACCAGCGCTATGGCCATCCCTGCAGCCTGGTGCTGATCGATATCGACAACTTCAAGTCAATCAACGATCAATATGGTCACCCGGTCGGTGATGAGGTGATTCGTCACCTTGCCGCCACCATTCGCGCCGTCTTGCGCAGTACCGATCAATCGGGACGCTACGGCGGCGAGGAATTCGGCATTATATTGCCGGAAACCGATAGCGAAGGCGCCGTGGTCATCGTCGAACGTCTGCGACGGGCCGTCGAAGCCGCGGTGATAACGACCCGGAACATGGAGATTCGCTATACCATCAGTTCCGGAATTGCCACGCTGAATAACGCCATTCCTCATGCTGCCGAATGGCTAAGCCGCTCCGACACCGCGCTGTATGCCGCCAAACATGCCGGCAAAAACCGGGTCGAGGTCGCCTGACGTAAGCAACGCCCGATACGGTTGACGTTGTTATCACTGTACTCTTGAACATCATGAGCAACAAACGAACCCAATAAAAAGCCCCGGCGGGACATATCCGGCCGGGGCTTTTGATGATGTTCGACGCGGCATCAGGCCAGTTCGATCACCTCGAACTCGACTTCGGGGCTGACGTCGGCATCGTAATCCACGCCGGTCAGGCCGAAACCGAACAGACGCAGAAACTCGTCCTTGTAGCCCTGATAATCGGTCAGCTGGTAGATATTGTCGTCCTGTACCTGGGCCCAGATTTCGCGACAGGCGTTCTGTACTTCGTCACGCAATTCCCAGTCGTCCAGACGCAGACGGTTCTGCTCGTCGACCGGCGCCTGCTCACCGCTGTACAGACGGGTTTCAAACAGGCGCTGAATCTGCTCGATACAGCCTTCGTGAATGCCCTGCTCTTTCATGATCTTGAACGCCATGGAGATATACAGCGGCATTACCGGAATGGCGGCGGAGGCCTGAGTCACCACCGACTTCAACACCGCTACATGGGCGTTGCCGCCTTTGGCCTTGAGCTTGGCATCGATGGCGTGGGCGGCGCGATCCAGATCTTCCTTGGCCTTGCCCAGGGTGCCGTGCCAGTAAATCGGCCAGGTCAGATCGGTACCGATGTAGGAATAGGCGACGGACTTGGCGCCGTCGGCCAGCACACCGGCATCACTCAGCGCGTTCATCCACAGTTCCCAATCCTGACCGCCCATTACCTTGATGGTGTCGGCAATTTCCTGCTCGTTGGCCGGCTCGACCACGGCTTCTACCAGCACGTCCTTGTTGGTGTCCAGGGCGGTGGACTTGTAGGGTTCGCCAATCGGCTTGAGGGCGGAGCGCACCAGTTCGCCGGAGTCGGGCATTTTGCGTACCGGCGAGGCCAGGGAATACACCACCAGGTCAATCTGACCCAGATCCTGTTTGATCAGCTCGATCACCTGATCGCGGCATTCGTTGGAAAAGGCATCGCCGTTGATGCTCTTGGCGTACAGACCTTCTTCCTTGGCGACCTTGTCGAAGGCGGCGGCGTTATACCAACCGGCGGAGCCGGTCTTTTTCTCGGTGGCCGGCTTTTCAAAGAAAACGCCAATGGTGGCGGCACCGCTGCCGAAGGCGGCGTTGATGCGGGAAGCCAGACCATAACCGGTGGACGCGCCGATCACCAGTACCTTTTTGGGACCCTGTTCAAGCGAGCCCTTGGCTTTGACGTAGGCGATCTGCTCGCGTACATTCGCCTCACAACCGACCGGATGGGTGGTGGTACAGATAAAGCCACGGACCTTGGGTTTGATGATCATAAAGATGTTTGCCTCGGTTATTTCTCGGATAGACGCTAAAGATACCCTATTCCGGGACAAATGTGAGGCCTGACGTGTTTCATTGCTGTAAGCGTTGAGCCTGTCTCTTAGTCACAACTCTGTCAGCCTATAAGATATGCTCAGAGGCAACTGGGTAGCCTCTTCCGACACGCTAAACCGCATCCCTGCGACGCTCAGCACATGACGTCCTGTCATGTGATGGTCGGCTGAGTCTATCCCAGCCGCCTCTTTTGAGGCTTCGAGTCGTCGGTGAGCACCACTGACAGACCACTCCGCTGCCGACGGGAGGCAAGGAGTTGACGGTCAGTATCTGACAGGCAGCACAGCAGCTTCACGAAGTGGCAGCGGGGATTGCCGGAGCCGACCGTCAAATGCCATGGAAGGCATTTGCCGAGCGCCCCATGGATGGGCTTGAAGCGTGTCGGCGGAGCGCAACCGCGCTGCTGCTTCGCATGGCGGTCATTCTCAATGATTTGTGACTAAAAAACAGGCTTACAGCTGCTCTTTTCCATGCTCAGCGTGATAATGCCGAATAAAACGCAGAGAGAACATATGTTTACCCTTCGCCCCTATCAGCAGGATGCGGTGAATCGCACCCTTGAGTACTTTCGTCGCCATGATGATCCGGCGGTGCTGGTGCTGCCCACCGGCGCCGGCAAGAGCCTGGTGATCGCCGAGCTGGCGCGCCTCGCCCGCGGCCGGGTGCTGGTGCTGGCGCACGTCAAGGAACTGGTAGAGCAGAACCACGCCAAATACCAGAGTTACGGCCAGCCCGCGGCGATTTTCTCCGCCGGTCTCGGCCGGAAGCAGGCCCACACCCAGGTGGTGTTTGGCTCTGTGCAGTCGGTGGCCCGCAATCTGGAGCACTTCTCGAACTTCAGCCTGGTGGTGATCGACGAATGCCACCGGGTATCCGATGACGACGACAGCCAGTATCTTAAGGTGATCCAGCATCTGCGCCAGTCCAATCCTCGGCTCAAGGTGCTGGGCCTGACCGCCACCCCCTATCGGCTGGGGCTGGGCTGGATTTACCAGACTCATTATCACGGCATGGTACGCAGCCGCTCCCCCCGCTTCTTCAAACACTGCCTTTTCGAGCTGCCGCTGCGGCTGATGATCAAGCAGGGCTATCTGTGTCGTCCCGAGCTGATTGACGCCCCCGTGGTGCACTATGACTTTTCCCGCCTGTATGAGCAGGGGCTCTTTACCGAACAACAGCTGGAGAAGGAGCTGGCGCGCCAGCCCAGAGTCACCCCGCACATAGTGCAGCAAATTCAGGACTACGCCGCCGACCGGGTCGGGGTCATGGTGTTTGCCAGCACGGTGCGTCATGCCGCCGAGGTGGCCGGCCTGCTGCCGAAAGAAGAAACGGCGCTGATCACCGGCGACACTCCCGGGCCGGAGCGGGATGCCATTATTCACCGCTTCAAGGCGCGGGAGCTGAAGTATCTGGTCAACGTCTCGGTACTGACCACCGGCTTCGATGCCCCCCACGTGGATGTGATTGCCCTGCTGCGTCCCACCCAGTCGGTGGCGCTTTACCAGCAGATCATCGGCCGGGGCCTGCGCCTGAGCCCCGATAAAACCGACTGTCTGGTACTGGATTACGCGGGCAACAACATGGATATCTTCGCCCCCGATGTGGGCGAGCCCCGCCCCCACCCGGACACCACCCAGGTGCAGGTGTTGTGCCCCGCCTGCGGCTTCGCCAATATCTTCTGGGGCAAGACCGACAGCGACGGCCAGGTACTGGAACACTTCGGCCGCCGCTGTCAGGGCCTGTTTGATAATGACGAGGGCGAAATCGGCGAGCCTTGCGGTTACCGTTTTCGCTTCAAGTCCTGCCCCCAGTGTCTGGCGGAAAACGACATCGCCGCCCGGGAGTGCAACGACTGTGGTCACCTGCTGGTGGATCCGGACAAGAAACTGAAAGAGGCACTGGCGCTGAAGGACGCGCTGGTGCTGCGCTGTGCGGGCCTGAGCCTGGCAGAAAGCAGCGGCAAATTCGGGCCGGCACTGAAGGTCACCTACCACGACGAGGATGGCACCGAGCTGCAGCAATGGTATGCTTTCGACACAAAGGGCAGGTGCGGTCGTTTTTTTCTGGAGTTTGTGCGCCCGCATTGGCCAGCCCCCGGACTGGAGCCGGAGTTTGCCTCGCTGGCAGAAGTCGTGGCCTCGGCCTCGCGCTTTCGTCACCCGGACTTCGTGATTGCCAGAAGCCATAAACGCGGCTGGCGAATAAAGGAAACCCTGTTCGATTATCAGGGCCGGTTTCGTACCGCCCACTCCCTTTAACATGCTCGTTACCGTGAAGGCCCATGACCTTAAAGAGAAGTATGCATCGTTATATAACCGGCCTTGCCGCCATCATTTTCAGTGTTTCCGTGCAGGCAGTCACGCCGCCAGAACACGGCCAGGCGGCCTGGATTCTGGCCGATGCCGCCACCGGCCAGATAGAGTCGGCCCATAATCCGAATCTGCTGCTGAAACCGGCCTCGACCCAAAAGCTGGTTACCACATTGGCCGGCGCCCTGGCACTGGGCCCGGACTGGCGTTACCAGACCCGCGTTCACTACCGGGGCAAGCTGCAAAACGGCAAGCTGGTCGGCGATCTGCTGATCGATTTCGTCGGTGATCCCTCGTTGACCAGAGAGCAGTTGCGCGACTTGCTGAAACGCACCGGTGTGCGTCAAGTAAGCGGCAATGTATTACTCAATCAGCAACGTTTCGGCGGCTACGATCGCGGTAACGGCTGGTCGTGGAACGATCTGAGCGTCTGCTATACCTCGCCGGTATCGGCGCTGATCCTGGATCGCAACTGCGTACAGGGCGCCCTCTATGCCCGCACCGGACAGGCGGCCCGCGCCACCGTACCGGCGCATCAGCCGGTGAAGGTCAGCGCCCAGGTCGAGGTGCTGAGTCGTGCCGAACAGCAGCAACGCTTCTGCGAACTGGAAGTGGACATGAGCCCGCCCAACCAGTATCGCCTCACCGGTTGTATCGGCCCACGCAAGGATCCCTGGCCCCTGCGCTTTGCCATTCAGGATGTGGACGCCTGGGGCGAGCAACTGACGCGCTGGGCCCTGAGCCAGGCCGGCATTCGCGTATCCGGCGGCATCAAGGCCAGCCGCATCGAGGCCGGTGACTGGCCCGCCCTGGCCCATCACAACTCGCCCGAGCTGCGGGAGCTGAGCCGTCGGATCCTGGAACATTCCGATAATCTTTATGCCGACAGCCTGCTGCGTACTCTCGGTGCCGAGCACTTTAATCAGCCCGGCAGCTTTCGCAACGGTACCCAGGCGGTGCGTGAGATCCTGAAGAAAGAGGCCGGCATCGATCTGGGTCCTTCCTGGCTGGCAGACGGCTCGGGACTCTCTGCTCATAATCTGCTGCGCGCCGAAGATCTGCTGGCGGTATTGCTGGTGATGGCACAGGATCCCCGCGCCAACTGGCTGATGGGTGTGTTGCCGGTCAGCGGGGAAAGCGGCACCCTGCGCTATCGTCGCAGCGTGCTCGGCCCGGCACTCAAGGGCAAAATCATGGCCAAAACCGGCACCATAGCCCATGTGCAGAATCTGGTCGGCTTTATCGATACCGATGGCGGCCGGCGCAAGGCGTTCGTGCTGTTGCAGAATGGCTTGTCCATCAGCCCGCAACATGAAAAGAACATTGCCGCCGGGCAGGGTGAATGGCCCGCCCGGCGCTTCGAGCGCCGGTGGCTGGAGTCGGTGGTCACGCCAGATTCCATTGTTAAAACCAATCAATCAGCAACAAACTAACGATTTATAGAACGAGAGCACCGTCTTTATACTGTGCCTGGTAAATGAATGAATAAATTAATCAGTCAGGAGAGAGCCCATGTTTACAGTGATTTTCGGTCGTCCCGGTTGCCCCTTTTGCGTTCGTGCCAAAGAGCTGGCAGAAAAACTGACCGAGGAACGGGATGATTTCAGCTTCCGTTACATCGACATTCACGCCGAAGGCATTTCCAAGGAAGATCTGGAAAAAACCGTCGGCAAGCCGGTAGAAACCGTACCGCAGATCTTCATCGACCAGCAGCACATCGGCGGTTACACCGAGTTTGAAGCTCACGCCAAGGCCCACCTGGGACTGTTTCAGTAAATTTAAAGGCTGTGAGGGGTGAGGCGTGAGGGGTAAGGGGTAAAACACCGAATCTACAAGCTCGGTGTTTTTCTTCCGATGTTGTCTTCGAGAAGATACCGAAACAAGCTCGCCATGACGGCAGAAAACACAGTGGCCAGAAAACCACTCTTTTGCTTGTCCTCCTCACTTCTTACCCCCTCACTCCTCACGCCCTATTGTCTTTTTTCGTCACAAGTCGCTGATTACTCTTTTCATCCCGGCTACAAAGTCTCATCATGGAACATATCACTAGTCTTTATCGGCCGGTGTCTCCCGGATTGCTTATTTTGCCCACTGCGCATGAACATCATGTCGCCGGGTGGCATTTTGCTTGCCGGTGACAATCCGGGCCGATGTGTAATCCGAGGCCGTCAGTACCCATGTATTCCGTAGAAAAATCGCACAAGCTGGACAACGTCTGTTACGACATTCGCGGACCCGTTCACAAAGAAGCCCGTCGCCTGGAAGACGAAGGCCATCGGATCCTCAAGCTCAATATCGGCAACCCCGCTCCCTTCGGCTTCGATGCGCCGGAAGAGCTGCAGAAAGACATCATCGTCAACCTGCCGACCAGCCAGGGCTATTGCGACTCCAAGGGGCTGTTTTCGGCGCGCAAGGCGGTGATGCAGTATTACCAGCAGAAAGGCCTGCGCACCACGGATCTGGACGATATCTATATCGGCAACGGGGTGTCGGAGCTGATCATGATGGCAATGCAGGCATTGCTGAACAACGGCGACGAAATTCTGGTGCCCTCGCCCGACTATCCGCTGTGGACTGCCTCCGTCACCCTGTCCGGCGGCAAGGCGGTGCACTACCTCTGTGACGAGCAGGCCGACTGGTACCCGGATCTGGACGACATCAAGTCCAAAATCACCCCGCGGACCCGGGGCATAGTGCTGATCAACCCCAATAACCCCACCGGCGCGGTTTACGGCAGCGAGTTTCTGCTGGAAGTGATCGAGATCGCCCGCCAGAACAAGCTCATCATCTTCGCCGATGAAATCTACGACAAGATCCTCTATGACGATGTAGCCCACCATTCGGTGTGCACCCTGTGTGACGACGTGCTGGTCGCCACCTTCAACGGTTTGTCGAAGAGCTATCGTGCCGCCGGCTTCCGCCAGGGCTGGATGATGCTGAGTGGTCCCAAGCATCAGGCCAAGGGCTATATCGAAGGGCTGGAGATACTCTCGTCCATGCGACTGTGCGCCAACGTGCCCATGCAGCATTCCATTCAGGCGGCGCTGGGCGGCTATCAAAGCATCAACGAGCTGGTGTTGCCCGGCGGCCGATTGCGCCAGCAGCGGGATCGGGCCTGGGAGCTGCTGAACGAGATTCCGGGCGTGAGCTGCGTCAAGCCCAAGGGCGCCATCTACCTGTTCCCCCGGCTGGATCCCAAGATGTACAACATCAAGGACGATCAGAAGATGGTGTATGACCTGCTGCTGCAGGAAAAGATGCTGCTGGTGCAGGGCACCGGTTTCAACTGGCCCACCCCGGATCACTTCCGTCTGGTCACCCTGCCGCGGGTAGAAGAGCTGGAAGATGCCATCGGCCGCCTCGCCCGCTTCCTCAAGCATTACCGGCAGTAACCCCGTGACACGGGATTAGGGATTAGGGATTAGGGAGTGGGGAGTGGGGACTGCAAATCCCGAATCCCTGGTCCCCATTCCCGGCTTTTACAGCAGCGGGCTCAACAGGTAGAACAGGTTTTCCGCCACCCGACGGCGCAGCGGCCGCTTGCGCCATTCCAGCCAGGAGACCGGCTGGGCATCGCTCAGATAACTGTCTGCCAACTGCAGCAACTCCCCCATGGCCGCACCATCATCCACCAATAGCGTCATCTCGAAGTTCAGCCACAGGCTGCGCTTGTCCAGGTTCACCGTGCCGACCAGTGCAAACTGATGATCCACCAGCACACACTTGGTGTGCAGCAAACCGGCGCCGTACAGATGAATTTCCACGCCCGCCTGCAGCAACTCGTTGAAGAAGGCGTTGCAGGCATAGTTGACCATGCGCGAGTCGTTTCTGGCCGGCAATACCAGTTGTACTTCTACCCCGCGATCCGCCGCCGAGCACAGGGCCGCCACCAGCGCATCGTCGGGCACGAAGTAAGGGGTAATCAGCACCAGCCGCCGCCGGGCCTGATAGATGGCGGTCAGCAGACTCTGCTGAATGGCGTCACCGCCCATGAAGGGGCCCGAGGGCAGCAGCTGCAGCTTGAGCTGGTTGTCCAGACAGCTGATAGGGTGATATTCCAGCTGCTCCAGCAGACGTTCGCCGGTTTCCATTTCCCAGTCCCACACGAACAGCGACCAGAAGATGGGCACAATGGGCCCACGGATGCGCAGCATGATGTCGACCCATTGCCCCACGCCCGCGTGTTGTTTAAAGCAGGCCGGATCCACCAGGTTCATGGAGCCGGTGTAGGCGATATCGTCATCAATCACCACCAGCTTGCGGTGCATGCGCAGATCCTGGCGCTCGAACAGCAAGCGGAAGGTGCCCACCGGCAGCACCTCTATCACCTTGACGCCCGCTTCCCGCAATCGCCGCGGCCAGGAACTTCGAAAAAAATCGGCGCTGCCGACCGAGTCCAGCAACAGCCGGCAGTCCAGCCCCCGACGGGCCGCATTCATCAGCTCGAAGGCAATATCGTCGGCTCGCCCCCCCGCATACCAGATATAGTATTCGAGATAACAGGAACTGCGCGCCGCCCGAATATCGGCCTGCAAGGTCGACAGTATTTCATCCGGCTGCTGCAGCAGCGTCATGCCATTGCCGCTCAGCATCGGCATGTTCAGCCGCGCCTTGACCAGCTCATAGATAGGCCGGGCCGGATCGCTTACCTCGAATTTCTGGCCGGGAAAGCGCGCCACCAGCACGTTGATCCAGTCCGCATAGGGCCGATACATGGCCTTGGCCCTGTCTGCCCGCTTGCGACCCAGCCGTACTTCGCCAAACAGAATATAGGTTGCCACCCCCAGAATGGGAATGGCATAGATCAGCGCCAGCCAGGCCAGAGAGACACCGACCGGACGACGCTTCATGATGACCCTGAGCGTCACCCCTATTACCAGGCTGGTGTGCGCCGCAAACAGCAGCCAACCCAGGGCGGTATAGATATAATCACTCAAAAATGCCTTGCTCCTCTAAAGCGGGACGATGCAGACTGATCAACAGAACCTAAGGTACAGAAAATCGAGAAAGGGATACAGACTGATGAAAATTATAGTTTTTTTAATCGCCTTCGGCATCAGCGGCCTGTCCTGGGCACAAAGTCTGATCCTGACCGAGCAACAACTCAATCAGCAGTTGAACCAGCAGCTTGGCAAGGAGTTTCCGGTTTCTCTCGGCTCCTGGCTATCGGCGGGGATTGAGCTGAAACAGCTCAGTGTCGAGCTGGGCCGCCAGGAAGCGGACAAGGCCAGAGTACAGGGGCAGGGAATACTGTCGATGCAGCAGGGTCAGCAACGCAGTCACTGGGATATAGAGGGTGACTTCAGTGCCCGCCCCCGCTACGACAGCGAGCAGGGTGCCCTGTTTCTGGATGAATTCCAGCTGCTGAGCTATCGGCTGAATCAGCAGAGCAGCTCGCCTCAGGCCAGCATGATGCTGCCCTTGCTGCTGCAGGGACTCGCGAGTTATCTTTCCCAGTACCCGGTCTACACCCTGGATGATACCGATCCCCTGCAGCGCCAACTGAAAGACAGGGTGCTGAGCCTGGAGATAGCCCCGGGTCAGCTGTCATTGCACGGAATAGAATAGTCACCACCGGCATCGGCCGCGCCACTGGCGGCGATAACGGCGTCCAGTTCGTGCGGGCCTACCGGAGACGCCAGCAGTCGCCCCTGAACCGCGTCACAGCCGTATTGACGCAGAAACCGCATCTGCTCCTCATGCTCGACGCCGCAGGCGACCACCCCGATGCCCAGGGTCCGGGACAGTAACAACAACGAGCGAATGATGGAGCGATCCAGCTCGTCAAAACGCGCCGTCAGCAGGCTGTGATCCAGCTTGATACCATCAATCGGCAACTGCCCGAGCTTATTGAAGTTGAAGCGTCCTCTGCCCACATTATTCAGAAACATCTTGATACCCGCGTCTCTCAATCCGTTGAGCATGCCGGTCAGCGACTCGCTGCGGCGCATCATGAAATCGCCGCACAACTCCAGTATAAAGTGCTCGGGGGCTACTCCGAGCCGTTGCAGCAGCGCCAGCAAGCGTCCGACTTTTTGTTGTTCCAGCTCCAGGCCACTCAGATTGATGCTGACTCGCCCCTGCCAGTGGTGCTGTTGCTGCCAAAGGCCAACTTGTCGAGCCGCTTCGGTAAAGACCCATTCGGCCAGCGGCAGCAGCAGCCCGGCCGCCTTGACCGCCGACAAAAACTGATCCGGATACAAAACGCCCAGCTCGGGGTGACGCCAGCGCAACAGCGCCTCCACGCTGATCAGTCGCTGATCATCGACCGCCAGGGTGGGCTGATATTCCAGAAATAACTGATGTTCCTCGAGTGCCCGATGAAACTCGGTCGTCAACCGCTGCTGTTGCTCCAGATAAGAGAGCTGAACACCGTCAAACAGGCAGACCTTGGTGCCGCCACAGCGTTTGGCCTGGTACATGGCGTTATCCGCATAGCGCAGCAGGGTATCGATATCGCGCCCGTGCTCGGGATAAAAACTGATGCCGATGCTGGCGCCCACGCTCAGCTCATAACCGCCCACCAGCACCGGCCGCTGGATCTGCTCCAGCAAGGCTGCCGCTCTGGTCATCAGTTCCGTTCTGGTCAGGGTGCCGCGCCAGATCATCACAAACTCGTCACCGCCGATACGGGCCACCATGTCATTGGCGTCAATCCGGGTTTGCAACCGGGCCGCCAGCACCTTGAGCACCTCATCGCCTACACCATGGCCGAAGCTGTCGTTAATCGGCTTGAAGCGATCCAGATCGATAAACAGCAATGACAGCGGTTCCGGTGGCGCGATCGCCGCCGTCACCTCGTCGAACCAGCTCAGCAGAAAGGTGCGGTTGGCGGTATCGGTGAGGGCGTCGTGATGGGCCAGATAACTGAGCTGGTCTTCGGATTGTCTGAGCCGGCTGATATCGTCAAGAATGCCGATGATGTAGACGATCCGCCCGTCATGATTCCTGACCAGCCGCAGTATCAGCCAGTGGGTCACCAGCTGGCCGTCACGGTTATGATGCTGTACCTCGCCCTGCCAGTCTCCCTGCTGTTGCAGCCGCAGCCAGATGTCCCGGTAGTAGCGACGCTCGTGCAGCGCCTCGTTAATCCGGGTGAGATGGCACCCTTCAATGTCGGCCGCATCCAGCTCGCTGAGCCGACAGAAGGCCGGATTCACTTCCAGCACCCGGCCGCGGGGGTCCATCAGCACTATGCCTTCACGGGTATGATGCATGATCTGCCGAGTCAGATTCAGCGAGGTCGCGGCCCGTTCCTGCACGCTTTCGCTGCCGGCCCGGACTCCGGCGTTCAGCGTGGTCAATAACAAAGTGTCATCCATGTCGCTACTCAGATAATTGAACGAGTAAATGAAAACGGCCTCTGCCGTTCATTGCCCGATGACTGGCACTCCGAGGCGTGGTATGAAGTGTTTTTCGGGTCCAGTCATACTACAGACTCACTTGAGAAATAAAAAGCCCGCATCGCGGCGGGCTTTTCGTTATTAGAAGCAAGTTGCAAATTTAACCGAGGTTTTTACGGGCATTGCGGAAAATGCGCATCCAGCCGCCGTCTTCGCCCCAGCCATCCGGGTGCCAGGAGTTGGCCACGGTGCGGAACACCCGCTCCGGGTGCGGCATCATGATGGTGACCCGGCCGTCCTGACTGGTCAAACCGGTAATGCCGTTGGCAGAGCCGTTGGGGTTGAACGGATAACGCTCGGTGGCCTGGCCGTGGTGGTCCACGAAACGCAGGGCCACGGTACCGCTGGCCTCGATGGCGTTGATGTCGGCATTGAGGGTCTGCACCCGGCCTTCGCCATGAGACACGGCGATAGGCAGGCGAGAGCCGGCCATGCCGGACAGGAACAGGCTGGGTGACTCCTGCACTTCCACCAGGCTGAAGCGGGCTTCGAAGCGCTCGGAGGTGTTGCGCACAAAGTCCGGCCAGTGGGCCGCACCGGGGATCAGATCCCGCAGTCGCGACAGCATCTGACAGCCGTTACAGACGCCGAGGGCGAAGCTGTCTTCACGGGCGAAGAAGGCTTCAAACTGCGCCCGCAACGCCTCGTTGAACAACACCGACTTGGCCCAGCCACCGCCGGCGCCCAGCACGTCACCGTAAGAGAAGCCACCACAGGCGACCATGCCGGCAAACTCGTCCAGACGGTAGCGACCGCTTTGCAGGTCGCTCATGTGCACGTCGACGGCGGCAAAGCCGGCACGATCGAAGGCGGCTGCCATCTCCACGTGGGAGTTGACGCCCTGCTCGCGCAGTATGGCCATGCGCGGATGCTCGCCCTTGGCGATAAAGGGCGCGGCGATATCATCTTTGGGATCGAAGCTGAGCGACACCGACAGGCCGGGGTTATCCGCTTCCAGCTTGGCCTCGAACTCGCTCTGGGCGCAGTCCGGGTTGTCACGCAGCGACTGCATGCGGTAGCTGGTTTCGGACCACAGGCGGCGCAGCTCGGTGCGAGACTCGGCATAGACTTCTTCACCGGCGAAGAAGAAGCGCAGCTGATCGTCCTGATTCGGCTGACCGATAACGTGGCTGCAGGCAGCCAGGCCATGACCGGCCAGACAGGTCAGCACCGCTTCCTTGTCTTCGCGACGCACCTGCAGCACGGCACCCAGCTCTTCGTTGAACAGGGCCGCCAGCTGATCGGCGCCCAGCAGGTCCAGCTCGACATCCAGGCCGGTGTTACCGGCAAAGGCCATTTCCGCCAGGGTCGCGAACAAGCCGCCATCGCCCTTGTCGTGGTAGGCCAGCAGCTTGCTTTCGGCCAGCAGCGCCTGAATGGCGTAGAAGAATCCTTTCAGCGCTTCCGGGCTGTCCAGATCGGCGGGCTGATCACCCAACTGACGATACACCTGGGCCAGGGCCGAGGCACCCAGACGGTTCTTGCCGTTGCCCAGGTCGACCAGGATCAGATCGGTGTCGCCCAGATCGGTACGCAACCAGGGGGTGACGGTGGCACGCACGTCGTTGACCTTGGCAAAGGCGGTGATCACCAGCGACAGCGGCGAGGTGACCGTCTTGTCTTCGCCGTTTTCCTGCCAGCCGGTTTTCATCGACATGGAGTCTTTGCCCACCGGTATGGTCAGCTCCAGCTCGGGGCACAGCTCTTCGCCCACCGCCTTGACCGCTTCATACAGGCCGGCGTCTTCACCGGGGTGGCCGGCGGCAGACATCCAGTTGGCAGACAGTTTGATGTGCTTGAGCTCGCCGATGTCGGTCGCGGCGATGTTGGTGATGGCTTCCGCCACCGCCAGCCGGGCCGAGGCGGCGTAGTCGAGCAGGGCCACCGGGGCCCGCTCGCCCATCGACATGGCCTCACCGGCGTAGGTGTCGAAGGCGGCGGCGGTCACGGCACAGTCGGCGACCGGCACCTGCCAGGGGCCCACCATCTGATCCCGCGCCACCAGACCGGTCACGGTACGGTCGCCGATGGTGATCAGGAAGCCCTTGTCGGCCACGGTCGGCAGGGTCATGACCCGCTCGGCCGCTTCCTTGAGCTCGATACCGCTCAGCTCCAGCGCCGGGCTTCGGTGCTGGGCCTTGATTACGTCACGCTGCATCTTGGGCGCCTTGCCCAGCAGCACTTCCAGCGGCATGTCGATAGGCTGATTGTCGAAGTGGCTGTCGTGCAGGCTCAGGTGCGGCTCGGCAGTGGCTTCACCGACCACGGCAAAGGGCGCGCGCTCGCGGCGACAGATGGCTTCAAACTCGGCCATGCGATCGTTCGCCACCGACATCACGTAACGTTCCTGGGACTCGTTACACCAGATTTGCAGCGGGCTCATGCCCGGCTCGTCGTTGGGAACACTGCGCAGATCGAAACGTCCGCCACGGCCGCCGTCGTTAACCAGCTCGGGCATGGCGTTGGACAAACCGCCCGCGCCCACATCGTGGATAAACTGAATGGGGTTGTTTTCGCCCATGCCCCAGCAACGATCGATCACTTCCTGACAGCGGCGTTCCATTTCCGGGTTGTCTCGCTGTACCGAGGCAAAGTCCAGGTTTTCGCACGACTGGCCGGAGGCCATGGAGGAAGCGGCACCGCCGCCCAGGCCGATGTTCATCGCCGGGCCACCCAGCACCACCAGCTTGGCACCGACGGTGATCTCGCCTTTCTGTACGTGTTCGCCACGAATGTTGCCCAGGCCACCGGCCAGCATGATCGGCTTGTGATAGCCGCGCACTTCTTCGCCGTTGAAGCTGGACACCTTCTCTTCAAAGGTACGGAAGTAGCCGAGCAGAGCCGGACGGCCGAATTCGTTGTTGAAGGCGGCGCCGCCCAGCGGGCCGTCGATCATGATGTCGAGTGGGCTGACGATACGCTCGGGCTTGCCGAAGTCCTGCTCCCAGGGACGGGCATAGCCCGGTATCTTGAGGTTGGACACGCTGAAGCCGACCAGGCCGGCCTTGGGCTTGGAGCCACGACCGGTGGCGCCTTCGTCGCGAATTTCGCCACCGGAGCCGGTGGCGGCACCCGCGTAAGGCGAAATGGCGGTGGGGTGGTTGTGGGTTTCCACCTTCATCAGAATATGAATGTCTTCCTGATGGTAGCGATATTCGCCAGACTCGGCGCTGGCGAAGAAACGCCCGGCGGGTGAGCCGGTCATCACGGCGGCGTTATCTTTATAGGCAGACAGCACATGCTCGGGCGTCTGCTCGAAGGTGTTCTTGATCATCTTGAACAGCGACTTGGGCTGTTCGACGCCGTCGATGGTCCAGTCGGCGTTGAAAATCTTGTGCCGACAATGCTCCGAGTTGGCCTGAGCGAACATGTAGAGTTCGATATCGTTGGGATTACGGCCCAGGGCGGTAAAGCCGTCATACAGATAATCGATTTCGTCTTCGGCCAGTGCCAGACCCAATCGCAGGTTGGCCTCGGCCAGGGCGTCACGACCACCGGTCAGGATGTCTACCGCGGTCACCGGTGCCGGCTCGGCTTCGGCAAACAGGCAGCTGGCATCTTCCGGCGCATCCAGGGTCACTTCGGTCATGCGATCGTGCAGCATGGCCGACACCGCCGTCAGTTCGGCGGCACTCGGAGTGCGCTCGAAGCTCAGGTAATAGCAGATGCCGCGCTCGATACGCTTGACCTGGGTCAGGCCGCAGTTACGCGCAATATCGGTGGCTTTGGTAGACCAGGGAGACAGGGTGCCGGGACGGGGGGTAACCACCACCAGCAGGCTGCCGGCGGCAGGAGTAATGCCCTGAGCGGGGCTGTCGAGCAGCTGGCTCAGGGTTTGTCGACTGTCGGCCTCGAGGTTGGCGTTCAGCGCAACAAAGTGCACATACTCGGTTTCAATGCCGGCCAGCGGCAGCTTCTGCTGCTGGGCGCGGCGAACCAGGGCCCGGGTTCTGAAACCGGATAAGGCCGGTGAGCCTCTCAGTATTTCCATAGTGGCAGTTCTCAAAGCGTGAGTGAATGGGGGGTTGAGAAATTGGCGGTATTATAGGTTTACCCCCCTGCTCTGTCGACGCCCATTTCCCGTCGTTTGTTCCGCAACCTTGCCCGAAAAGACAGCTCTTGCCTGACGAGAGGGTTAACTTCTGCTATAAGATGCCAGTCGTCTTGTATGAGGATTTGTTTTGCGCCTACTGCCGATGCTGTTCAACGCCACACTGCTGCTGGGGTTAATCACCCTGAGCGGCTGCGACCTTCACCCAAAAAACCAGACCCAGCAGCAACAGATCCAGGCCCGAGGCACCTTGCGGGTCGGTACCCTCTATCATCCGCTCTATTACTTTTTGCGCGATGGTCAGCAAGAAGGGCTGGACTACGAACTGGCACAGGGGTTTGCCGACTCGCTGGACGTGGAGCTGACCATGGTCCCCGCCTACAGCCTGGACGAGCTGTTTAGCCTGCTCGACACCGGCAAGGTCGACATGCTGGCCGCCGGCCTGACCAGCACGCCGCAGCGGCGATCCCAGTATCGCTTTGGCCCCAGCTATTATGACATCGCCCAGACCCTGGTGTATCGCAAGGGCAGCGCCCGGCCGAAGGATCCCAGCCAGATTGAGGGAGAAGTCCGGGTACTGGCAGGCTCCAGCCAGGCCGAATCGTTGCACCAGCTGCAACGGGAGTTACCGGAACTGCACTGGGAAACCCGCCGGGATACGGATGCGGAAGACCTACTGCGTCAGGTCGCCGAAGGGGGGGCGGATCATACCCTGGTGGCCGATATTCTGCTGGCTCGCACCCAGCGTTATTATCCCAATATCGAGGCCGCCTTTACTCTGGGTGAGCCGCAACCGGTGGCCTGGGTGCTGGACCGACGGGCAGACGACAGCCTGCTCGGCCAGATGCTGACTTTTTTCAACCAGCAACAAACAAGCGGCACCCTGGCGCGACTGAATGAAAAATATTTCGGTCATGTGCAGAGCTTCGATTACGTCGATACCCGCACTTTTTTGCGCCGAACGGAAACCATACTGCCCAACTACCAGCCGTTGTTCGAACGTTATGCGGGGGAGCTGGACTGGCGGCTACTGGCGGCCATCAGCTACCAGGAGTCGCACTGGGACCCAGAAGCCCGCTCTTATACCGGCGTGCGTGGCATGATGATGCTGACCGAAGACACCGCCAGACAGGTGGGTGTCTCCGACCGGCTGGATCCGGAGCAAAGCATTCGTGGCGGCGCGCATTATCTTGCCTCGCTGATAGCGCGGTTGCCGGATGCCATTCCCGACAGTGAACGGGTCTGGTTTGCGATGGCCGCCTATAATATCGGTCTGGGCCATTTGCTGGATGCCCGCAGACTGACCCGACTGCGCAAGCAGGATCCGAATTCCTGGACTGCGGTGAAGGAGAGTCTGCCGTTGCTGCATCAACCCAGATGGTACAAAAAAACCCGCTACGGTTATGCCCGCGGCCGGGAAACACGGCAGTTCGTCAACAATATCCGGCAGTATTACCAGAGTCTGCTGTGGCAGGACAATCCGGGCACAGACCCGGGCCTGACCGCCCAGCATGAGAGCCCATCGGCAGAACCGGAAAGTTAACGGTAATGTCACTTTACCCGGGCCCAGCAACCTGATATTTAGTGCTGTAACGCCACATTATATTATGCCGCCGAGCGCCGATAACCTCGCCGGCGGCCCGTATCGATTTAAAGAGGAATTCACCATGTTGAAACGAAGACGCGCCCTGCTTAAACAGCGCAAGCCGGCCAACTGGTCACACCGCCGTAAAATACTGCTGCAGGATGTTCGCCGTAAAATACTGCGCCGTAACAATGCCTATTTTCTGACCCAGATAAACGTCGACTCGGCGGCCTGACGCCGCCGTCACTCCCTGTATGAACTCCCTGCCCTGCCTGAACATAAATCAGTACAGAACAGCCATTAACGTATCGTAATCACCCCGCACTCGGCACCGTGGTTCACCTTGTGAGATACGCTGCCCATCATCAAGCCCGCCAGATCTCCCAGCCCGCGACAGCCCATGACGATCACATCGACATCCAGCGCCTTCGCCTCGTGCATGATGGCACGCGCCGGCTCACCCCGCGCGGTATGCGTCTGAAGATGTTTCACACCGAGTTTTCGGGCCTCGGCTTCGGCACCGGCGAGCACTTTCTTGCCGGCCGCATCCATCTCCTTGAGTTCATCTCCGATGGCTACGGCACCAATGCCCCAGATCAGGGTCGCTTCATGGGGCAAGACCTCGGGAACATGCAGAATATGTACTGTGGCATCGTCCTGACGCGCCAGATGGCATGCCAGCGTCAGCGCCTTTCTGCTATGTTCCGAGCCGTCCACGGCCACCAACAGTGAACTGTACATAAAACCTCCTGTTATCCATACAGGGCCCCTTGACCCCTGCTATCCATACTAGACCAAGAACTTTACGTGAGGGGGGAGGAGTAATACCAACTTGAATAAACATCTGATCATTTTCAAACTCGAGCTCAGAGGCAACACAGCCGCCTCCCACGACACGCCACTGATAAATGACACTCACAGTTGCAGCCTACTACGAACATCCACTGGATGTTCGGTCAGGCTGCAACCGTTCGTCACGGCGAGGCAAGCTCGCCCCCTGAGGGCTCGGAAATGCTGTCTGACCGCCATGGATGGCGGGAATGCCGGAATGGCAGGAGCATTTTACGGCCATGGCATTTCACGGCCGTGGTAGTCGATCTCTGTTGCCTCTTCAGGAATACCGAGTTGCCGACAGATGGTATCTACAGGCAACGCCGGAGCTTCAAGGAGGACGAAGGGATCTGCTCAGCCGACCATCCGCGCCACGGATGGCGCGGCTGAGCCTCCAAGGAGGGATTCACGGCGAGTCGGGGGAGCGGGCCCTTTGTTCGACTTTTATACAAAGATTAAATAGATCATTTGTTTAGTGGGAATCAGATTGCTATTCCCCCTATCCCCTCACTTTTTCTAATAAAAAACGCCGGCTGAGCCGGCGTTTGAGTGATTATTTTTTCTTGTTGAAACGCATCATGCGTTTACGTTTGCGCATCTGGGTTTCGGTCAGCTTGTTCTTGATGCCCTCGTACGGGTTGGCACCTTCATTGAATTCGACCCGAATCGGCGTGCCCATCACCTGCAACGAACGACGGAAATAGTTGATCAGGTAACGCTTGTAGGACTCCGGCAAATCCTTGACCTGGTTGCCGTGCACTATGATACGCGGCGGGTTGTAGCCACCGGCATGGGCGTACTTGAGCTTGACCCGGCGACCGCGTACCAGCGGCGGCTGGTGATCTTCCTGCGCCATCATCATGATGCGGGTCAGCATGGAGGTGTTGACCCGCTTGGTAGCCGATTGATACGCCTCTATCACGGATCCGAACAAGTTGCCCACGCCACTGCCGTGCAGCGCCGAAATGAAGTGCAGACGGGCAAAGTCGATAAAGCCGAGGCGGCGATCCAGCTCACGCTTGATATCGTCCTTCACGTCCTCATTCAGGCCATCCCACTTGTTCACTGCCAGCACGATACTGCGACCGGCGTTGAGCACGAAGCCCAGCAGGCTGAGATCCTGATCGGAAATGCCTTCACGGGCATCCAGCACCAGCAACACCACGTTGGCGTCTTCAATCGCCTTCAGGGTTTTGATCACCGAAAATTTTTCGACGGTTTCATGGACTCTGCCCCGACGGCGTACCCCGGCGGTATCGATCAGTATATAGTCCTGCTCGTCCCGCTTCATCGGAATGTAAACGGAATCGCGGGTGGTGCCCGGCATGTCGTACACCACTACCCGGTCTTCACCGAGAATACGGTTGGTCAGGGTCGACTTGCCCACATTGGGCCGACCGACGATGGCCAGCTTGATGGGCAGATCGTCGAACGGCACCTCCTGTGCTTCGTCAATCTTGTCCATCGCCGCGATAACGCTGTCGATATCGTCGCCGTCGAAGTCCACCTGCTCGAAATCGAATTCACCGGTTTCGGCGGTGTCGTCTTCGGCTTGCGCTTCGGCCAAGGCCTGTGCTTCGGCTTCCTCTTTGGCCGCCCGCTCTTCCAGCTGGGGAGCCAGTGCTGTTTCCAGCAGGCTCAGCACGCCCCGGCCATGGGTCGCGGCGATGGGATAAAGCTCGCCCAGGCCCAGCTGATAAAATTCGCTGACGGCAGAGTCGGCATCGATACCGTCCGTTTTGTTCACCACCAGCAGGGTGTCTTTCTGGCAGCGGCGCAGGTGGGCGGCAATGGCTTCATCGGCCGAGGTCAGGCCGGCGCGGGCATCGACCATGAACAGCACCACATCCGCTTCGTCGATGGCGGCCAGCGACTGCGCGGCCATTTTCAGCTCTATGCCTTCTTCGGTGCCGTCGATACCACCGGTGTCGACCACGATAAATTCCAGCTCGCCAATCTTGGCCTGGCCATATTTACGGTCCCGGGTCAGACCGGGAAAGTTCGCCACCAGCGCATCACGAGTACGGGTCAGTCGGTTAAACAGGGTGGATTTGCCCACATTGGGGCGGCCCACCAGAGCCACTACTGGCATCATAAAATCAGTCTCCAAAAAACAATAACGGCTCCTGATCCGAGATCAGGAGCCGGTGTGTCACTTGTGCCGGGATCAAGGCTGGCCGATGGCCACCAGATCGCCGCCGCGGCTTTGCACATAAAGGGTATCGCCGGCCACCACAGGTGCCACATACAGCCCCTCGCTGTCGATGCGCTGCAAGGACTTGAGCACGCCACTTTGACGATCAAACCAGTACAGATAACCTTCGGCGTCACCTGCTACCAGATAATCACCGAACACCACCGAGGCCGTCAGCTGGCGATTTTCCAGCTCGGTATTCGACCACAGCTCCATGCCACTGCGCGCATCCACCGCAAACAGATGGCTGCGGCTGTCACTGATATAGAGCTGGCGACCATCGGTGCTCAGATCCTGAGAGCCCTGGTACTGGCGCTTCCACAATTCCTGGCCCGAAATCAGCTGATGGGCGGTCAATTGGCCATTATAAGCGATAGTGAACAGGATATCGCCCAGAATCACCGGTTTTGCCGCCACGTCGACCATGCGCTCCAGCTCGGTGGCGCCACGCGGGCTGGCAATGCGGGTATCGCGCACCGGCTGACCATTGGCCAGCAGGGCTATCCCCAGCCGGCCATCGGCCCGGCCGTAGAGCACGGCGCCGCCGGTGGTGACCGGGGTGGCCATGCTGCGCAGGGTCAGGCTGGGCTGCTCGTTACGCAACTGCCACTGCTGCTCGCCGCTGACCGCATCCAGCGCCACCAGATTACCGGCGCTGGTGTGCACCACCACCTTGCCTTCATCTACCGCCGGGGCCGCCAGTACCTCGCCGGGCACCTCACGGGTCCACAGCAGCTTGCCGTCCGACTGGGAAACGGCATAGACGATGCCGTTTTCGGAGCCAAAGTACAGGTTGCCGTAGGCGGCGGTCAGGCCGCCGGAAATACGCGGACTGCGCTGGTTATCGTTGATGTCCAGCTTGTCCAGCCGCAGCTGCCACGCGCGATCACCGCTGTCACGCGCATAGGCGGCCAGCACGCCGTCGCGGGAGGCGGCAAATACCCGCTCGCCGTCAACCACCGGGCTGAGCTGGGAATAGAAGTCGCCAACGCCGTTGCCGACCGAGGTCGACCAGCGTGTGTCGGTATCCAGGGTATTGCTGATGTCGGGCAGAGGACTTGCCGGAGCCACTTCCGGCTGGCTGGAACAGGCGCTCAGGCCCAACCCGAATACCAGCGGCAACATCATGGTCAACCGTTTATGCATGATCATTCCTCGTCACCCAGCTCGGCAGAGACCGCCAGGTTATCCAGCTTCAGCTGCAGACCCGGATTATCATTCAGGCCACCCGCATCCCGCGCCGCACGATAGGCGTCACGGGCGTCGTCGGCCTTGCCTTCGGCCATCAGAATATCGCCCTGCACTTCGCTGCGCTGGGCGGCGAAGGCATCGGCCGTAATGGCGTCAAGGGTAGACTGGGCTTCGGCCAGCTGATTCTGTGCCAGTAACACCCGGGCCAGACGCAAACGAATGGTGTCAGACAGCGCCGCATCTTCGGTGCCGGCCAGGGCCAGTTCCAGCTGTTGTTGCGCCAGATCCAGCTTGTTGGCCTTGACCGCTTCGGCCGCCAGCAGCAGGGCCGCCAGCTCGCCGTAACTGTTGCCTCGGTTCTGCTCGACAAAAGCCGCGGCATCGTCGAATGCCGCCGGGCCCTTGCTGGCCAGTTGCTCGCTTATCTGTGCAAAGGCATCGGCGCCGGCGGCGCGTGTCTCAATCTGATGACTCTGGTAATAACGCCAGCCAAACAAGCCACCCAGGCCAATGACCGCGCCCAGAATAATGGACTTGCCATACTCCTGCCACCACTGTTTAAGGGTCTCGAGTTGCTGCTCTTCCGTGCTGTTAATATCCACTTAGATCCCCTTCTTGAGCTGTTCAATCATGTCGTTCACCGCCAGTGTCTGTTGCTCGCCCTGGCCGCGCAGATACTTGACCGTCACTTCGCCTCTGGCAATCTCGTCTTCTCCCAGGATCAGCGCGATGCCCGCTCCGCTCTTGTCGGCCCGTTTCAGCTGCTTTTTGAAGTTGCCGCCGCCACAGTGACTCATCACCCGCAGACCCGGCAGTTGATCACGCAACTGCTCGGCCAGAGCAAAGCCGGCCACCTGACTGTTGTCGCCCATCATCGCCAGATACACATCGGCCAGCGCCGGCTGTGCGTCAACCTGGTTGAGGGTGTCCAGCAGCAGCACCAGCCGCTCCATGCCCATGGCAAAGCCCACCGCCGGCGTGGCCTGACCACCCAGCTGCTCCACCAGACCGTCGTAGCGGCCACCGCCACAAACGGTACCCTGAGCCCCCAGGCTCTCGGTTACCCATTCAAAAACGGTCAGGTTGTAATAGTCCAGACCCCGCACCAGGCGCGGGTTGATCTCGAAGCCGATACCGGCGGACGTCAACAGCGCCTTCAGTCCCTCAAAGTGGGCCTGAGTCTGCTCGCCGAAGTAGTCGCTTAATACCGGTGCGTCCTGCAGCAGCGCCTGAACCTGCGGGTTCTTGCTGTCCAGCACCCGCAGAGGATTGGTGTACAGACGGCGCTGGCTGTCTTCATCCAGCTGGTCTTTATGCTGCTCCAGATACGCCACCAGCGCCTGACGGTATTCGGCCCGCTCTTCGGGCTGGCCCAGGCTGTTCAGTTGCAGTACCAGATGCTCGCTGACGCCAAGCGTTTTCCACAGCCGGGCGGTGAGCATGATCAGCTCGGCGTCGATGTCAGGACCCTGCAGCCCGAATACTTCCACCCCGAACTGATGAAACTGGCGATAACGGCCCTTCTGGGGACGCTCGTAGCGGAACATGGGGCCCATGTACCACATGCGGCGTTCCTGGTTGTAAAGCAGGCCATGCTCGATACCGGCACGCACACAGCCGGCGGTGCCTTCGGGTCGCAGAGTCATGCTGTCGCCGTTGCGATCGTCAAAGGTATACATTTCCTTTTCGACCACGTCGGTCACTTCACCGATGGCCCGCTTGAACAGGCCGGTGACTTCCATGATCGGCATGCGCACTTCGGCGTAACCATAGGCACGCATAAGGTCACGCAGTACCGCTTCTGCCTGTTGCCATGCCGGTGTCTGTTCCGGCAGGCAGTCGTTCATTCCACGAATTGCTTGAATCTGTTTGGCCACGAAAATATCTCTATGGTTGACGGCTTAAAATAAATTGAATGCTAATCGGTCTGGAATCAAAAGAGTGTCAGTGGTCTGAAGAGGTGAAGCACGCCAGCAGCAGGAGGCACACCGACACGCCGTAAACCCCTCCGTGGGGGCTCGGACATGCCATCCCTAGCATGTCACGGTCGGCTGAGCCACCCTGCTACCGGCGTTCGGCCGGCACTCGGTTGACCCCAAGCCTCAGTCTTTGCCCTGCACCGGAATACGGGCGGCCGGATCCATCATCGCCACCTTGGCCCGAATGCGGCTTTCCAGCTCGTCCACCAGCCGGGTGTTGTCGAGCCGCCCCACCCGCTCGCCGCCATCGTAGAGGGCGCTCTTGCGCTGGGCACCGGCCAGACCGAGATCGGAAATCAGCGCCTCGCCGGGACCATTGACCACGCAGCCGATAATGGACACGTCCATCGGTACCACTATGTCTTCCAGCCGGCTTTCCAGCTCGTTGACGGTGCTGATCACATCAAATTCCTGACGGGAGCAGGACGGACAGGCGATGAAGTTGATGCCCCGGGAGCGAATGCGCAGGGACTTGAGAATATCAAAACCGACCTTGATTTCTTCTACCGGATCGGCCGCCAGCGAGATGCGCAGGGTGTCGCCGATGCCTTCGGCCAGCAGCATGCCCAGACCGATGGCGGACTTGACCGCGCCGCTGCGAAAACCACCGGCTTCGGTGATGCCCAGGTGCAACGGCTGCTCTATCTGACGCGCCAGCTCCCGATAGGCGCCGACCGCCAGGAAAACATCGGAGGCCTTGACGCTGACCTTGAACTGATCGAAGTTGAGCCTGTCCAGAATCTCCACATGGCGCAGCGCCGACTCCACCAGCGCCGCCGGAGTGGGTTCGCCGTATTTTTCCTGCAGATCCTTTTCCAGCGAGCCACCGTTGACGCCGATGCGAATGGGAATGCCCTTGTCCCGCGCGCAGTCCACCACCGCCCGAATCCGGTCTTCGCGGCCGATGTTACCCGGATTGATCCTCAGACAGTCGGCGCCATATTCGGCCACTTGCAGGGCGATACGGTAATCGAAGTGAATATCGGCCACCAGCGGCATGCTGGTGCCGGCACGGATCAACTTGAAAGCCTCGGCCGCCTCCATGGTCGGTACCGAGATCCGCACTATGTCGGCACCGGCCTTTTCTACCGCCCGAATCTGGGCCAGGGTCGCCGCGACATCCGTGGTCAGGGTATTGGTCATGGTCTGAACGCTGATGGGGGCATCTCCCCCCACCAGCACAGAGCCAACGCGAATTTGTTTGGACAGGCGACGAACGATGGGGGTTTCATGTAGGGACATCATTTACTCTTGCATTAATCAGGGTTTCGGTACGGTCAGGCGGGCTACCCGGCCGGCGCGGAAGGCGGACATATCCACCGCCTGGTTCAAATACTCGATGCTGGCCGCCTGCGGCGCACCCAGCGTCAGACGAAACGGCGGCTCCCCTTCCAGGTTCAACGACTGGCTGGCTTTTTGTACCCCTTCGGACAACACCCGTCCTTGGCTGTCGGTCACCTTGATCCAGCAATCGTCGGTAAAGCGCATGGTCAGCAGGCGGGGATTGGCCGCCGGCGTGTCGACTTCCGGCTCGACAGTCGCCTCAAGGGTCTCTGCTACGACCGGCGTGCTAACGTCTGCCGGCTGGTTCTCGGTTGCCGCAACCGGCGCCGAAGAAGGCGGCGTCACCTCCGCCGTGGTATCCATTTCACTCGCCGGGGCGGGAGGAAGCGTCAATTGGGGAGCAACCACCGGAATATCCGCCTCGGGTGTCGACACCTCCTGTTGCTCGGTTGCAGGCTCAAAGCTGGGTACCATGTAGCTGGAGCCGCTGTCCTGCCACCACCAGTAAAACAAGGAACCAATCAAGCCTAGCAGCACCAGCCAGCTGATCCGTTTGAGCCAGTTGTCGCTGGCCTGCTGCCGGGTTTTTCTGGAAAAGCTCTGCATGGGGGCTGAGGCCTTGATCTGTTCGATGCCACTCATGCTATCGAAGGCGGCCAGCGCCTGTTGTTCACTGACCCCCACCACCTTGGCATAGGCTTTGACGTAGCCACGCAAAAAGGTAAGTGCAACCCCGGCCTTGTATTGATCGCCGTCGATAGACTCGATGACCGCCAGCCTCAGGTTAAGGCGACGGGCCACTTCAGCCTGGGTCCACCCCTTGGCTTCTCGCGCTTCACGCAACAGGGCGCCGGGACCGGCTGTTACTACTGGTTCTGATTCTACTTCAGCCTGAGGCTGCGGATCTGCTTCGTTAATAGTCATTTGATAAGAATCGCCTGGCCTGTTCTGAATCCGGAAATAACCGTACCAGCTCGGCACCGGCCAACTGGGCTTGCGCCACACTGCCTTGTGCCTCTGCGGTACGCACTGTTAACCATAAGCTCTGTGCACTGGGCTGATGCTCGTTGCGATAGCGGGCAAGATAGTCGAGTGCATCCCCGTTATCCCCCTGCTCTGCCAGCAGTTCGGCCATCCCCAGCAGGGCCTTCGATCTGGCCGGACTGTACTCCAGCGCCAGCCTGAAATAGTCGAGAGCAACCGCTGGTTTACCACCTCGAATGGCGCACATGGCCGCATTTTCGTAGCTGTCTGCCACCTGTACATAGCCAGGTGACACTATCGCCCTTCTGAACATGACATCCGCGTCATCGAAACGTTCCCGTCCACACAGAAAAACGCCGTAATTGTTCAGGCCATCGCCATGGTTGGGGTCCAGCTTCAGCACCTGGCGGTAACTGTGTTCAGCCTGTTCAACATCCGATACCGACTGATAAAACCAGGCGCGAGCAAGGTGAACGTCGGCATTCTGCGGATCCTGAGCCAGGGCCCGGTCAAGATTAAACTTGGCCTGCTCCGTATCTCCGCGCCGCAAGTAGGCCAAACCAAGATTCATTCGAGTTAACGCCGCTTCCGACGGCGCGAACATCACTTCCCGGGACTGACGTCCATCAGACAAATAAGTGGTTTCATGAACACAACCACTCAAGATGGATCCCATCAGCAGCGCGGGCAACAGAATAAGCGTTCGCATTCCCTTTACACCAATGGTTTTTTTCTTAAACCATTGTGACGGATATACTTTGTTCCTGCATCCGTTTTTTCATGGTGCGCTTGGTACGATCGATCACATCGCCGACCAGCTGGCCACAGGCGGCATCGATATCGTCGCCGCGGGTCTTGCGAATGGTCACGGTGTTACCGTATTGCATCAGCACCTTGTTGAAGCGATCGATACGGCTGTTGCTCGGCTTGCCGTAATCATTGCCCGGGAAGGGATTGAACGGAATCAGGTTGATCTTGCAGGGCAGGTCTTTCAACAGCTCGGCAAGCTCGTGGGCATGCTGCATGTCGTCGTTGACGTGATCAAGCAGCACGTATTCGATGGTCACCTTGCCATGATTGGCGTTGGATACCGCAAGGTAACGACGAATGCTGGCGATCAACTCGGCAATATTGTACTTGTCGTTAATCGGCATGATCTCGGAGCGCAGCTTGTCGTTGGGGGCGTGCAAAGACACCGCCAGCGCCACATCAATCATGTCGGCCATCTTGTCCAGCGCCGGTACCACACCGGAAGTAGACAGGGTGACCCGGCGCTTGGACAGACCGAAACCGTAGTCTTCCAGCATCAGTTTCATCGCCGGTACCACGTTGTTCAGGTTGAGCAGCGGCTCGCCCATGCCCATCATCACCACATTGGTGATCGGCTTGCGACCCGAGTCGCGCACAAAGCCCACCCGGCTGGCGGCACGCCATACCTGGCCGATGATCTCGGACACCTTGAGGTTACGGTTGAAGCCCTGCTGAGCGGTGGAGCAGAATTTGCAATCCAGCGCACAACCCACCTGGGAAGACACGCACAGGGTGGCGCGGTCGCCATCGGGTATATAGACGGTTTCCACTTCCTGACCGCCCACCAGCATGGCCCACTTGATGGTGCCGTCGGCGGATTTTTTCTCGACGCTGATTTCCGGCGCGCGGATCTCGGCCCGCTGCTGCAGCTTGGCGCGCAGCACCTTGTTGATATTGGTCATCTGCTCGAAATCGTCACAACCGAAGTGATAAATCCATTTCATCACCTGATCGGCCCGGAACGGCTTCTCGCCCAGTTCACTGAAGAACGCACGCATGCCATCACGATCCAGATCCAGCAGGTTTATTTTTGTTTCACTCATCGGTTGCCTCTCGCTTTCTGACCAGGGCCCACAGGGCGCGAAATTGTACAGAATTTAGCATGGGGTTGCCAGTAGTGGCACTTCGACCGCTGCGAAAGCCCGCAAAATAAAACGCCGCCTCATAACGAGGCGGCGTGGCTGACCGATTCTTTCACCCCTGTCGTCTCTCCTCCTTCGAGTGGCGGAAGAGAGTCGTTCCGGGCTTAGTGATCGGTGAGCGGTTTATTGATGTCGATCCTGGCCGAAGAGCGGGTTTTCTTGCTGCCCTCGATGGTCACTTCATTACCGTCGGCATCGAACAGCTTGCCATCGGTGAAGTAATCCCCTTCGCTCAGGCAGGAAATGTCTTCCTGACGAATGGTGCGCTCGGTACCGGCGGAGAAGACCGACTGTTTGTCCGAGTTACCCACTTTCACGTGGTTGAACAGCAGGTTCAACAGTATGGCCATGATGGCGGTAGAGCTGATGCCGGAGTGGAAGATGGTGGCAAACCAGTCCGGGAAGTGATGATAGAAAGAAGGTGCCGCGATGGGCAGCATGCCGAAACCGATAGAGGTAGCCACGATAATCAGGTTCATGTTGTTGTGATAGTTCACCTTGGCCAGGGTGCGAATACCACTGGCGGCCACGGTGCCGAACAACACGATACCGGCGCCACCCAGGACGGAAGTCGGTACGGTGGCAATCACCCGGCCCATGATGGGCATCAGACCCAGGGTCATCAGGATCAGACCGGCAAAGGCCACCACGTAACGGCTCTTGACGCCGGTTACCGCCACCAGCCCCACGTTCTGGGCGAAGGCGCTCTGGGTGAAAGAGCCAAACAGCGGCGCCACGGCACTGGAAATCATGTCGGCGCGCAGACCATCCCCCAGACGGCGAGAGTCGACCTTGGTGTCGATGATGTCACCCACCGCCAGAATATCGGCGGAGGTTTCCACCAGAATTACCAGTACCACGATCAGCATGGAGATAATGGCCGCCACTTCAAACACCGGTGCACCGAAGTGGAACGGGGTCGGAAAGGCAAACACCGGGCCGTCCAGTACGCGGGAGAAATCAACCAGCCCCATGGCCCAGGCACCCAGGGTACCGAACACCATGGCCAGCAGAATGGACAGACGGCTGATGGCCGCATTACCCAGTTTGCTCAACACCAGCACCATCGCCAGCGTCATGGCAGCCAGACCGATGTTGGTCATACTGCCGAAATCTTCGGCCCGGCTGTTGCCACCCATGGCCCAGCGTGCCGCCACCGGCATCAGCGTCAGACCTATGGTGGTGATCACGGCCCCGGTTACCAGTGGCGGAAAGAATTTGATGATTTTGGAAAAGATGGGGGTGATCAGAAAGCCAATCACCGAAGCGGCAATCACGGCGCCAAACACCGATGGCAGGCCCCCGCCCGAGGTCACGATGGCCACTATAGTCGCCACACTGGCGAAGGACACACCCTGTACCAACGGCAACTGACAACCGAAGAAGGGCAAGCCCATGGTTTGCAGCAAGGTGGCGATGCCACCGATAAACAATGAGGCGGCGATCAACATGCCGATTTCCGCCGAGCCCAGGCCGGCGGCCTGCCCCACGATAAGCGGCACGGCAATAATGCCGCCGTACATGGTCAGTACGTGCTGAAAACCGTAAGCGATATTGGCACCAACACCGAGGTTTTCATCTTCTGGACGGGCCTGTGAAGGACGGGCCGATGATTTTGTAGTCATTATTGCTCCCTGCATGTTCATATTGTGTATACGATAACCACATCAATATAATGATTTATGTAAAAAATAATGTAAACATCTTTCACAGATAAATCGTACACAATTAACAAAAAATTCATAACAGCAGGATATCGGACACAAAAAAAGGAGCCGAAGCTCCTTTTTTATTCACCGAACCTTATCCCTTAGCGGGTACGCGGGCACAGTTCTTCGTCGCTGAAGAAATAAGCGATTTCGCGCGCGGCAGAAGCGGCGGCATCGGAGCCGTGCACGGCGTTTTCGTCGATGCTGTCGGCGTAGTCGGCACGCAGGGTACCGGCCAGGGCGTCGGCCGGGTTGGTGGCGCCCATGATTTCACGGTGACGCAGTACGGCGTTTTCGCCTTCCAGAACCTGAACCATTACCGGGCCGGAAGTCATGAAGCTGACCAGAGCCTTGAAGAAAGGACGCTCGCTGTGCTCGGCGTAGAAACCTTCAGCCTGTTCCTGGCTCAGGTGTACCATTTTGGCGGCAACGATTTTCAGGCCGGCAGTTTCAAAACGGTGATAGATGGCACCGATCAGGTTCTTTGCTACGGCATCAGGCTTGATGATGGAAAAAGTACGTTCGATAGCCATGTTTGTTCCTTAAATGATAAATAGGACAGAATAAAACGCGCGGAATTATACGTAAAGCCGGCTCAAGTTAACACCATTGCCGGATAATTTAATTGCACCTGTCGTTGGACAAAAGCCGGTACATAGATCGGACAAAGGCTGTCATACCAATCCCGGACAAAGGGCCCGCTCCGCCGACTCGCCGTAGACCCATCCATGGGGGCTCTCTGTTTCATCCCTGAAACAGAAGGTCGGCGGAGCAGATCCCTTTGTCCTCCTTTAAGCTTCGGCGTCGCCTGTTTGTATTATCCGCAGCCACTCGGCATCAAGACGAGGTAACAGGGATTGCCTCAGCCGACCGTCACATGCCAGGGATGGCATGTGCGAGCCTACAAGGATGTACTTGTAGCGTGTCGGAGGAGGCGGCCCTGCTACCTCGTTATCACGGTAAGCAGACGCTTCGAATGGTGACCAGAGATACTTACAAACGCTTAGTGTTTCCCTTCGCACACCTGGGCCAGCATGGCGGCGATGGTCCGCACGCCGTGGCCCTTGCCACCGGCCGCCCACAGATCGTTGGCCGACTTCTGGTAAGAACCGGACAAGTCCATGTGCACCCACTGGCAGCCATTTTCCGGCACGAAGCGCGACAGGAAAGCGGCGGCGGTAGAGGCACCGGCCATGCCTTCGCCACCGTGAATGTTGGCCATGTCGGCAAACGACGAGGTCAGCTGGCCCACGTGGAACGGCTCCAGCGGCAGATGCCAGGCTTTCTCGGATTCGGCGCGAGCCGCCTGTACCGTACTCTGGGCAAGCGCCTCGTTCATGCTGAACACGGCGTTGTAATCCCGGCCCAGGGCCATCTTGGCGGCGCCGGTCAGCGTAGCCGCATCCAGGATAAAGGGCGCACCGGTGGCGCCGGCGGCCAGCAGACCATCGGCCAGTACCAGGCGGCCTTCCGCATCGGTGTTGAGGATTTCAACCGTGATGCCGTTCTTGTAGGTGAGAATGTCACCCAGCTTGAAAGCATGGCCGGAGACCAGGTTTTCGGCACAGCACAGGAACAGCTTGACCCGCTGCTGCAGGCCGCGCTGAATGGCCAATGCCAGGGCGCCGGTCACGGTAGCGGCGCCGCCCATGTCGGACTTCATCACCGCCATACCGTCGGACGACTTGAGGCTGTAACCGCCGGAGTCGAAGGTAATGCCCTTGCCCACCAGCGCCGCGGCAACCGGCGCATCGGCGTTGCCCGTCGGGTTGAAGTCCAGCTCCAGCAGGGTGGGCGGACGCTCGCTGCCCCGGCCGACTTCATAGATACCCACGTAGCCCAGATCCTTTAGCTGCTCGCCGCTGTAAGTGCGATAGCTGACCGCATCGGGGGCCAGCGACTGAATGAACTTGCCCGCCTCGGCGGCGAGAAAGGCCGGGTAAACCTCTTCCGGGGTGCCGTTGATCATCTTGCGCACCCAGCGGGAAGAGCGGTTGCGGGCTTCCAGCTCGACCAGCTCATCGGCGGACATCTCGCCCCACTCCAGTTGCTGACCGCCACGGGCATTATAGAAACCCTGGGCAAAGGCCCAGCGGCTTTCCAGCTGCCAGCCATCGCCGCTCAGTTGTACCGCCTTGATACCCATGGCATCAAGCTTGCGCCCGGCCTGCTGCGCCTTGCGCTCCTGCTCGGCGGCATTGGGTACATGAACCCGGGCTTCGTCGTCCTTAAAACTCAACAGTGCCTTGTCGCCCCATTGCGCAGGAGCGGCTTCGGCACAGAGTACGACCTTCATCATTGCAGGCATGATCATTCCTTGTTCTGTTGACTGAAAAACGGAAAAAGCCACAGAAGGACTGTGGCTTAAGAGCAGCTATAAGCATTGAGTCAAAAACGGTAAGGGTAAAGGGTGAGGAGTTAGGGGTTAAACACCTCTCGCCTTACGATTCACTCCTCACCCTTGCTGCTTGCCGCTTTATTCGTATTCATCCATCCAGACCATGATGATGGCCTCGAGGATGCGTTCGCTGGAGTGAGCGGGATCGTCATCAAAGTCTTCCAGCTCGCAGATCCACTGGTGCAGGTCGGTAAAGCGCACCGTTTTGGGGTCCGTCTCCGGATAGGCATCCAGCAACTCCAGTGCTATTTCGCGACTGTCGGTCCATTTAAGACTCATACGCCCTCCCCGGTCAATGACCTTCGGATACCATGTTCACGGTATATTTGGGGATCTCTACTACCAGATCCTCTTCGCTGACCCGGGCCTGACATCCCAGACGCGACTCGGGTTCGAGACCCCAGGCCTTGTCCAGCATATCATCTTCCAGTTCGCAGCTTTCTTCCAACGAATCAAAGCCTTCCCGCACTATGACATGACAGGTAGTACAGGCACAGGACTTTTCGCAGGCGTGCTCAATGTCGATACCATTGCGCAGGGCCACATCCAGTACGGTTTCACCCAGCTTGGCCTCGAGCGCGGCCCCTTCGGGACACAGCTCGGCATGGGGCAGAAAAACAATCTTCGGCATCGTTACACCTTATCCACTCGTTGGCCGGCCAGCGCGCGGCGAATGGAAGCATCCATTCGGCGGGCAGCAAAATCGGCCGTTTGCTTGTCGGTTTCTTCTATCGCCACCTTGATGGCGTCCAGATCCTGTCCTTCGGCGCTTCGCTGCAGCGACTCGACAGACGCCAGGATCTCGGCGCGTTCCTGCTCGCTGAGCAGTTCGTCACCATCGGTAGCCAACGCGCTGACGATATTTTCAATCACTCGCGCCGCTTCCACTTTCTGTTCGGCCAGCATGCGCGCGTCTATGTCTTCTTTGGCATGTTCAAAAGACGCGCTCAGCATGGTGGCGATGTCCGCTTCGTTCAGCCCGTACGACGGCTTCACCTCGATGGCGGCCTGCACCCCGGAAGACTTTTCCATGGCGCTGACCGACAGCAAACCGTCTGCATCCACCTGAAAAGTGACCCGAATGTGGGCGGCACCGGCCGCCATCGGCGGAATGTCGGTCAGGTTGAAACGGGCCAGCGAGCGGCAATCGGCCACCAGCTCGCGTTCGCCCTGCACCACATGAATGGCCATGGCGGTCTGACCGTCCTTGAAGGTGGTGAATTCCTGCGCCCGGGCCACCGGTATGGTGGTGTTGCGCGGAATGATTTTCTCCACCAGGCCACCCATGGTTTCCAGCCCCAGCGACAGCGGAATCACGTCCAGCAGCAGCATGTCGCTGTCCGGCTTGTTGCCGATCAGCACATCGGCCTGAATGGCGGCGCCGATGGCCACCACCTTGTCCGGATCCAAGCTGGTCAGGGGGTCGCGCGCAAAAAACTCGCCAACCCGACTGCGTACCAGCGGCACCCGGGTAGAGCCGCCAACCATCACCACTTCCCGTACTTCATCGGCGGTGACGCCGGCGTCTTTCAGGGCCCGACGGCACGCCATCAGCGTCTTGTTGACCCAGGGCAGGATCAACGCATCGAAGTCGGCGCGAGTCAGGGTGCCCTGCCAGCCGGCCCAGCTCACCGAGACGCTGTCGCTGTCGGTGAGTGCCTGCTTGGCGGCACAGGCCGCGTCCAGCAGATTGCGCTGCTGGGTGGGGGTCATGTCGCTGATGTTGGCCTGCTGCTGAATCCAGTCGGCCAGCGCATGATCGAAGTCATCGCCGCCCAGGGAGGAGTCGCCGCCGGTGGCCAGCACCTCGAACACGCCCTTGTGCAGACGCAGAATGGAGATATCGAAGGTACCGCCGCCCAGATCATAAACCGCAATCACCCCTTCCTGACCGGAGTCCAGGCCATAGGCGATGGCGGCGGCGGTGGGCTCGTTGAGCAACCGCAACACTTCCAGACCGGCCAGACGGGCCGCATCCTTGGTGCCCTGGCGCTGGGCATCATCGAAATAGGCCGGCACGGTAATTACGGCGCCCTGAACCGGGTTGCCCAGGCTGTGCTCGGCTCTTTGTGCCAGCGTTTTCAGGATCTCGGCCGACACCTGCACCGGGTTGACCGCTCCCAGAGGGGTGTTCAACTCGATGACGCCGGTGCCGGTTTCCCTGAACGAATAAGGCAGCCGCTGACGGGGAATATCCGCCAATGCCTTGCCCATCAGCCGTTTTACCGAGGCGATGGTGTGCTCAGGATCAAACTCGGCTTCGTGCTTGGCGTCATGACCAACCCGCAGACCGTCCTGGGTGTAGTGCACCACCGAAGGCAACAGGTCGCGCCCCTGATCATCGGTCAGGGTCTCGGGCAGGCCGCTGCGTACCACGGCCACCAGGGAGTTGGTGGTACCAAGATCGATACCGATCGCCCACTTGTGTTCATGCGGAGCCGCGCTCTGGCCCGGCTCGGAAATTTGTAATAATGCCATGAGGTTCAGAATTCCTGCTGCGCATCTTCCAAACGTTCGAGTTCGGCATGCAGCTTGGTCATGAATTTAAGTTTGCGTACCGTATCGGCAGCATCCGGCCAGCGTGACGAGACAAGCTGTTGCTCCAGCTCGGCATAGAAATCGGCAGACGCCTGTTGCAGCTCCCGATCAAACGCCATGATGGCGCCAAACACATCCTCAGCACCGGCAATGTCTTCCAGTTGCTCGCGCCATTCCATCTGTTGCATCAGAAACAACGGATCCTTCAGGGTCTGTTGTTCGGCACGGATATCGAATCCCTGCAGGGACAGCAGATATTCGGCACGGCTAAGGGGCTGCTTGAGGGTGGTGAACGCATCATTGATCTGGGCGGCACGTTGTACCGCCTGAAGGCGCTCCCGCTCGGGGCGGGAGGCAAACTTGTCGGGATGAAACTGCATCTGCAGCTGGCGATAGGTGTCGGCCAGTGTCTGGCTGTCGAGGGCAAACTCTGCCGGTAAGCCAAACAGCTCGAAGTAGTTCATGCCGGGGTCCTTAAACGTTAAAGCTTTCGCCGCAACCACATTCCCCGTCGATATTGGGGTTGTTGAATTTAAAGCCCTCGTTCAGGCCTTCCTTCGCGAAGTCGAGTTCGGTGCCGTCCAGATACACCAGGCTTTTGCTGTCGACGATCACCTTGACCTCGCCATGCTCGAACACCTGGTCGCCTTCGGACAATTCGTCGACGAATTCCAGCACATAGGCCAGGCCGGAGCAACCGGAAGTCTTGACCCCCAACCGCAGTCCCAGGCCCTTGCCTCTGTTGTTCAGAAAAGTCTGCACCCGTTGTGCAGCTGCATCGGTAATGGTGATCGCCATGGTGTCTCCGTCTTACGCCAGGTTTTTCTTCTTCTTGTAATCGTCAATCGCTGCCTTGATGGCATCCTCTGCGAGAATGGAGCAGTGGATTTTCACCGGTGGCAGGGCCAGTTCTTCCGCAATCTGGGTATTCTTGATGCTGGCCGCTTCGTCCAGATTCTTGCCTTTCACCCATTCGGTGATCAGCGAGCTGGAGGCGATGGCAGAGCCACAGCCGTAAGTCTTGAACTTGGCGTCTTCGATGATGCCTGCGTCGCTGATCTTCAGTTGCAGCTTCATCACGTCGCCACAGGCCGGCGCACCGACCATGCCGGTTGCGATGCTAGGATCGTTCTTGTCGAAACCACCGACGTTGCGGGGGTTTTCATAGTGATCTATTACTTTTTCGCTGTAAGCCATGATTTAGTTCCTCACCCATGCTTCAATGATTCGGACACCTTAGTGGTGTGCCCATTCAACTTGATCCAGATCTATCCCGTCCTTGAACATTTCCCACAACGGAGACATGTCACGCAGACGACCGATGGCCTCATTGACCAGGCGCACGGCATAGTCAATCTGTTCTTCGGTGGTAAAGCGACCGATGCTGAAGCGGATGGAGCTGTGTGCCAGCTCATCGTTCAGACCCAGGGCACGCAGTACATAAGACGGCTCCAGGCTGGCAGAGGTACAGGCCGAACCGGAAGAGACCGCCAGGTCTTTCAGCGCCATGATCAGTGACTCACCTTCGACATAGGCGAAGCTGATGTTGAAAATGCCCGGTACCCGCTGTTCCAGGTCGCCGTTGACATAGACTTCTTCGATGTCTTTGATGCCGTCATACAGACGGTTGCGCAGCGCCAGAATCCGCTCGCCTTCGGCGTGCATTTCTTCCTTGGCGATGCGGAAGGCTTCACCCATGCCGACAATCTGGTGGGTGGCCAGGGTACCGGAGCGCATGCCGCGCTCGTGACCGCCACCGTGCATCTGCGCTTCCAGACGAACCCGCGGTTTACGGCAAACGTACAGCGCGCCGATACCCTTGGGGCCGTAAATCTTGTGGGCAGACAGCGACAGCAAATCGATGTTCATGTCCTGCACGTCGATGTCGGTCTTGCCGGCACTCTGGGCGGCATCCACATGGAACATGATCTTGCGGCTGCGGCACAGCTCGCCGATGGCTTTCACGTCCTGGATCACGCCGGTTTCGTTGTTCACGTGCATGATGCTCACCAGAATGGTGTCATCGCGCAGGGCATTTTCGATTTGTGCCAGGGTGAACAGACCGTTGGGCTGAGGCTCGAGATAAGTGACTTCGAAACCTTCACGCTCCAGCTGGCGGCAGGGATCCAGCACCGCTTTATGCTCGGTCTTGGAGGTAATGATGTGCTTGCCTTTCTTGCCATAAAAATTGGCAATGCCCTTGATGGCCAGGTTATCGGACTCGGTGGCACCGGAGGTGAACACGATTTCGCGCGGGTCGGCATTGATCAAATCCGCAATCTGGTTACGGGCAATATCGACCAGCTCTTCCGCCTGCCAACCGAAGCGGTGCGAGCGAGAAGCCGGGTTACCGAAAACACCGTCTTGGGTCAGGCATTGCATCATTTTTTCGGCGACGCGAGGGTCTACCGGGCAGGTAGCCGCATAGTCGAGATAAATGGGCAGTTTCATCATATTCTCCGTTCAACGCTGCCCTGTTCGGCAGTCTTGTCATCGACATTTAAAATTGAATGTTTCAGGCTCACTTGCTGCTACTCGGGCTAGTCCAGAGTCAACAGATTCAGATTACTGTCTTGCTGCTCGGAAATCAGCCGGACATCTTGCTGGTTAACCAGCTCGGCCAGACTGATGCCATCGAGGAAGTTGCTGATGCGATCACTGAGTGCACACCAGAGCGAATGGGTCAGACACTGATTGCCACTCAGACAATCGCCCTTACCCTGACACTTGGTGGCATCCACCGACTCATCGACGGCGGCGATAACCGCCCCGACGGAAATGGCGGCCGGTTTCATACCCAGCAGATAACCACCACCGGGACCCCGCACACTGCTGACCAGCCCCTGCTTGCGCAAACGGGCAAACAGCTGCTCGAGATAGGACAGGGAAATACCCTGTCGCTCGGAGATATGGGCCAGGGACACCGGGCCGGATTCTCCGTGCAACGCCACATCCAGCATGGCTGTTACCGCATAACGACCTTTTGATGTCAGTCTCATGTGATTAAACCGTTTTCAGACATGGGCTCAGGGTGTCATACCCGAGTGTTTCAGTCAAGTATAAGTCCTACCAAAGCACTCGGCTATTCGGCCCCGGTCAGCGGCCTTTTTTATCCACCGATGTCAGGATGCCGCGCAGTATGTTCAGCTCGTGATCTTCCGGCCGCGCCCGGTTGAACAGCCGCCGCAACTTGGTCATCACCTGTCCCGGATGAGGCTTGATGATAAAGCCGGTGTTCAGCAGGGTTTGCTCCAGATGCTGATAGAAACGTTCCAGATCTTCGGACAACGGATACTCCGGCTCGGCATCGGTGTCACCTTTTATCTGGCCCGTCGCGGCCTGCTCGCGGGCCAGCCAGGCCATGCGTACTTCATAACTCAGGGTCTGCACCGCCATCGCCAGGTTAAGCGAGCTGTATTCCGGATTGGCCGGAATGGCCATGTGAAAATGGCACAGCTGCAGCTCTTCATTGCTGAGTCCGGTTCGCTCCCGGCCAAACACCAGCGCCACCTTGTGCCGAGGGGCTTCAATCATGGCTTTTTCGCCCGCTTCCCGGGCATCCAGCATGGGCCAGGACAAGGTGCGCGAACGGGCGCTGGCACCGATGACCAGACCACAGTCGGCCACCGCCTCGGCCAGCGTCGGCACGATGCGGGCTCTGCCCAGTACGTCGCTGGCGCCGGCGGCGAGGGAAACGGCCTGGCTGTCCGGGGAGCTGACCGGATCGACCAGCCACAAGTCGCCCAGGCCCATGGTTTTCATGGCGCGGGCGGCAGAGCCGATATTGCCGGTATGTGAGGTGTTGACCAACACAACGCGAATTTGCTCAAGCATATTCATGAGATCCAAGGGTGCTTAAGGCGCAGGATATTAGCACAGCCACCGTCCGGATTCAGGTGTTATCCTCACCTCTTCCGGCTTTTGTCTGCGCCGCCATATCGGCCTGGCGCACCACGGCGGACATCACCCCCAGCAAACGGCGGAACCAGGCCGGCTGACCATCCGGATCCAGACTATCCAGCATGTTCTTGCATGCCAGACCCAGTTCGGTATCGCCGGTGATCAGCAAACGACGTCGAAAAAACAGTGTATCCGGATCCAGCTCTCCGGTACTGAGACGGATCAAATCCTGCAATTCGCTTCGAATAACCACATCGGCCTCGTGCGTGGCCAGGCTGCGCAAGCGCCCCTGCTCCAGTGTCAGGGTGAGCCGATAATCCAGATCCGGCACCAGCACCTGCAATCGGGCGCCGGCCAGAAAATCCAGCTGCCCTCGTTGCAACGGCTCGGCCAGCACCCGGTTGAGCAACTGCTCGAGCAGCGGCCCCTGCAGACGATGAGGCAGTCGGTGCAGGGGAATTTTCAGCAGCGACGGGGCATGTTGACAAATATCTCGACAAACAAGCGCCAGCATAGATGATTCCTCTTCCGTAAAAGCACTATCACAACACAAACTCATGCTGTTAATACTGCGCCAAATCAAATACCCCTTTTTGTCTCAAATCAAATACTCGTTATCCGTTCCTCTCTAGACTGCCCGCTTCTGACCCGGAGTGAACAAGATGGAACTACTATGCCCCGCCGGCAGCCTGCCGGCCCTGAAAGCCGCCGTCGACCAGGGTGCCGATGCGGTTTACATCGGTTTTAAAGATCAGACCAATGCCCGCCATTTCGCCGGACTGAACTTCAGTGAACGGGATTTGCGTGACGGTGTGGATTATCTCGGGCGGCACAGACGCAAGCTGCATGTCGCCATCAATACCTTCGCCCATCAGGGCAAGGAGCGGCTCTGGCAGGGCGCGGTGGATCAGGCGGTGGCACTGGGTGCCGATGCGCTGATCATTGCCGATCATGCGGTACTCGCCTATGCCGCCAGTCAATATCCGGACACCGAGCTGCACCTGTCGGTGCAGGCCAGTGCGACCAATGCCGCCGCCATCCGCTTTTTTCAGCAGAATTACGGCGTCAAACGCGTGGTGCTGCCCCGGGTGCTGTCTATCCAGCAGGTACGTCAAATTGCCAAAGAGACGGACGCCGAGCTGGAAGTCTTTGCCTTCGGCAGCCTGTGCATCATGGCGGAAGGACGTTGTTATCTCTCTTCCTACCTGACCGGCGAAAGTCCCAATACGGTGGGCGCCTGTTCACCGGCCCGTTATGTACGCTGGGAGGAAAAAGGAGAACAGCTTGAATCCCGCCTCAACGGGGTCTTGATCGACAGCTTCGGTCCTGACGAGCAGGCCGGCTACCCCACCCTGTGCAAAGGCCGTTTCGAGGTAGACGGCAAGCGTTTTCATACTCTGGAAGAGCCCACCAGCCTGAACACCCTGAGTCTGATCCCCAGCCTGGCCAAACTCGGCATCAAGTCGGTCAAGATAGAAGGACGCCAGCGCAGCCCGGCCTATACCACCCAGGTCACTCGAGTATGGCGCCAGGCGCTGGACAGCTATCTGGCCACCCCCGACGGCTACGCGGTCAAGGCGGCCTGGCATGAGCAACTCGCCACCCTGTCCGAAGGCAGCCAGACCACCCTGGGTGCCTACCATCGAAAATGGCAATAGGAGACATCATGCATATTCATCTCGGGCCCATGCTGTTTTTCTGGCCCAAAGCCGAGCTGGAATCATTTTATCAACAGGCGCTAAGCCAGCCCTGTAGGCGTATTTACCTGGGAGAAACCGTCTGTCCCAAACGCCGTGAATTCAAGTCGGCCGACTGGCTGACCCTGGGCCGGGAATTACAGCGAGCAGGCAAGGAGGTGGTGTACTCCACCCTGGCGCTGATCCAGTCACCGGCCGAGTTGCTGGCCATCAAGAAACTGTGTGATAACGGCGAGCTGACCATCGAAGCCAATGATCTGGGCGCGGTTCAGCTGGCCCATGAGCATGGCTTGCCCTTTGTCGCGGGTCCGGCACTCAACGTCTACAACCTGGATACCCTGCGCCTGCTGCTGAACAAGGGCATGACCACCTGGGTGCCACCGGTCGAGCTGTCGCGAGACTGGCTGCTGGGCATTCATCGGGCGGCCGAAGCAGACGGCATAAGGGAGCGTTTCAAGCTGGAAGTGTTCGGCTATGGTTACCTGCCACTGGCCTATTCTGCCCGCTGTTTTACCGCCCGGGCCGAGAATCGGCTCAAGGATGACTGCGAGCTGGTCTGCATTGATTATCCCGGCGGCCGTCAGGCTCTGACCCAGGAAGGGCAAGCGGCCTTTAACCTCAATGGCATTCAGACCCAGTCAGGCTATTGCTATAACCTGATCAACGAGGTGCCGACCATGACCGACTGGGTGGATGCGGTACGCATCAGCGCCCACAGCCGGGAATGTCTGCAATGGATTGGTCGTTTTGAGCAGCAGCAACGCCGGCCGGAGCGATACCCGCTGAACTCCCGCTACTGCAACGGCTACTGGAACCAGTTGCCGGGCATGGAATGGCTGCCGTCACCGGCAAACATGGTGCAGGAATAATAGCAATTTGAATAAACAAATGATCTATTGCATTTCTGTGTAAACGTCGGACAAAGGGCCCGCTTCTCCGACTCGCTCAAGCACATCCATGTGACGCTCAACACATGACCTCCCTGTCATGTGATGGTCGGTGAAGCAGATCCCTTCGCCCTCCTTGAAGCTCCGGCATTGCCTGTAGGGGCCATCTGCGGGCAACTCGGTGTACCATGAGAGGTAACAGAGATGGCCTCCCACGACCATGAAATGACAGGGACGTCATTTCCCGAGCCCCCATGGAGGGTTCATGGCGTGTCGTGGGAGGCGGCTGTGTTACCTCTGACGCTCCGGCCCAATATCTGATCAGATCTTTAATATAACTGGTATAACGTAGGAGCAAGTCCCGCCGATCAGCGTTTCAGCCGGGCCTGCTCGCCGATGAGATCCAGCTCCAGCAGTGAGTAGCGGTGTTCGACAAAGTCGTAGATGTTGGTGGCCAGGGCCAGCTTGAAATACACCATGGCCTGCTCCGGCTGCTCGTTGCGCTGGGCCTGCTTGGCCAGATAGAAATAGGCCTCGCACAGCCGCTCGGCCAGCTCCTGATTGTCTTCACTTTCTTCCGTGATACGGTTGAGCAACTGTTCATCACTCATGGTGCCCAGATAGACATTGACGATATCCCAGGCCCACTCGTCGGAACCATGAGCCTGCTGATGGCTGCGTAGCGCCTCCAGCGCCGCATCGCGATCGGTCTGCTCCAATGCCAGATACCACCACAGCAAGCGGTACGGGTCGGCGGGATCTTCGTCCAGAAAGGTTTTCAGATCCCGTGCCGCCAGCGTAGGTCGACTGCCGTAATAAAGGGCAATGCCCCGGTTCAGGTTGGCGTAGGCGTATTCCGGCGCCAGCTCCAGGGCCGAGTCGAAGGCTTCATAGGCTTCGTCGAACTCCTGATTCTGGGTCAGATAGACACCGTTGAGGTTGTAGGCATCGGCAAAATCGGGCCTTTCCCGCAGGGCGCGGTTAAAGTCCAGACGGGCCATGGCCCGCAGGCCGACCCGGTCGAATACCACGCCGCGCTGAAAAAACAGCTCGGCACGTTGCTCGGGCGTCAGTCCCGGTGAATTCAGCATCTGCCCCAGGCGGGCAATCCCCAGCTCGCTTTCATAGGAAACCTGCATGGGTACCGGCAGCACCAGGGTGGGAGTCACCACCCGGGGTGCGCTGCAGCCAACCAGCACCAGGCCCAGAAGCGCCAGGGGAGCAAGCAATAATCTGTCGTTCAAGACGGCTCCGAACTTGTCTTATTATGACCACATGTTATGCAGCTCCACGACATTTGTCATGTTGCAAATGCATTTCATAACAAAAAGGGGCCCGCCGGGCCCCTTGGGTTTCATGCTGTCAGGCTAACGGCTCTTGATCCGCCCCTTCCTTCTCTACCTGTGGCGGCAGCATATGCTCCCGTTGTACCCCGAGCAACATGGCCCAGGCACTGGCGATATAGATGGAAGAATAGGTACCGAAGCCGATGCCCAGCAAAAGCGCGGTGGCAAAACCGTGGATCAGCGCCCCGCCCTTAAGGAACAGCGCCACCACTACCACCAGGGTGGTGGCCGAGGTGATCAGGGTTCGGCTCAGGGTTTCGGTAATGGCCTCGTTAAACACCTCGGCGGTCGTGGTGTTGCGCACCCGGCGAAAGTTTTCCCGCACCCGGTCAAACACCACTATGGTGTCGTTGAGCGAATAGCCCACCACCGTCAGCAAGGCCGCCACTATGGTCAGATCCACCTCGATTTGCATCCAGGAGAATACGCCCAGCGTAATGATCACATCGTGGGCCAGCGACAGCACGGCACCGGAAGCCAGACGCCACTCGAAACGCATGCCGACATACATCAGGATACAGAGCAAGGCGACCAGAATGGCCAGGCCACCCTGCTCGGCCAGCTCGGCACCGATGGCGGGGCCGACAAACTCCAGCCGCTTCATCTCGACGGATTCGGACACCTGCGCCATGGCAGCCATGACCGACTCGCCCTGCTGCTGCACATCCACGCCTTCCTGCGGGGCCAGCCTAATCAACACATCCCGGCTGGTGCCGAAGTTCTGCACGGTGGCCCCCGGCAAGCCGACCTGTTCCAGGCTGTTACGCACCTGGTCCAGCTCGACCGCCTGCTCGAAAGCGGCTTCAACCACGGTACCGCCGGTGAAGTCCAGGCCCCAGTTCAGGCCTCGAGTAAAGAGGCTGAAAAAGCACAGCGCTATCAAGGCCAGCGACAATGCAGTCGCCGCCTTTGAATAGTGCATGAAGCGAATGGGCGCCCGGGTTTTGAGGATCTCAAACATCGGTTATTTCCTCATATCGACAGTTTGCTGAGACGCTTGCCGCCCCAGAGCAGGTTGACCAGGGCCCGGGTACCGACAATGGCGGTAAACATGGAGGCGAGAATACCGATCATCAGGGTCACAGCGAAGCCCTTGATGGGGCCGGTGCCCACCGCAAACAGTATGATGGCGGTGATAAGCGTGGTGATGTTGGCATCGGCAATGGTGCCGAGCGCCTTGTCGTAGCCGATATGAATCGCCTGTTGCACCCCGCGCCCGTCGCGCAGTTCCTCACGGATACGCTCGAAGATAAGCACATTGGCATCCACCGACATGCCGATGGTCAGCACGATACCGGCAATGCCCGGCAGCGTCATGGTTGCCCCCGGCACCATCGACATTACCCCGATGATGATCACCAGGTTGGCCAGCAGCGCCGCATTGGCCACCAGGCCGAACTTGCGGTAATAGATGGTCATGAACAACACCACCGCCAGCATGCCGTAGACCATGGCCAGCAGGCCGTTTTCCACGTTCTGCTTGCCCAGACTCGGGCCTATGGTGCGCTCTTCCACTATCTGGATGGGCGCAATCAGGGCACCGGCCCGCAACAACAGCGCCAGATTCTGGGCTTCCGCCATGGAATCGATGCCGGTGATACGGAAACTACGGCCCAGTCGCGACTGAATGGTGGCGACGTTGATCACTTCCTGCTGCTTGCGGAACTGTCGCGTGCCATCTTCATTCAGCTCATCGCCGGTTTTGTACTCGGTAAACACCGTCGCCATGGGGCGACCGACGTTATCCTTGGTAAAATCGGCCATGCGGCTGCCACCGGGGGCATCCAGGCTGATATTCACCTGGGGACGGCTGAATTCATCCATGCCGGAGCTGGCATCGACGATATGCTCACCGGTCAGGATGATGCGCTTTTTCAACACCACGGGGCGACCGTCACGGTCACGCAGCAGCTCGCTGTTGGGCGGAACCCGACCCGCGTTGGCGGCGGCCACATCGGCATTTTCATCCACCAGGCGGAATTCCAGGGTCGCGGTAGCGCCGAGAATTTCCTTGGCGCGGGCGGTGTCCTGAATACCCGGCAGCTGTACCACGATGCGCTCGGCACCCTGACGCTGCACCAGCGGCTCGGCCACACCCAGCTCGTTGACCCGGTTGCGAATGATGGTGATATTTTGCTGCAGGGCGTATTCTTTCACTTCTTTCAGCCGTTGCTCGCTCATCACCGCGAACAACCCGAAGCTCTCGCCATTATCACGATCGGAGAACATCAGGCCCGGATAGCGGCCGCGCAGATGACTGAGCGCCTGGTCACGGGTGTCCGCATCACGGAATACCACCAGGGTGCCACCGTCTTTGGCCAGTACACCGGAATAACGCAGCCGCTGTTCACGCAAGTCGGTACGGAAGTCCTGCACCGTTTGCTCCTGCACCCGGCTCAGTGCTTCGTCCATGTCCACTTCCATCAGGAAGTGCACGCCACCACGTAAATCGAGGCCCAGTTTGAGCGGGCCGGCACCGATGGCTTCAAGCCAGGAAGGAGTGGAAGGGGCCAGGTTGAGGGCGGTGATGTAACCATCACCCAGCGTGTCCGCCACCAGATCCTTGCCCTTGAGCTGATCGTCGGTATTGCGGAAACGGATAAGTAACTGATCATCGGCCAAAGCCGCGCTTTTCACTGCGATGCCGGCCTTGCTTAACGTCTGCTGAGCCTGAGTCAGGACGGCAGGGGTCACTTCAGTGCCACGGGAGCCAGACACCTGCAAGGCAGGGTCTTCACCAAATAGATTGGGTGCTGCATACAGAAAACTGATGGTGATCACGGCGATCACCACCAAGTATTTCCACAGCGGATATCGATTTAACACGCTGTGCTCCTCGACAGAGAATTAAAGGGACTGGATAGAGCCCTTGGGAAGAACAGCGGTGATGAAGTCCTTCTTGATGGTGACCTGGCTCTGCTCGCTCAGGTTCAGCAATACGTAGTCGTTTTCTGCGGAGATCTTGGCAATCTTGCCTACCAGGCCACCGTTGGTCAGCACTTCGTCACCCTTGCTCAGGGAAGACATCAGGCTCTTGTGCTCTTTGACCCGCTTGGACTGGGGGCGGAAAATCATGAAATAGAAGATCAGGCCGAATACCACCAGCATGATGATCATTTCCATACCGCCACCGGCGGCTCCGTCCTGGGCGTAAGCGTTAGAGATAATATCCATTCTTTTCAGTTCCTCGTTATTGATGGTTAAAAGCTGTTACATCGGTGTTATGCACCGGTGAGGGAAGGTACAGCACGTCGACACGCCATAAACCCATCCCTGGGGGCTCGGACATGCCATCCATGGCATGTCACGGTCGACTTAGCAGACACCTTCCCTCACCCGTTCGTCATTCGCCGTTTTCACCTGCAGTCTGGCCCAGTGGCGGCACGGGTTTACCCTGGCGCGCATAGAAGTCAGCTACAAAGTCGTCTAATTTACCCTGCTCTATGGCTCCACGTAAACCTTCCATAACTCTTTGATAGAATCTGAGATTATGAATGGTGTTTAAACGTGCACCCAGGATCTCGTTGCACTTGTCCAGATGATGCAGATAAGAGCGCGAATAATTCTTGCAGGTATAGCAATCGCAGTCCGTATCCAGCGGGCCGGTGTCGGTCTTGTGCTTGGCGTTACGGATTTTCACCACCCCTTCGCTGGTAAACAGATGGCCATTACGGGCATTGCGGGTCGGCATGACGCAGTCGAACATGTCGATGCCCCGGCGTACCCCTTCCACCAGATCTTCCGGCTTGCCCACGCCCATCAGGTAACGGGGCTTGTCGGCCGGAATGTTCGGGCAGGTATGCTCCAGCACCTTGTGCATTTCGTGCTTGGGCTCGCCTACCGCCAGGCCGCCGACCGCATAGCCGTCGAAGCCGATGTCGAGCAGACCGGCCAGCGACTCGTCACGCAGGTCTTCGTAAACACCGCCCTGAATGATGCCGAACAGGGCGTTCTTGTTGCCCTGCTTGTCGAAATGATCACGCGAACGTTTTGCCCAGCGCAGAGACATTTCCATCGACTTTTTGGCTGCTTCCCAGGTTGCCGGATAGGGGGTGCATTCATCCATGATCATCACCACATCGGAGCCCAGATCGTACTGGATTTCCATCGACACTTCGGGTGACAGAAAAATCTTGTCGCCGTTGACCGGGTTGCGGAAATGAACGCCTTCTTCGGTGATCTTGCGAATGTCACCGAGGCTGAACACCTGAAAACCGCCGGAGTCGGTGAGAATGGGCCCCTGCCAGTTCATGAAGTCATGCAGATCGCCGTGCATCTTCATCACCTCCTGACCCGGGCGAACCCAGAGGTGGAAGGTGTTGCCGAGCAGGATCTGGGCGCCGGTATCGGCAACTTCTTCCGGGGTCATGCCCTTGACGGTGCCATAGGTGCCCACGGGCATGAAGGCCGGGGTTTCAACCACGCCACGGTCGAAAATCAGGCGGCCACGGCGGGCGCCGCCATCGGTGGTTTGCAGTTCAAATTTCATCGGTTACCTCACTGGCCGGAGAAACAGTCCGACCTTCGTTTCCGGGATTGGGGATTTGGGAATGGGGATTAGGGAATGGGGATTGACTAGTCCCTATTCCCCAATCCCTGATTTTTGGTTATAAACATGGCGTCACCGTAGCTGAAAAAACGATAACGCTCGGCCACCGCCTGCCGGTAGGCTTCCATGATGTGATCGTAGCCGGCAAAGGCGCTGACCAACATGAGCAGGGTCGACTCGGGCAGGTGGAAATTGGTGACCATGGCATCCACCAGCTGAAATCGGTAGCCGGGATAGATAAAGATATCGGTGTCACCATAAAAAGGCGCCAGCGGCTCGCCCTTGGCCATGGTGGCCTGGGCCGCACTTTCCAGCGAGCGCACCGAAGTGGTGCCCACGGCAATGACCCGGCCGCCCCGGGCACGAGTAGCTTCTATCTGTGCCACCACTTGTGGCGGTACCTCGATATATTCCGCATGCATCTTGTGATCGAGTACCTGTTCGACCCGCACCGGCTGAAAGGTACCGGCGCCTACGTGCAGGGTAACGAACGCCTGAGCAACGCCCTTTGCGGTCAGCTCGTCCAACAGCGGCTGGTCGAAGTGCAGGCCGGCAGTGGGTGCGGCCACGGCACCGGGCTTTTCGTTGTAAACGGTCTGATAACGCTCTTTGTCGGCGTCGGTGTCGGGCCGGTCGATATAGGGTGGCAGCGGCATGTGGCCGACCGCTTCGAGGATCTCCAGCACAGGTCTTTCATCATGGAATTCGATCTCGAACAGGGCGTCGTGGCGGGCCAGCATGGTGGCCTGCACGTTTGGTTCCAGGATCAGGACCGTGCCCGGTTTGGGCGCCTTGGAGGCACGCACATGCGCCAGTACCCGCTTGTCGTCCAGTACCCGCTCGACCAGCACTTCCAACTTGCCGCCGCTGGCCTTGTGGCCAAACAGGCGAGCCGGAATCACCCGAGTGTTGTTGAACACCAGCAGATCGCCGGGGTTGACCAGATTCAGGATCTCGGCGAAGTGACCGTGGGTGATGTCACCACTGTTACCGTTCAGCTGCAACAGCCTACTGGCGGAACGTTCCGGCATCGGATGGCGGGCTATCAGTTCGTCGGGGAGCTCAAAGGAAAAATCGCGGACCAGCATACACAACCTCTTGTCATAACGGGCGCTAGTCTAGTGAGGGCGCCCCACGGGATCAAGGCAATTCGGCCGGGGTTGGAGCATAATGGACATTACTGACCGGCCATGCCGGTGCCGCAGGAGGCTACGCTTCCCCGGCCGTCCGGTTGAGCTATCTTGATATAAAAGAGAGGAGAAAGATGATGCCCGCGATCGTCTCTGAAATTATGTCACACAATGTCATCGGCCTGCCGCCATCGGCTACGCTGGCCGAGGCCCGCACCCTGATGCAGCGTCATCATATCCGCCACCTGACGGTGCAGGAAGGAGATAAGCTGATGGGGCTGGTCAGCCAGCGAGACATTCTGGCCGCGCAGGAGTCGAGCCTGGAAAAAGGCAACAACGGCGCCTTTCTGCAGCAGCATCAGCTTAGCGAGGTCATGATAAAAGGGGTCACCACCGTCAGCCCCCGCGCCGGTGTCCGCGAAGCGGCCCTTTACCTGCAAAAATGCAAGTACGGTTGTTTGCCGGTGGTCGACAAGGGCAAGCTGGTGGGCATAGTGACCGACAGTGATTTTGTGACTGTGGCCATCCACCTGCTGGAGGTGCTGGATACCCAGCTGGCCGAACAACCGTTCGACGAGCCTGATGACGACGATCTGGATCTGGCGATGACTCAGGAAGGCGAAGACGAGCAGGAAGCCCGGTGAATTACCTGGCTCATCTGCATCTGGCACATATCAGCAATACCAGCCTGCCCGGTGCCCTGCTCGGTGAATATGCCCGGGGCAGTATCGACCCTCGATTACCTTGCTCCCTGCAACTGGGTATTCGGCTGCACCGACGCATCGACAGTTTCACCGACGCTCATCCGCTGCATGCGGGGGCGGTGCGCGCCCTGCCCAGCCCCTTTCGCCGCTATGGCGGCATCATCATGGACATGATGTTCGACCACTTTCTCGCCCGGCACTGGCCTCGCTATCATGACTGGCCACTGGCTGATTTCATCGCCTACAGCCATCTTCAGCTGCATCCGGACACACACTGGCCGGACGCCATGGTTACCCTGGTGGATCGCCTCAAACAACATCAGTTGCTGGCCAGCTATCAAAGCCTGGAAGGCATTACCCTCGCCATCGGTCGCATCGATCATCGTTTTCGCCACCCCACGCCCCTGCCCCTATGCGCGCCGCTGCTGGAGCAACACTATGCCGCCATGGAGCAGGCGTTTCTCGGCTTTTATCCCGAATTGCAGTCTTTTGTACTAGATCAGTCCAGACAACCCTGGGCCTTGGGGTTGGCCGGGTAGAAAAGCGTCGGCTGCACCGGCTGGTGGCTGAACAACCGGGTATTCTTGTGCGGCAACTTCATGAAGCCGCCCACTCCCTGATCGTCTATCTGCGGTATCAGCGCCACTATCTGGCGCAACAAATCGGCAAACTCCGGCTCGGCGCCGGCATCCAGCAGCCGATAATAGCTGTGCAGTTTCATGTACAGCGGCGTCACCTCGAAGATGATGCAGCCGGTATGGTGAATCCCGTTCAACCGGGCGAGCACCGCCATGATGGCGGCGGGCAACACCAGCTGTTCGTCCGGATCCCGGCCATCTTCAAAATAGGAATGCTGACGGCTGGCATCGTCGGTACTGGGAATGGCCGCCAACCGATAGGGAATGCGAGTCTCCGCCGGTGGTACGAACGGCAGATCCGGCGTTTTTCGGCTCAAATGAAGGGTATTGCGCGCGTTGAACAGGCAGGCCTTGAACAAACCGACTTTATCGATGCTTCGCGCCAACATCACCACGTTGTTGACCGCCAGCGCAAAGGCAGGCCGCATCTGCTCATCGTACAGATTGAGGCTGGAGTCGATATACAGCCCCTCTTCCTGCCAGTGCAACGCCAGCCCGCCCACCACCGGATAACGCCCCAGGCGGCTGACCGCCGCCACAAAGGCCTTTTCGGTGTCGCCCATGCCCACCAGGTAGTTTTTGTAGTAACGCTCCAGCTGCGCATCGTCCACATAATGGATGTCGGCTTCTTCGCTGCGTTCGCGCAAAAACGACTTGCGTGACGAATACACTACCGTATCCATCTCGTGGCGCTCGGGGCTGCTCCACACCGGCAACAGGGGGCTGTCGTCAAACAGTGGCAGCTCGGGCAGCACCAGTCGTTTCAATCGCGGCATGGCGGCAATGAAGTGATCGCCCGCCAGCTGCCGCAATCCCGCATCTTCGCCAAACAGGCCATCCAGCATCAGCGCGAACTCCTTCGGCAATCCCAGGCTGGTCGCCGGTATGGCCTGGCTGCCAAAACGGCAGGACTGACCCGAGGCCAGCGCATACAGGGTGGCCGCCACGCCCTGCTCGTCAAAACGCGGACTGGACTGGGCCCCGTCTCGCTGCTCGGGCCCGATGAAATAAACATCGCCCAGCCGGGCATTGCTGTACTGCAGATCCGCCGACATCAGTTGCATCACGTTGGTAGAGACAAACTGCCCTTCCCGGTCGAGCTGGGCAAACACCGACGAGCCCCAGTCGACCAGACAGATGTGACCACTGGCGGTATCAAACACGATATTGGACGGCTTGATATCGCCATGCACTATGGGGGCGGACTGACCGTCCTTGCGGTGCTCACGCAGGGCTTGCAGAATATCGGCCAGCTGGGCGGCGATGTCGATCAGCAAGCGGGCCGGCAAACGACCCTGCTGCAGACTGTATTGCTCGAGATCCAGCCCTTCGGCCCGGGTCATCATCAGAATGCCCTGTTTTTTCAAGCGCTGATAGGTGATGTAACGAGGCACCCGCGGGTGTTGTATCTGCGACAGCATGTAGGCCTCATCGGCCAGCCGTTCCCGAATGGCTTCGGGCAGCGTGATACGCGAAAACTTGAAGGCATATTCCTCACCCGGCTCGGCGGTACCGGCAAAGGTGAAACCGTAGGCACCGTGGCCGACCAGGCTGATATGACGATAGCCCAGCTTTTCCAGCTGGCTGACGCACAGGGCAATCCAGTCTTTCAGTTTTCTGGCGTCGTTGGCATTGAGCAGGTAAATGGACTGCTCTTCGGGAATATAGAAATTACGCAGCCGATGCAGGCTCATGATCTCCCCAGCCATTCGCTTGATGGGGCCCGCACGCTAGCTCAATTGCACCAGCATGCGTTCCGGTTGCTCCAGATATTGGTACCAGCGGCGGTTGAAGCGAGCCATGGTGGCGCCGTCGATGAGTCGATGATCCGCCGACCAGCACACCATCATCAGATTCAGGCTGACCACTTCACCGGCCTCGTTGAAGCGCGGCAACTGCTGCAACCGGCCCAGGGCGGCAATGGCCACCTGCGGCGGGCTGACGATAGGGCTGGACACCACACCGCCGAGGGCGCCGATATTGGACAGAGTAATGCTGGCGCCCTGCAGCTCGGCCGGCGCCAGTCGACCGGCCCGCGCCGCCGTGGTCAGCCGTTCCAGCTCGACCGCAATTTCCAGCAGGGAGCGCCGCTGGCAGTCACGCAGCACCGGCACCAGCAAGCCGGCGTCGGTGTCCACCGCCACCCCGATATGATGACTCGGCAGATAACTGACTTCGGTCGCCTCCTCGTTGAGCTGGCTGTTGAGCAACGGAAACTCGTGCAACGTCAGTGACAGCGCCTTGATAAAAAACGGCAGCAGGGTGAGCTTGATGTCCTGCCCGGCCAATACCGGCACCAGCCGCTGCTTCAAGCGCAGCAACTCGCTCAGCTCCAGCTCGTCACAGAAGGTAAATTGCGGAATGGTCAGCGAGGCCGTCATCTGCCGGGCCATGGCCGCCGCAATGCCGGTGAGCGGCTCGCTGTGCGAGGGAGCAGTATCGTCGCCGCGCGTCGGCTCGACCGACCGGGAGCCGGCGGCCTGCGGTTGCTCTCTCTCCGCCAGATAAGCCTCGATGTCTTCCTTGTAGATGCGGCCCTTGTCGCCGGAGCCGACAACCCGCTTCAAATCCAGCTCCTGCTCGCGCGCCAGACGCCGTACCGCCGGACTGGCCAACACCTTGCCCCCCGCAGGCAACTGCCCCGATTCGCGATCGCCATGATTAGAATCAGGGACAGATTCGGGTGTGGGCTCTGGCTTCGACTCGAGTACCCGTTCAGGCTCGGGGGCCGCTTCAGGCTCGGTGACCGACTCAGACTTTTTGGCCGGCTCAGACGCTTCGGGCGCCGACTCGTCATTCGCACGCCCCGCGACTTCCATTTCAAACAAGGGCGCATGCACCCGGGCCATCTCTCCCTTCGCCACATACAAGTGCGTCACGGTACCGCTGTGCATCGCCGGTATCTGCACCAGCGCCTTGTCGGTCATTACATCACAAATAGCCTGATCCTCGGCCACCCGATCTCCTTCTTCGACCAGCCACTCCACCAGCTCGCATTCCACTATGCCTTCACCGATATCCGGCAGATAAAAGTCCTGCTTCATGCTGCCCCCTCAAAAATTGAATGTGCGCACAATGGCGGCATGGATCTTGAGATGATCCGCCATGTATTCCTTTTCCAGCGCCAGCGGATAAGGGGTATCCAGACCGCACACCCGGGCGATGGGACTTTCCAGATACAGAAAGCAGCGCTGCTGTATGGTGGCGGCAATTTCACCGGCAAAACCACCGGTGAGCGGCGCCTCGTGGGTGATCACCAGCCGCCCGGTTTTATTCACCGACTCGGCCACCTTATCCGCATCCCACGGCAGTATGCTGCGCAGATCAATCAGCTCGCAGGAAATGCCCTCCTGCTCGGCCAGTGCCACCGCCTTGCCCGCCACCTCCATCTGGGCTCCCCAGGCCAGCACGGTGACATCCGCTCCCTGCTGCACCACCTCGGCCTCACCCAGCGGTACTTCATAGTAGTCTTCGTCCACTTCGCCCACCGCGGCCCGGTACAGTCGCTTGGGCTCCATGAACAGCACCGGATCCGGGCTGGCAATGGCCGCCAGCAGAAGTCCCTTGGCCTGGGCCGGATCCCGCGGTATCACCACCCTCAGGCCTGCCGTGTGGGCAAAGTAGGCTTCCGGTGACTGGCTGTGATAGTGACCACCGGCAATGCCGCCACCGTAGGGCGTGCGGATCACCAGCCCGCCCACGTCGAACTGATTGCCGGAGCGGTAGCGGTATTTGGCGGTTTCATTGATGATTTGGTCAAATGCCGGATAGATATAATCGGCAAACTGGATTTCGGCCACCGGCTTCAGTCCTCGCGCCGCCATGCCGTTGGCAAAGCCGATAATGCCCTGCTCGGTGAGCGGAGTATTGAAACACCGCCGGGCGCCGTATTTGTCCTGCAGCTTGCTGGTCGCCCGGAAAACGCCGCCGAAATGGCCGACATCTTCACCGAAACAAAGCACATCCTGGTCTCTGGCCATCGCCAGATCCAGTGCCTGGTTGATGGCCTGCAGCATGTTCATCTGTGCCATTATTCAAACCTCCCCGCACTCAGCGGATAGGCATCCGGATATTGTCGAACATGCGCTTTCAATTGTTCGAGCTGCTCCTTCAGCATCAGGGTGGGCGTGGCATAGACATCGCTGACCAGAGTATCGATATGTGGCTTGGCCAATTGCTCGGCGGCTTTCAGCTCTTCCAGCACTTCCTGGCGCAGGGCGTCGGTGGCAATCTGATCCGCCGCTTCGTCCAGCCAATCCTGATGCTGCAACCACAGGCGGTAACGGGCGATGGGATCCTGCCTGCGCCAGCGCTCCTCTTCTTCCCGCGAGCGGTAGCCGCTGGGATCGTCGGAAGACGAATGGGCTCCCAGTCGGTAGGCAATGGCTTCTACCAGCACCGGCTCCTGCTGCTCCAGCGCCAGCTTGCGGGCCAGCCGCGTCGCCTCGTAGACCGCCAGCACATCGGCGCCGTCGACCCGAATGGCCTGCATGCCGTAGCCCACGGCCCGGCAGGCAATGCCGTCACCGATAAACTGCTCGTTGGCGGGAGTGGAAATGGCATAACCGTTGTTGCGACAGAAAAATATCACCGGCGCCTGCAGCACGGCCGCCATGTTCAGGCCCGCATGAAAGTCCCCTTCCGACGCCGCCCCTTCGCCAAAATAGCAAAGGGTGACGTTGCTTTCTCCCCGCAGCTTTTGAGCATAGGCATAACCGCTGGCCTGGGGGATCTGGGTACCCAGCGGCGAGGAGATGGTCATGAAATGCAGTTCACGGCTGCCGTAATGCACCGGCATCTGCCGCCCCTTGCCCAGATCCCGCTCGTTCGACAGCAGCTGGTTCATGAACTGGGTCAGGCTGAAGCCGCGATAATGCAATGCGCCCTGCTCCCGATACTGGGCCATGATCATGTCTTTTTTATTTAACGCAGCGGCACTGGCAACGGTGGTGGCTTCTTCGCCCAGGCACTGCATATAGAAGCTGATCCGGCCCTGACGCTGGGCCGCCAGCATGCGTTCATCCAGAATACGAATAAACACCATGCTCTCGTATATTTTCAGTGCCGTGTCTCGGTCCAGTACCGGCGACGAGGCACCGGCAAACAGGGTGCCGTCTTCCTGCAAAATGCCGAGGGTGGGAATATTGAGCGCCTGGGCATCGGTAAACCGGGCCTGATGCACCATGGAGCCGGAGGTATTGCTCGGGTTGGTCATGACGTCACTCCCATCATTGGCCGGGCGAGTCTGAACGGGCGCAAGCCTGCGCTCTGCTACCCGCTTGATATGCCGCCAATTATAACACCTGATTAACAGTTTGCCGGGAGCGCCACGGGTGGGAGTGAAGAGTGGTACACATAAAAAAGGCAGCCTGATGGCTGCCAAAAACGAGATAGACTTAGTTGGTGTTATTTTTTGCTGATGACCATCATCAGATGTTTTCGAACTGACCCATGGTGTTGTCTTTACCACCGGCCTTCAGCGCCGCTTCACCGGCGAAGAATTCCTTGTGATCGTCGCCGATGTTGGAGCCGGCCATGTCCTGATGCTTGACGGTAGCAATGCCCTGACGAATTTCCTGGCGCTGAACACCGGCTACATAGGCCAGCATGCCTTCGTCTCCGAAGTAGCCCTTGGCCAGATTGTCGGTCGACAGTGCCGCCGTGTGGTAAGTCGGCAGCGTAATCAGGTGATGGAAGATACCGGCTTCGCGGGCAGAATCGCGCTGGAAGTTGGCAGTCCACTCATCGGCCTGCTTGGCCAGATCGGTGGTGTCATAATCGGCACTCATCAGTCTGGCACGGTCATAACCGGATACATCCTTGCCTTCGGCAGCCCAGGCATCGAACACCTGCTGACGGAAGTTCAGGGTCCAGTTGAAGGATGGGCTGTTGTTGTAAACCAGCTTGGCATTGGGCACCACTTCACGAATGCGATTCACCATGTTGGCAATCTGGCCGACGTGCGGCTTTTCGGTTTCAATCCACAGCAAGTCGGCACCGTTCTGCAGGCTGGCGATACAGTCCATCACCACCCGGTCTTCACCCGAGCCCTCCTTGAACTGGAACAGACCGGAAGCCAGACGCTTGGGCTTGACCAGCTTGCCGTTCTGCTTGATGACCACGTCACCGTTATTGATGTCGTCGGCACTGGTTATCTCGTCACCGTCGATAAAGCTGTTGTACTGGTCGCCCAGATCGCCCGGCTCGTTGGTCACCGCAATCTGCTTGGTCAGACCGGCACCGAGGGAGTCGGTACGCGCCACGATAACGCCATCGTCGACACCCAGCTCCAGAAACGCCAGGCGCACGGCGTTGATCTTGGCGAGGAAGTCGGCGTGCGGCACGGTCACCTTGCCATCCTGGTGGCCACATTGCTTCTCGTCGGACACCTGGTTTTCAATCTGAATACAGCAGGCGCCCGCTTCAATCATCTGCTTGGCCAGCAGATAGGTGGCTTCTGCGTTACCAAAGCCGGCGTCGATATCCGCCACTATCGGTACTATGTGGGTTTCGTGATTATCGATGTCCGACTGAATCTCTTTTACCTTGGCGTGATCACCGGCCTGCTGAGCATCTTCCAGTGCACGGAACAGGTGGTTCAGCTCCCAGGAATCGGCCTGACGCAAAAAGGTGTACAGCTCTTCGATCAGCCCGGACACCGCCGTTTTCTCGTGCATGGACTGATCCGGCAGCGGACCGAATTCGGAACGCAGGGCCGCGACCATCCAGCCGGACAGATACAGGTAACGACGCTTGGTGCTGCCGAAATGTTTCTTGATGGAAATCATCTTCTGCTGACCGATAAAGCCATGCCAGCAGCCGAGCGACTGGGTGTACTGGGAACTGTCATTATCGTAGTTCGCCATGTCTTCACGCATGATTTTTGCGGTGTACTTGGCAATATCCAGCCCGGTCTTGAATTTGTTCTGGGCACGCATACGGGCGGCATGTTCCGGCTTAATGGCGCTCCAGGTCGGGTTTTGCTTGATCAAAGAGGTGAGTGCATCAATTTCGCTTGCGTATGGCATGGTCTCGTTCCTGTTCTGTCGGGTTAAGGTTCTTTTTCAGAGCCTGTTCACTTCCCTGTCACACCGGCACATCGGATAACCAGGATCCGGATGACCGGTATGGTGCAGTGGTCTTCGTCTTTTTGCTCCGCAACCTTTTTTATTTTATTGGCGATGCAGCTCGAGTCCGTGCTGTCAGCCTGGTTTGTCGTTTCCGTTTGTTCTGCGTTGCGGTACGACTATTAACTTGCTTAAAAAACAACGGAAGATCAAGTTATGATTTCACAAAAATACAACATTAATCACATAATCCATCACACTTAAAACTAAAGTATGATGGCCACAACGCCCGTAAGTACTGGCCTTAACAAGAGCAAGGATTGGACCAAGACACCCCACACTGTAATTTATTTACGAAATTAAAATTCATATGAAATAAATTTTCCCGATATTACTCCAAGGTTATGAGTGTCGAGCTGACTCGGTAAAAAAGACGGATCAAGCCCGATTAAACCAAGGCGTCATGCAAGGCATGGCTAATGAAAATTTCAAATTTTGCAACTGCACAAAAAACAGCAATAACCCTTCCCGAAGACAAGAGCACATCGACTTGTCGTTGTTTTATCATTTTCATCAAGAGTGATTCGGCAGGTAAAAACAACGGGGTTGATGCACTTCCATTCGAAAAGGAGCAGAGCCTGACCACGAAAGTAAACACCTCAATCAATAGCCATGGACTATTAATAAAATAGAAATAAGTGCATTAACAAATCAATGCACGCCTTCTACTATGGACATCGTTCGCAACACACACCCAATAATGAAACTCAAGGAGCTAACATGTCCGTTGCTATCAACACCGAAATCAAACCCTTCACCGCTCAGGCCTATCACAAGGGCAACTTTGTGGAAGTGACCGAAGCCCATCTGAAAGACAAGTGGTCCGTGGTGTTCTTCTACCCGGCCGATTTCACCTTCGTCTGCCCCACCGAGCTGGGTGATCTGGCCGATCATTACGCCGAGCTGCAGCGCATGGGCGTAGAAGTATTCTCGGTTTCTACCGATACCCACTTCACTCACAAGGCATGGCACGACAGCTCCGACACCATCGGCAAAATCCAGTACTACATGGTGGGCGATCAGACCGGCACCATCACCAACAACTTTGGCGTCATGCGTGAAGGCCAAGGCCTGGCGGATCGCGCCACCTTTATCATCGACCCGCAGGGCGTGATCCAGGCCATCGAAGTGACCGCCGAAGGCATAGGCCGTGATGCCTCCGATCTGGTGCGCAAGATCAAGGCTGCCCAGTATGTTGCCGCCCATCCGGGCGAGGTTTGCCCCGCCAAATGGCAGGAAGGCGACGCCACGCTGGCTCCGTCTCTGGATCTGGTCGGCAAGATCTAAGATCTGCGTAAAACCCGGCCACCGCATAACACCGGTGGCCGGGGATGATGCCCCCTTCATTCAGCACAGGACACGAACATGTTAGATGCCAATCTCAAGCAACAGCTGGACACTTACCTGCAGAACATCGTCTCTCCCATCGAGATCAGCGTGTCCGGTGGCAACACAGCAAAATCAACCGAATTGAAAGCGTTGGCGAATGAAATCAGCCAGCTCTCCCCCCATATCAGCCTGCGGGAAACCGCCGCCCGGCGCACGCCCAGCATGAGCATTGCCGCGGCCAATCAGGCACCCCGCGTCAGCTTTGCCGGTATTCCCATGGGGCACGAATTTACGTCACTGGTACTGGCCCTGCTGCAAGCCGGCGGTCATCCGTCCAAGGCCGCCCCCGAGTTACAGCAACAAATCCGCAACCTCGAAGGCGAGTACCATTTTGAGACCTATATTTCCCTGTCCTGTCAGAACTGCCCGGATGTGGTGCAGGCATTGAACCTGATGGCCACCCTGAACCCGAACATCACCCACGAGATGATCGACGGCGCCCTGTTCCAGGACGAAGTCAATCAGCGCCAGATCATGGCGGTACCCTCGGTCTATCTGAACGGTGAGCATTTTGGTCAGGGCCGCATGAGCCTGGAAGAGATCGTCGGCAAGCTCGATACCGGCGCCGCCAGCCGCAAGGCCGCCGAGCTCGATGATCAGGCCCCCTTTGACGTACTGGTAGTAGGCGGCGGGCCCGCCGGTGCCGCGGCCGCCATTTATGCCGCCCGCAAGGGTATTCGTACCGGCCTGGTGGCCGAACGCTTCGGCGGTCAGGTCATGGATACCGTCGGTATCGAAAACTTTATCTCGATCCCCTATACCGAAGGCCCCAGGCTGGCCGCCAGCCTGGAGCAGCACGTCAGGGAATACGGGGTAGAACTGATCACCGATCAGCGCGCCGCCGGTATTACTCGGGGCGAACTCATCGAAATCCCGCTGCCCAGTGGTGCCACCCTAAAGAGCCGTTCGGTGATTTTGGCGACCGGCGCCCGCTGGCGCGAGCTGAATGTACCCGGAGAAACGGAATACCGTAACAAGGGCGTGGCCTACTGCCCCCACTGCGACGGGCCCTTCTTCAAGGGCAAGCGGGTGGCGGTGGTCGGTGGCGGTAACTCGGGCATTGAAGCGGCCATCGATCTGGCCGGGCTGGTCGAGCATGTCACCGTGGTGGAGTTTGCCGATACCCTGCGTGCCGATGAGGTATTACAGCGCAAGGCGCGCGCCATGGGCAATATCGACATCATCACCAACGCCCAGACCACAAAGGTAGTGGGTGACGGCAACAAGGTGACCGGCATGCACTATATCGACCGAGTAAGTGGCGAAAGCAAACAGCTGGAAGTGGCCGGCATCTTCGTGCAGATAGGGCTGGTGCCCAATACCGAATTCCTTCAGGGATCGGAAGTCGAGCTGACCCGCTTTGGCGAGGTGATGATCGACGCCAAAGGCGCCACCTCCATGACCGGCGTGTTCGCCGCCGGCGATGCCACTACCGTGCCCTACAAGCAGATAGTGATCTCGATGGGCGCCGGTGCCACCGCCGCCCTCGGGGCCTTCGATCACCTGATCCGCTCGTAAAACCGGGAATGGGGAATGGGGAATGGTAGTTGTACCGATTTATCGAGATAACGGATAATCCCTAATCCCTAATCCCCGCGTTCAGCTGCCCTGCAGCTGGGATTTCAGGTTGGGCGGTACGCCTTGAATCACCAATGTGTCGGTGGCCGCGTCGTACTGAATACGCTCGCCAAGCAATTTTTGATCGAAGCTGATGGTCAGGCCGCCACCGGATCCGACGTATTTGGTCAGCCCCTTGAGCGCGGAGCGGTCGACCGGAAACTTGTCTTCCAGCTGGTACTCTTCGCTCACAAACTGGTAGAAGTCCAGATCGTCGTCGGTACCCAGCTCTGCCGACAGCTCGCGCAGCTCCAGCTCTTCACCTTCCTTCAATTGCTCGCGGCAGTATTTGCTGACCAGCGCCTTGCTCTCCTGCTTTTCTTCCTTGCTGAGCTGGCGGGACTCACAGAATTCGTCCACCGCCTTCAGCAAGCCCTGACTCTGGGCCTTGGGATCCATGCCTTCGACGCAAGAAAGAAAGTTCAGGAAGAAGTCCGACACCTTGCGTCCCGCCCGCCCCTTGATAAAGGAGAAATAACGGTGCGAGTCGGGGCGGCTCTGCAGCTCGGTCAAATCCAGCCGGGCCGCCAGTTGCATCTTGCCCAGATCCAGATAGCTGGCCTGGCTGACTTCCAGCTTTTCGGTCACGGTGACGCTGTCCTTGTTATCCAGCAGCGCAATCAGCAGATAGTGCGCGCCCAGCCACTGATAACGCACGAACAGCAGAACCCCCTGCTCGCTCATGTCCAGCCGCTTCAGCTCGGCCAGCAGCCGCTCGGCCGCCTGATGGGTAAAGGCGGCAAAGGTCAGGCTTTGATCTTCGACCCGTCGCACCAGATCGCGAAAGCCGCTGTCTTCTTCATTGAAATAGCCAAACACCTTGCCGGCCTTGGTGTTGTAGATGTGATGCAGCTCGCCCATCAAGTGGTTAACCGCCGGCCCGGTGGCCAGCTCCTGCTCCCGGGTGGCCAGTTGAGTTTGGCCCTGCTCATCCAGAAACAGGGAGTGTACTATGATGTGTTCGATGTCCAGGCTCATAACAGATTGCCATAGAGTTGCCAGAAGGGGTGGGGTATTATAGTCGTCCTGTTACCAAGTTACATGATTGAACGCCCATGCCTGTTATTTCCAAGTACGACAAACAATTTGATCAACTTCTGAGCGAGCTGGAAGCCGTGATGGACAAACATCTGGCCCCCGCCGACCTGCGGTTGATGGTGCTGGGTAACCTGGCTACCCACATCATCAATACCCAGATAAACCCGGGACAACGCAAGGCCATTGCCGACAAGTTTGCCAAGGTCCTCACCAGCTCGGTTGACACCCAGAAAGGGGCTCACTAAGCGCCCTTTTGCCAACAGAAACGGCTGAACGATGCTCGATACCGGTAATCTCTATCGCGACAATGTCTCTCGCCTGATTGGGTGGGGCCACTGGATGGTGCTTTTCAATATCCTGCTGGCGCTGGCGGTGTCGAGTCGTTATCTGCTGCTTGCCGGCTGGCCCGATACCCTGCTGGGTAGCGGCTATATGCTGGTCAGCTGGATCGGGCACTTCGCCTTTCTGAGCTTTTTTACCTATCTGCTGACGCTGTTTCCGCTGACCTTTCTGTTCCCGAAAGTACGCGCCGTACAGTTATTGGGGGCCGCCATTGCCACCGGGGCGCTGACCCTGCTGCTGGTAGACACCCAGGTATTCAGCCTGTTCAGGTTTCATCTTAACCCGACCGTCTGGCAACTGCTGCTGGAACAAGCTCAGGCCGAAGAAGCGTCCGGCTGGGGCTGGCTGTTTGTGTGGGTGCCGGTGCTGTTTCTGTTTGAACTGTGGCTGGCCGGCTGGCTCTGGCGCTGGAGCCAACGCCGACGTCGTTCGCTGGCTCTGCCCCTGGCGCTCCCTCTGCTGGTGAGTTTTTTTCTTACCCACAGCGTCCATATCTGGGCCGATGCGCTGGTATACACCCCGATCACCAATCAGAAAGCCAATTTCCCACTGTCTTACCCGATGACGGCCAAGAGCTTCCTCATCAAGCAGGGCTGGCTGGATGAAGATCAATATCGCCAGTTGTCGCAACAGGTGGCAGAGCAACCCCGGCGACGATTGAATTACCCGCTGCGCCCGCTGTCGGTACAGGCACCGGATACCTCGCCCAACATTCTACTGGTGGTGGCGGATGGCTTGCGCGCCGATCAGCTCGATGCCATTACCATGCCCAATCTGAATCGTTTCGCCCATCGTCATCTGCGTTTCGATAATCATCTGAGTGCCGGTAATCAGCCCCGCTCGTCCCTGTTCAGCCTGTTTTACAGTCTGCCGTCTCATTACCAGCGCGATACCGAGCAGGAAGGCATAGCCCCGGTGTTGATCGATGAACTGCAGCGTCAGGATTATCGTTTCGGCCTCTTTGCCAGCGGCGGCCTGGATAAAACACTGTACCGCAATGCCATTTTTTCGACCCTGCGCAATCAGTCATTCGACACGGCTGCCGCCGGTGCCGAAGGTGATCGCCAGGCCGTCAACGACTTTGGCCACTGGCTGGAACAACAGGATAACGAACGGCCCTGGTTTTCTTTCGTCTACCTGGATGCACTCAACTCGCTGGACCTGCCCGCCGGTATTAAAGGACCCTTCCAGCCTTCGCTGCAGCAACTGAACCCGGCTCAGGCCTATCGAGACGAGCAACGCGAGGCCCTGTTCAACCGCTATCGCAATTCGGTATTCTATACCGATCGCCTGCTGGGACAGTTACTGTCAAAAGTCAGACAGGTTGATGAGCGCGACACCCTGATCATCGTCACCTCCGGCCACGGCATGGAGTTCAACGATAACGACAATAACACCTGGGGGTTCGGTAACGCCTACTCGCCTTATCAGCTGCAGGTGCCTCTGGTTGTCGACTGGCCGGGTGAACGCCAGCCGGCCCGCTACGATCACCCGACCAGCCAGCTGGATCTGGTGCCCACCCTGCTGCGCCAGGCGCTGGGCGTACAGAGTCCGCTGCGTAGTTACAGTACCGGCCAATCCTTGTTCAAGGCCGATGCCAATCGCTGGCGACTGGCGTCGGATGAAGAAGAATATGTTATCTATCAACAGGATGACATTACGCTGTTTAACCGTCAGGGCGACGTTCAGTTGTTGCGGGCAAGAGACTATAAAACCGAGCCGAACGCCAACCCGGAACTGTCATTGCTGTTGCAGGTGATGGACGATCTGAATCGTTTTCAGGGTGAGTGATTAAGACCGGGATCGGGGTTCAAGGGATTGGGGATTAGGGATTAGGGACTCGAATCCCAGATCCCTAATCCCGGTTTTACTGTTCGTCGAGCAAACGTCGGGCCTGCCAGTAGCGACTGCGCCAGTACACATTATCCAGCCGGGAAATGGTGACCCCGACACTGGATGAGGCGTGGGCAAACTTGCCATCTCCCACATAAACACCGTTATGCCGGGTTCGACCGGTACGGAAAAACACCAGATCGCCCGGTTGCAATTCCTTCTTGCTTACCGGGCGCCCCAGGGTGACCTGCTCGTAGGTACTTCTGGGTAGCTCCATCCCGTATACTTCCTGATACAGGGTACGAGTAAAGGCCGAACAGTCGATACCTTCGGCATCAACGCCGCCAAAACGATATGGCACACCACGCCAGCGCTGATAGACCTGATGCAGATTTCGAACCGAGGCCTGCCTGGTCTTCATCGAACCGGTGCTGATACTGTAAGTCAGGGAAGAAGACGGTTTTTTTCCAGCTGTCTTTTTTCCTGACTCAGATTGGGGAGTGCTGCTGCAACCGGCAAGCAGCAATAAACTGCTAAGAACAATTACCTTTTTCATATGAGTCATGGCAATCAGCTATCAATCTCAAAGATACTAGTGCAGATCTCGGGGGTTTGGCAAAAATAATATGAGCAAAAACAAAGATATTTTTACCGAATTATTAATTTGCAACAGTCTCGGTGTCAGCCTGCCCATTAATGCCCAAAAAACACTCTCTCATGCCGAGCTCACCCGGCTCGACGGCATTCGGCACCCGCGCCAGGCGAGGCTGTTTTTACTGGGCCGTTACCTGCTGCGCCAGTTGCTTGCCGACCGGCTATCCGAGCCACCGGAGCGTATCGCCATTCATATCGATGCCAGAGGGAAACCGCTGCTGGAACAGCCCGGCTGGCATTTCAATATCAGCCACAGTGGCGATACCCTGGCGCTGACCATCGGCAATCAAAACAGCCTGGGGGTCGATGTTGAAGGCCGACAGCTGTCACCGGCGCAAATAACCCGCCTGGCTCGTCGTTACCTGACCGAGCAGGAGCAGCAATGGCTGAGCCTGAGCCAGACCGCATCCGCCGACTTCACCCGCCTGTGGACGGTCAAGGAGGCGGTACTCAAGGCCCACGGCGGCGGCATCGCCAACAATCTGCAGCGGGTACACTGGCAACCGGACACAAGATGCGCCACCCTGGAGCAACATCGTTACCGGCTGCATCAATATGCGCTGGGGCACAGCTGGCTGACCCTGGCCATCGACGAGCATAACGAGACCAGTGACGCTGTGGCAGGGCCGGAACCCACCCTGCTCCGCCTGAGCGATTTACCTTGTGAGCTTGAAATAACCGGACCGCAACCCAATTTATCCCTAGACTCCCAAATTCATAACTCCTGAGTGAGACCCTGTTTATGATCGTTGACATCAATGTGCAGAATTTTCAGCAAGCGCTTATCGAAGCCTCCATGAACAAGACGGTGGTGATTTATTTTCACGCCCAGGCGGTGCCCGAATGCCAGCCCATGACGCCGCTGCTGGAGCGCCTTATCGGCGCCGACAACAGTCATATCGATCTGGCCAAGGTTGACGTGGAAGATCCGCAATTGCAGAGTCTGGCCTCACAGCTGGGTCTGCGTGGGCTGCCCGCCATGGTGGCTTTCAAGGACGGTCAGCCGGTCGATGTGCTGGAAGGGCCGCAGGATGAAAACGGCATCAAGCAGTTTCTGCAGTCCTATCAGCCCAACGAAGCCGAGCTGCTGCTGGATCAGGCCAAGCAGATGCTGGGCATGGATCCGCAAGCCGCCTATGGTCTGCTGCAACAGGCCCGGGCGCTGGAAGACACGGCCACCATTCGCCTCTGTCTGGCCGAAGCGGCGCTGGCGCTCAACAAGCTGGAAGAAACCAAGCAGCTGCTGGCCACCATCGGCATGGCGGATCAGGATGGTCAGTATCAGCATATTCTGGCTCGTCTGGAGTTGGCCGAAGAAGCCGCCGACAGCCCCGAGCTGCGTGAGCTGGAGCAGAAACTGGCCGCCGAGCCGGAGTCACTGGCACTGAAAGAAGAGCTGGCGGTACTGTATTTTCAGGCCGGCCGACAGGAAGAAGCCCTGCAGTTACTGACCGAGGTACTGCAAAAAGATCTGGCCTTTGGCGAAGCCAGAAAGCATTTTCTGGACATGCTCACCACCATGGGCGCCGACCCGGTTGCCTCCCGCTACCGTCGCAAGCTGTACAGCATGCTTTATTAAATTCCGGGATTCGGGGTTCGGGGTTCGGGGTTCGGGGTTCGGGGTTCGGGGTTCGGGGTTCGGGGTTCGGGGTTCGGGGTTCGTAACATCGTCACTCCGGCGAAGGCCGGAGTCCATCACATGATGCGCCACACCAATAAACGACATACGAGTCTGCACAATGGATTCCTGCCTGCGCAGGAATGACATCTGCAGACTCGGGGCATCAACCCCGAACTCCGGTTTTATTCCCCAGTCCCCAGTCCCCGCATTAACTTACCAGCTGGAACCGATGACCAGCAGCACCAGCAGCGGGCAGACGATGCGCACGTACCAGGGCCAGATGCGCCAGAACACACTGGATGCCAGTTCGGGCGAGCCCTGTACCAACTCTTCAAACAACTTGGCCCGCCCCCACATCCAGCCACCCAGCACACAGAAGCCCAGGCCGACCAGCGGCTGAATATTCTGGGTCGACAGCCGGATCACAAAGCCGAACAGGGCATCGAAATTCAGGCAGATGACCACGCTGAACAGCGCCAGCGCACCGCCCAGCAGCCAGGTCATCAAGGGACGTGAGGTCTTGAAGCGTTCGATACTGTAAGACACCGGCACTTCCAGCATGGAAATGGACGAGGTCAGCGCGGCGATGCCCATCAGCACGAAGAACACCAGTGCCATCACCAGCCCTATCGGCCCCATGGTATCAAACAGCGCCGGCAGCACCACAAACACCAGGGTATCGGAGCTGAGCAGACTGCCATCTTCCGCGAAGATGGTAACGCCGTTGTTCATGGCCACAAACATCGCCGGCAGTATCACCAGTCCGGCCAGAAAGGCCACGCCGGTATCGAGCAGCGTCACCTGAAAGGCCGTGCGCGGTATGTTCTCGTGCTTGTTCAGATAAGAGCCGTACATCAGCATGGAGCAACCGCCGATGGTCAGCGAGAAAAAGGCCTGGCCCATGGCGCTGATCAGCAGTCCCGGTTCGAAAACCTTGCTGAAGTCCGGCACCAGATAGTGCCTCAGGCCGGTCATGGCGCCGTCCTGGGTCAGTATGTAGAAGAACAGCAACAGAAACAGCACAAACAGCGCCGGCATCAGCCGCGCCGACCAGCGCTCTATGCCCCGACGTACCCCGGCCTGCACCACCAGAATGGTGAGCAGATAGAACACCAGGGTCCAGACGATGTTGCGCCCCAGACCAAAGGCCTGCAGCCATTCGGTGGCGCTATCCCAGCCCAGAATGCGAGTCACCGCCGCCGCCAGAAAGGCCAGCAGCCAACCGGCCACAATGGCATAGAACGACAGCACCAGGCTCGGCACCAGCATGCCCGCATAGCCCACCAGCGAGGACATGGCCTTTTGCAGCGGAGTACGACCCAGCTTGCGCACCGAGTCCACCGGATTGGCCTGGCCGTAACGACCGATGGCCACTTCCATCACCAGCATCGGGAAGGCCAGCATCATCACCAGCACCAGATAGGCGATCAGAAAGGCGCCACCGCCATTGCTGGCCGCCTGTGTCGGAAAGCCCCAGATATTGCCCAGCCCGACGGCCGCCCCGGCGGCGGCCATGATGAAGCCGAAGCGCGAGCCAAAGTGTTCTCTCACTGTATTTTCCTTATTGCTTTTGCATTAATTATTTATGTTGGCCGGTAGATCATCCTGCCTGGGCCAGGCGTTGATCACCGCCTTGACCAGGGTGGCCAGAGGAATGGCAAAGAACACCCCCCAGAATCCCCAGAGGCCACCAAACACCAGCACCGCCACGATAATGGCGATGGGGTGCAGGTTGACCGCCTCCGAAAACAGGATCGGCACCAGCACGTTGCCATCCAGCGCCTGAATGATGCCGTAGGCGACAATCAGGTAAAAGAAGGGCGGCGTAAAGCCCCACTGAAACAGCCCCACCATGGCCACCGGCACCGTGGCCGCCGCCGCGCCGATGTAGGGAATGAGCACCGAAAAACCCACCAGTACCGCCAGCAGCAGCGGGTAGCGCAGATCCAGCAGGATAAAGGTCAGATAACTGACCGATCCCACGATGAGGATTTCAATCACCTTGCCGCGTACATAGTTGGCGATCTGCACGTTCATTTCGTGCCACACCCGCGATACCAGCTCCCGGTTTTCAGGCAGAAAACGGTTGGTGCTCTGTAACAAGGCCCGCTTGTCCTTGAGCATGAAAAACACCAGCACCGACACCAGGATCAGGTACACCATCAACACCGCCGCATTGGTCAGCGAGCTGAGTGATACGCTGAGAATGGCGTCTGCCGAGCCCAGCAGGCGAGCGCGCAAGTCATCCAGCACATTCTGGATCAGGGTCACGTCCACCAACTCCGGATACCGCTCCGGCAGCGTCAGCAGCAGCTCTTGGGAACGGCCGATCATGGCGGGGATTTCCCGGGCCAGATTGGCCGTCTGCGACAAAAAGGTGGGTACTATGCTGATCAGCGACAATATCACCATCATGGCAAACAGCAGCTGCACCACGGCGGCAGCCAGCCAGCGCATCAGCCCCAGTCGCTCCATTCGGCTGACCGGCCAGTCCAACAGATAGGCAATGACCACGGCGGCGAAAAAAGGCGCCAATATATGGCCCATGAAATACACCACCACAAAGCCGAACAGCAGGCTCAGGAACAACGCAACGGCACCGGGGTCGGAAAACCGCTGTCGATACCAATGCTTAAGAATATCCAGCATGTAATAACTTCCTCATGATGCCTTGGTAATCATCAATATCAGCATTTCGCCATCGTCGGCCAGCACCTCAACGGCGTGGCCCATACGCGAAACATAAGCGGGTATATCCTGACGAGAGCCCGAGTCTCTCAGTAACAGCCGTAACTGCTGCCCGGCCTCGGCCGCTTTCAGCCAAAGCTTTACCCGAAGCAACGGCAGCGGACAGCGCCAGGCACTCGCATCCAGTATTTCCACCGTTCCTCCGGCCAAAAAAGAAAGGCATTATCCCTTTGTTATGGCTACCAAACAATGCTTGTTCCCCCTTATTGGGGCGAGTATTCTGCAGGGAGTGCACCATCAACCAGGTAACAAGAATGGGTTTTCATGCCACCAGGCTGGCGTTGGCTTTTTCTCTGCTGACACTGACGCCGCTACAGGCCGCCAACAGTCTGCCCGATATCGGCACCGCCGGCGTCAGCGCCATGTCGGTGGAGCGGGAAGCCCGCTTTGGTCAGGCGTTTATCCGCTTTGCCCGTTCCAATCAGCCGGTAAGCAACGATCCCGTGCTCAACGAATACGTCACCGATCTGGGTCTCAAACTATTGTCTCAGGCCGACTCGGTCCGGTTTCCATTCCGGTTTCTGTTGATCCGTGACGACAGCATCAACGCCAGCGCCTTTCTCGGTGGCGTGCTGCAGCTGCATACCGGCTTGTTCCTGTATGCAGAAAACGAAAGCGAACTGGCCTCGGTTATCGCCCACGAAATTACCCACGTTACCCAGCGCCATATCGCCCGCTATCTGGAATCCCAGTCGCGCAGTACCCCGCTGACCATCGCCGGACTGGTGGGCTCGGTGGCGCTGGCGGTGGTCAACCCACAGGCGGGTATGGCCGCACTGCAGACCACCCTGGGCCTGAAGATGCAGTCGGCCATCAACTATACCCGGGACAATGAATTCGAGGCGGATCGCATCGGCCTGCGTCTGCTCTACAACGCCGGCTTCGATCCCAATGCCATGGCCGGTTTTTTTCAGAAACTGGCCGACAAATATCAGTTTGCCAGCACGCCGCCGCCCATGCTGCTGACCCACCCGCTGCCCACCAGCCGCATTGCCGAAGCCCGCAGCCGGGCTCAGGACTATCCGGCCAAAAACTACCCGGCCAGCCTGGAGTTTCAGTTGGCCAAGGCCAGGATCATGGTGCGTTTTCAGCAATCCGGTGCCGTTGATTTACAGCGTTTCTTTGAACAGGCCGCCGTTGAGGGCGGCAACTGGCAAGCCGATGCCGCCCGTTATGGTCAGGCGCTGGCGCTGTTGCAGGTTAATGAATACGACAAGGCGCGCCCCCTGCTGGAAGCTTTAGCAAGCCGCCACGCCAACAACATCTTTATTCTCGATGCGCTGACCGACCTGGATAACGCACAGGATCGCTTCGATAGCGCCATTGCCCGGTTACAGCAAGCCCGGAAACAACGCCCCGATAATCAGGTGGTGATCATCAACCTGGCCGACAGCCTGATGCAGGCGGGTCGTCATCAGGACGCCGCCACCCTGCTCGACAATTATCTGCGCCGCCATCCGGAAAACCTGTTGGCCTGGGAGCTGATCGCTCAGGCCTACCGGCCGCTGAGTGACGAGTCTTCCTTCCGTCGGGCTCAGGCCGAAGTGGCGGCGCTGAAAGGTCAATACGATCTGGCGGTAGATCAGATGGAAATTGCCGCCAACCTGTCCAAAGACGCCATGCAGCGCGCCCGCCTCGGCGCCCGGCTGGAACAACTACGCCAGCAGCAAAAAGACTGGGATGCGTTGAGAAACTAACTGACAAACCCTGTGAGGGGTGAGGGGTGAGGGGTGAGGAATTTACGCCTCACACCTCACAAGCCGTTGTTTTTCGGCCAGTACCGGGCCTGCCAGCGGGCCAGATCTTCCGCCTTTAGTTCGCCCTGATGGCTGTCGACCAGCTTGCCGCGCGGGTTGATCACCAGGGTGGTCGGCAGTGCCCGCGGTGTTTCAAACGGCCAGGGGCCTTCCAGGCTGGCGGCCACCGGCATCGTCATTCGATAGTCCGTTTTCAAACGCTCCAGCTCGGCAGGAGGCAGAGCATCGAAGCTCACCGCCAATACTGCCGGACCCTCGGCGTCGCTGAGTTCGTTCCGCTCATTAAGCTCATTCAATAAGGGCATTTCCCGCAGGCAGGGGGCGCACCACTCGGCAAAATAGTTCACCACCAGCCACTGACCTCGATAATCGCTCAACTCGCGACGTTCACCATTCGACAAAGTCAGGGTGGCCGCATCACCACACCCCACCAACGAGGTCGCCAACAGCGACACCGCCAAAAACAAAGCCTGCTGTCTGCCCATATGCTGTACCCTCCGCACCAGCTTTTATACAATCATCCTAGTTATCACCCGCATATCACCCGAAACATAGCGACCACATGGTCACAGGAGTTCAGAATGAGCCTGACAATCTATCATAACCCCCGCTGTTCCAAGAGTCGGGAAACCCTCGCCCTGCTGGAACAAAAAGGGCTGAACCCCGAGATTATCAAATATCTCGATACCCCACCCGGCGCAGATCAACTCAAGACCCTGCTGACCCAGCTGGGCATGAGTTCGGCCCGGGAGCTGATGCGGACCAAGGAGCAGGAATACAAGGATCTGGGGCTGGCCGATGTGCAGGATGAAGACGCGCTGCTCGCCGCCATGACCGCTCATCCCCGGCTGCTCGAGCGCCCCATCGTGGTCAACAACAACCAAGCTGCCCTGGGTCGTCCGCCCGAGCAGGTACTGGACATTCTGTAATGAACATCAAACTGGCACGTTTGCTGGCACTGACCGGCTACCTTGGCCTGATCATCTGGGTTGCCCTCTGGCACAGCCTGCTCTCCCCGCACCCGGATCTCGGCGTCGGTTTCATGCTGGTGATGTGGCTGCCCTGGCTGTTTATTCCCATGAAAGGCATGATCAAGGGCAACCCCTATACCCATGCCTGGGCCGTTTACCTGCTGATGCCGTATTTTCTGCACTCGGCCACCCTGCTGTGGGTGGATGAAGGCGAGCGCTGGCTGGCGCTGGTCGAACTGCTGCTGGCCAGCACCATGTTCATCGGCAATACCTACTACGCCAAGTTGCGCGGTCGCGAGCTGGGGCTGAGTATTCGCAAGAAGAAAAAAACTTAACAGGCAGCGATCAGCTTTAAGCTATCAGCCGTAAGAAAAGACAAAAAAACCGAGTCTGCCGAAGACTCGGTTTTTTTGACCGCTTACAGCTATAGCCTGTCTCTTGGTCACAACTCTGTCAGCCCATAAGATACGCTCAGAGGCAACTGGGTAGCCTCTTCCGACACGCTAAACCGCATCCCTGCGACGCTCAGCACATGACGTCCTGTCATGTGATGGTCGACAGAGTCTATCCCAGCCGCCTCTTTTCAGGCTCCGAGTCGTCGGTGAGCACCACTGACAGACCACTCCGTTACCGATGGGAGAGCAAAGGGTGTCTGCTCAACCGACCATCCGCGCCAGGGATGGCTCGGTTTGAGCCCCCAGGGAGGGGTTTACGGCGTGTCGGCTGAGCAGTGCGCTTTGCCTGATGGCCTCATTAAGAACAACAAAAACTTGTGGCTAAGAGACAGGCTGTCAGCCGTAAGAAAAGAAAAAACCGAGCCTACACTGGCTCGGTTTTTTTATTTGGCTTGGCACTGTTTTTATCTTTGGCTGATCGTTGACAGCTTAAAGCTGACAACTGCTCTTGGCACTTTTAGTTCGTTCTGGGCTGAAGGTGCCGAGACCAGCGGTTTTCAAGCCGACGAAAGCCCCAGACCAGCAGGAAGGTCAGGCACATGTATACCAGACCCGCCGCCAGAAAGGCTTCGAAGGGCGAGTAGTAGCGCGAATTGACGATCCGCGCCGCGCCGGTGAGATCCACTATGGTGATCACCCCCGCCACCGCCGAGCCGTGCAGCATGAATATCACCTCGTTACTGTAGGCCGGCAGGGCCCGACGAAACGAGTTGGGCAGTATGATGCGTCGCAAGGTGGTCATGCGGTTCATGCCATAGGCATAGGCCGCTTCAATCTGCCCCTTGGGCATCGCATTGATCGAGCCACGAATAATCTCGGCGGTATAGGCGCTGGTATTGAGCGTGAAGGCCAGAATGGCGCAGAACCAGGCCTGACTGAACAGCTCCCAGGCGGCGGACTCCCGCAACCAGACCCACTGCCCGGCGCCGTAATAAATCAGAAACAGCTGTACCAGCAGCGGCGTGCCGCGAAAGAAGTAGATATAGGCCCAGGCCGGTCCCTTGAGCAGCCAGTTGGCACTGTTGCGCAATATGCCCAGCGGCACCGCAATCAGCAGCCCCAGCAACAGCGAGATGGCCACCAGAAACAGGGTGGTATAAAGCCCCTGCCAGTAGACGGTCCATTCATTGATGATGATTGAAAAATCCATTTCTTACCTCGTCTGAATGGCGTAGTGACGTTCTGCCCATTTGAGCATGGAGGTAGACAGGGTGGTAAACAGCAGGAAGATCACCGCCACCGCCATGTAAAAGGTAAAGGGCAGCTGAGTAGCGCCCGCCGCCAGCGAGGCCTTGCGCACCATGTCGTCCAGACCGATGATCGACACCAATGCCGTGGTCTTGAGCAATACCAGCCAGTTGTTACCCAGCCCGGGCAGGGCGTGGCGCATCATCTGCGGAAACAGAATGCGGCGAAACACCAGGGTCGAGCGCATGCCATAGGCCCGGGCTGCTTCCAGCTCGCCCTTGTCTACCGCCAGAATGGCGCCGCGAAAGGTTTCGGTCATGTAGGCGCCGAAGATAAAGCCAATGGTAACGATGCCGGCCATGAAGGGGCTGATTTCCACATAGTCGGGCAAATAACTGACCCATTCATGGCCGGGATCGCCGCCGCCGATCCAGTCGTTCAGCTTCTCGTTGAGCGAATAGAGTGAATTATTGAGTAGTACCTGACCGCCGAAGAAAATCAGCATCATCAGCACCAGATCGGGAATGCCCCGAATCACCGTGGTGTAACCGGTGGCGAGCCAACGGGCAGGTTTGAATGAGGAGAGTTTGGCCAGTGCCCCCAGCAATCCCAGGGTAACCGCCAGCAGTAATGATAACAGGGCCACCTGTATGGTGACTGCCGCCCCTTCCATCAGGGCGCCTTCGTATCCTTTCAGATCCAGCATAACGATGTCCTATCATATCGGCCCCGAAACGGGGCCGATAAACGCTGATTAACCGCCGTAAACGTCGTATTCAAAGTACTTGTTGTTCACTTCTTCGTATTTGCCGTTTTCACGCAGATCCTGAATGGCCTGATTGAGCATGTTTTTCAGCTGCTGATCCTGCTTGCGTACCGCAATACCGAAGCCTTCGCCGAACCATTGCTCATCGGTGACCGAAGGGCCGACAAATTCGAACTTATCGCCACCTTCCTTGTTGAGCAGGCCTTCCTCGATCGCCGTCGCATCCAGGAACACATAATCGATACGGCCGGACTTCAGATCCAGATAGGCTTCATCGGCGTTACCGTAGCGCACCAGCGATACATCACGGCCGAAGTTGTCGGTCAGGTACTTGTCGTGAGTGGTGGCGATTTGTACCCCCACCTTCTTGCCCTTGAGGCCTTCCTTGCTCAGATCGAGCGTGGTGCCTTTTTTGGTCACGAACTTGTTGGGGACCAGCGCGTATTTACCGGTAAAGTCCACGGTACGCTTGCGCTCTTCAGTGATCGACATGGCGGCAATAATGGCGTCGTATTTACGCGCCAGCAGTGCCGGAATAATGCCATCCCAGTCCTGTGCCACCAGCTCGCACTTCACCTGCATCTGCTCGCACAATGCATTGGCCATGTCCACGTCAAAGCCCTGCAGCTCGCCGCTTTCATCGGTCCAGGAGAACGGAGGATAAGCGCCTTCAATACCAAAACGTACGGTTTTCCATTCCTTTGCCTGAACCGCGCCTGCCGCCAGGCTGGCCATGATGGCGCCTGCTACCAACAGTTTTTTCATAAGTCTTGCTCCTTGTATTACGCCTTGTATCAATGGTTTATTATTCGCCGGTTTCAATAGGACGACGATATAAACTGCTTGAATCGCTCCGAGCTGGGGTTGGCAAACACCTGCTTGGGATCGCCCTGCTCTTCCACCAGACCCTGATGCAAAAATATCAGTTTGTTGGAGACTTCCCGGGCAAAACTCATTTCGTGGGTCACCACCAGCATGGTGCGGCCTTCTTCGGCCAGCCCCCGCATGACGCCCAGTACCTCGCCGACCAGCTCGGGATCCAGCGCCGACGTGGGTTCATCGAACAACATCACCTCGGGATCCACCGCCAGCGCCCGGGCAATCGCCGCCCGCTGCTGCTGACCGCCCGACAAGTGGCTGGGGTAATATTCCCGCCGTTCATAGAGCCCGACCTTTTGCAGCAGCGCCTCGGCCTTTTCGATGGCCTCTTTCTTCGGCACCTTGAGCACATGCACCGGCACTTCGATGATGTTCTCCAATATAGTCATATGGGACCATAAATTGAAACTCTGGAACACCATGGCCAGCCGGGAGCGAATGCGCTCGACCTGACGCATACTGACCGGCTCACGTTCGCCGGCCTTGTTGGTGCGCATTTCGATCAACTCGCCATGCAGCCGTACTTCACCGGCCGATGGGGTTTCCAGCAGATTGATACAGCGTAAAAAGGTGGACTTACCGGATCCGGAAGAACCGATAATGGAAATAACGTCGCCGTTGTCGGCTTTTAAATCGATGCCTTTCAGCACTTCCAGGGAGCCGTAGTGTTTGTGCAGTCCCGACACTTCCAGGGCAGCTTTACTCATCCGTTAGACCCTTGTTCCCGATGCCGACAAGGCGGCATAGTTGCGTTCATGGTTAACAGCTTGTTAACCGCTGTGAAGAAAACTACCATCTGTTTGCCCTAATAACAACAGAATCTACTTTTCAAAAGCCTGCAAGTTGGTTTTTTATACACAATAAACCCTCACTGGCAGTATAATATTATGCAAAAATATCGAATAAATTATCAAGCAGGAATGTTTTTGCTGCATTAACTGCCGTCGGCAACTTCACGATTGTTGCGCGAGCTCTCGACACCGAGCACAAGGTCACACCGCACATATTTCGGCTTTTTTTTCCATTTCGGCTCACGTATCCTGTCGTCAATGGAATATAGCGGTTAAAAAACCCGCTGAATCAACAAATTGGAAGATAAACCCTATGTACTCCGGCTTACTTATCGTGTTGTTGCCTCTGGCGCTGGGCTATTGTGTCCCCTGCCGTTCCCAGTCGATCCTGCATGTTATCAATGTGTCGGTGGCACGTATGGTCTATCTGATCCTGTTCCTGATGGGCATCAGCCTGGCTTTCGTCGATAACCTGACCGCCCACCTGGGCACCATTTTTACCGTCTGTGTGGTGTTTCTTTTCTGTACGACCCTCGCCAACCTGACCGGACTCTGGCTGCTGGATGTACGCCGCGGCCGGGTCAGTGGCGAACGCGGCGCGCCCGTTATCAGCAAATGGTCGCTGCTGCTGGACTCGGTCTGGCTGTGCCTGGTCATTCTCGCCGGTGTGGTGCTGGGGCAATTTCTCGACCCGGAGTGGTTTGCCGTCGACACCCTGAGCGAGTGGGCGCTGATGTTGCTGTTGTTGCTGATCGGCATTCAGTTGCGTAATTCCGGCATGAAACTGCGGCAGATATTGCTCAATCCCTGGGGCCTGACCATAGCGCTGGTGGTCATGGTCAGCTCCTGGGGCGGCGGCCTGGCCGGAGCCTGGCTGCTGAACATGCCGCTGAGTCATGGCCTGGCCTTTTCGTCCGGCTATGGCTGGTATTCGCTGTCGGGCATCCTGATCAGCGACCAGCTGGGGCCGGTGATGGGCAGCGCCGCCTTCCTCAACGATCTGGCCCGCGAGCTGGTCGCCATCATGATGATTCCGGCGCTGATGCGCCGACATCCGTCCTGCGCCATCGGCTACGGCGGGGCCACCGCCATGGACTTTACCCTGCCGGTGTTGCAGCGCTCCGGCGGCGTGGCCATAGTGCCGGTGGCCATCGTCTCCGGCTTCATTTTAAGCCTGGCGGCGCCGGTTTTCATCCTCGCCTTTCTGTCGCTCGGCGGCTGAGTCGCTACCGCCGTCTTTCCTTTATTTCTTGCACCTTTTTGCTCAATCAGTATGGTGAATAGGGTCTGTTGACCTTTCGAGATGATTTTTGCAGCAGTTTGTGGGGGCTTGATACAAGGCAGCGCTTATGCCGTGTAGTCACTCTACATAAATAAGCGATAACGCAGTAGCAAGCCCCCACAAGCGCTGCCCTGCGGGTTCGGCTAAACGCGCTTTTCTCTTTGTTGAGAGGGCTTTGCTTAGAATGCTAGGCTACTCCCCTCTCGCCGCGATAAAAGCGCGTTTAACTCGAACAAAATTTCACCGCGAAAGGTCAACAGACCCTAGGGTATTTTGGTTTATTCACTTCCAAGGGAAGGACATTTGATGATGAAAACGGTAGGTCTGGTCGGTTGGCGCGGTATGGTGGGCTCGGTATTGATGAGCCGTATGGTGGAAGAAGGTGATTTTTCGCGTATTAAACCGGTTTTTTTCACCACCTCTCAGGCGGGTCAGCCTGCCCCCGACTTCGGCACCGATGCCGGTACCCTGCAGAACGCCTACGACATCGAGGCCCTCAAGGCGCTGGATGTGGTACTGACCTGCCAGGGCGGCGATTACACCAAGGAAGTCTACCCCAAGCTGCGTGCCGCCGGCTGGAACGGCTACTGGATTGACGCCGCCTCTGCCCTGCGCATGGACGATGAAGCGCTGATCGTGCTGGATCCGGTCAACGGCAAGCAGATTCAACAAGCACTGGACAATGGCGCCAAAACCTTCGTCGGCGGCAACTGCACCGTCAGCCTGATGCTGATGGCGCTGGGCGGCCTGTTCGAAAAAGATCTGGTCGAATGGGTGGCAGTCTCCACCTATCAGGCGGCCTCCGGCGGCGGTGCCCGTCACATGCGCGAGCTGATCACCCAGATGGGCATGCTGCGTGACGAAGTGGCCGACGAGCTGGCCGATCCCGCCTCTGCCATTCTCGAGCTGGAACGCAAAGTCACCGAGAAGACCCGCAGCGGCGATTTGCCGGTCGACAACTTCGGTGTGCCACTGGCCGGCAGCCTGATCCCCTGGATCGACTCCCAACTGGAAAACGGTCAGAGCCGCGAAGAATGGAAAGGTCAGGCCGAAACCAACAAGATCCTCGGTATCGAGCAGGCCATTCCGGTTGACGGCCTGTGCGTGCGCGTCGGCGCCCTTCGCTGCCACAGCCAGTCGTTTACCATCAAGCTGAAAGAAGACATCTCCATTGCCGAAGTCGAGAAGCTGCTGGCCAGCCACAACGACTGGGTCAAGGTGATTCCCAACGACCGTCAGCTGTCGATGGAAGAACTGACCCCCGCCGCCGTGACCGGTACCCTGAGTGTACCGGTTGGCCGTCTGCGCAAGCTGAACATGGGCCCGCAATACCTGTCTGCCTTCTCGGTTGGCGACCAGCTGCTGTGGGGTGCCGCCGAGCCCCTGCGCCGCATGCTGCACCTGCTGCCGTAAGCGACGTCTTGGTTTTGGTGTTCAAAAGCCCGCCACCCGGCGGGCTTTTTCATGGTGATTGGCCAATATCAAAAACGTGATGAATACCCGGCTTGAATAAAGACCTGATATTTTTAAACCTGTGCTCATAGGCAACACAGCCGACTCCCACGACACGCCATGGGCTAAGGACATCTGCGTTTGGCGATGGCTGCAAACATTCACTGGATGTTTAGTCCATCACCAAACTTGATGCAGGCAGCAAGCTGCCCCCTGAGGGCTCGGAAATGCCGTCCATGGCATTTCACGGTCGTGGTAGTCGATCTCTGTTGCCTCTTCTTGAACATCGAGTTATCTGCCGACAGCACCCACCGACAGCTCAGGTGCATCAAGGAGGACAAAGGGATCTGCTCCGCCGACCTTCTGTTTCAGGGATGAAACAGAGAGCGTACACGGAGGTATTCATAGCGAGTCGGCGGAGCGGGCCCTTTGTCCGGTATTTGCTGGCCCAACGGCCATTGATGATCTCGCTTGTTCAATTTCTGCGCGCGGGTTAGGATCTGCCCCCATTTTTGCCGATCACACCCAAGGACTCCCCCATGAAAACCTTTATCCCCAGCAAAGACGCCGCGCTAGAGGATTCCATCAGCTATTTTCAGCAGCAGCTAAGTACCCTGGGCTTTGATATCGAGGAAGCCTCCTGGCTTAACCCGGTACCCAATGTGTGGTCGGTACATATTCGCGACAAAGACTGCCCGCTGTGCTTTACCAACGGCAAGGGCGCCAGCAAAAAAGCGGCGCTGGCCTCGGCACTGGGTGAATACTTCGAGCGTCTGGCTACCAACTACTTCTTTGCCGATTTCTACCTCGGCCAGGACATCGCCAACGGCGACTTCGTGCACTACCCCAACGAAAAGTGGTTTGCACTGCCGGCCGACAACGGCCTGCCCGCAGGTGTGCTCGACGACTATACCCGTGGTTTCTACGACCCCGACGGCGAGCTGACCGCCGATATGCTGATCGATCTGCAGTCCGGCAACGAAGAACGTGGCATCTGCGCCCTGCCCTTCGAGCGCCAGGGCGACAACCAGACCGTGTATATTCCGATGAACATCGTCGGCAACCTCTATGTCTCCAACGGCATGAGCGCCGGCAACACCCGCACCGAAGCCCGCACTCAAGGGTTGTCCGAGGTGTTCGAGCGCCATATCAAAAACCGCATCATTGCCGAGCGTATCAGCCTGCCGACCATTCCGGCCGAGGTAATGGCCCGCTACCCGCATATTCAGGAGCCCATCGCGGCACTGGAGGCGGAAGGCTTTCCCATTCACGCCTTTGACGCCTCGCTGGGCGGCGCCTATCCGGTGATCTGCGTGGTGCTGTTCAACCCGAGCAACAGCACCTGCTTTGCTTCCTTCGGCGCTCACCCGCGCTTCGAAGTGGCGCTGGAGCGTACCGTGACCGAGCTGCTGCAGGGCCGCAGCCTGAAGGATCTGGACGTGTTCGTACCGCCGTCTTTCGAAGATGACGAAATTGCGGATCATCACAACCTGGAAACCCACTTCATCGACTCTTCCGGCTTGATCAGCTGGGACATGTTCAAGGATGAGGCCGACTATGAATTTGCCGACTGGGATTTCAGCGGCAGCTCGGAGCAGGAATTCAATCACCTGATGGCCATCTTCAACCAGCTGGAGCAGCCGGTGTACATCGCCGATTACGAGCATCTGGGCGTGTATGCCTGTCGTATTCTGGTGCCCGGCATGTCCGATATCTACCCGGTAGAAGATTTGCAACTGGCCAACAACAGCATGGGCGCCGGCCTGCGCGCCACCCTGCTCAGCCTGCCCGCCAGCGATGCGGACGCCGAGCAACTGATGGGCCTGTACGAACTGCTGGAAGAAGAAGGGCTGGACGACTTTACCCGGGTGCGCGAGCTGATCGGCATAGCACCGAACAAGGGCACCGCCTGGCATACCCTGCGGGTAGGCGAGCTCAAGTGCATGCTGGCACTGGCCGCCGGTGAGCAGGAAACCGCACTGGAATACGCCGACTGGACCCTAAGCTTCAACGCATCTGTCTTTACCGACGAGCGCCACCGCTACTACCGCTGCCTGAAAGCGGCACTGGAACTGCACCTGTCGGAAGAGCGCGAACCGGCCCAATACCGTTCGGCTTTCGAAAGCATGTTCGGTGCCGACACCGTGGAACAGGTATGGCAGCAAATCGATGGCAGCGCCCGTTTCCACGGTCTGACCCTGGCCGACGAAAGCCTGCAGGACTTTGCCGCCCATCAGGCACTGCTGGCCACCTACGAGAAGCTGCAAAACGCCAAGCGTAAAGCCAGCTGGAAGTAAGAGCCGGAACTGGGGAATGGGGAATGGGGAATGGGGACTGGGGAATTGTACTCCCCAATCCCTAATCCCTAATCCCTACGATTTCTTATCTTTCAGCAGGTCCTTCAGGGCGGCGGCATCGATGGCGCCCGGGATAAGGGTGCCGTCGGGGAACACCAGTGCCGGCGTGCCGTTCAGGCCCAGGCTGCGGAACAGGCTCAGGTTCTGGCTCAGCTTGTCGGCAATGTCCTTGCTGTCGGCGGTCTGCTGCAGTGTCTTGGCATCCAGCCCGGCCTTGTCGGCAATGGTGGCCAGGGCGGCGGTCTGCACGCGTTGCTGGCTCATCAACGCCTGATGCAGCTCTTCATACTGACGAGGCGCCTCCTGGGCGGCGGCCAGTGCCAGTCGTGCCGCCTGTACCGAGTCGGGCCCCAGAATACCGATATCCTTGACGATCACCTTCAGCTCCGGCTCGTCGGCAATCACTTCGTTCAGGCTCTTGTTCATGCGGCGGCAATAGGGGCAGTTATAGTCGGTGAAGTACACCATTTCTATCTTGCCCCTGGGGTTGCCCATGATGCCGTCGGTGCGATTGGCAAACAGCTGGGCCGACTGCTGCTTCAGTTGCTTGGCAAACTCCTGCTGCTGGGCCATCTTGTCTTTTTCTTCCAGCTTGATAATGGCTTCGCGCAGGATTTCCGGCTGCTCCAGCAAGGTTTCGCGCACCAGTTTCTGGAACTCTTCACGGCTCATGTCCGCCTGGGCCGGGGTGGCGGCCAGCAGGCCCAGCGCCAGTATGGAGGCAAGTGGTTTCAATACTCGAGGGGTCATCAGTTTCTCACTTCAGATTGAGTTATCGGAGCAGACTACCAGACAGACACCGCCATCAGAAGAGCCCTACTTGTTAATCAGATAGTCGCGATCGAAAAAAGTATTCATCCATCGGGGTTTGAACACCACCAGCAGGGTAATGGCCATGCCGTTGAGCAGGGCTTCGGGAAACAGCAGCAGCGGCATAATGCCGACATAGTTATCCATCACCACCTGCCCGCTGTATTGTCCGGACCACACCATATAACCGGCAAAGGTCAGCATCTTGAGCGCTATGGTCAGGGCCGCATTGAAGAAGCCGGCAACGAAGATGTAGACGAACAGGTGCCGATACAGATAGCTATAGGTCAGCAGAAACACGAAATAGCTGAACGACAGCGGCACTATCACTCCCAGCAGCCAATTGGCGCCAAAATCCGGCCAGGGTTCAAAACCGAACAGGGTGATCAGCAGCAGGCTCAGGCTGCCCATCAAGATGCCCATTCGCCAGCCCAGCATCAGCACCATGGTGGTCAGGCCGAGAAAGTGCACCTCCAGCCCGTCCTTGACGCCGGCCTGCAGCATCCACAGCGGCACCAGGGCGATGGCCGCGCCAAAACTCAAATGCTGACGGGTCTTGTCCGCCAGCCAGGCTCGCCAGTCAAGGTTCCAGGCGGCCAGTAACAGCGCCAGCATGCTCGGTAAAATCAAAGAAGACTCCTTTCCGGATCCGGGTATCTCAGAGACAGAACTGCATCCAATAATACTACATGCCCGCCCCAAACTGCATCGTGATGCCCTCGCCCCATAGAGTCCATGAGTTTCCGAAGAATCAGAACACTTTAGACATGACATTCTGAGAATACAGAATAGCCATTTAATTAACCCATAAAAATCAAACACTTAAAAACAAAATCAGCTTCTGAAAAATGGCATCAAAACTGCAACATTATTGCTGCAATATCATAACCAACAAGGAAGCCAACCAATGAAGGTCATCAAACACTGTGTGCTCGGCGCCACCCTGGCGTTATCGATTACCGCCACCCAGGCCACCGAATTCATCAACGTGCTTACCGGCGGGACCAGCGGCGTCTATTACCCGCTGGGCGTCGCCATTTCCCAGTTGTACGGCAAGCAGATTCCCGATGCCAAGGTACAGGTGCAAGCCACCCGCGCCTCGGTAGAAAACCTGACCCTGCTCGAACGTGGCCGCGGTGAAATCGGCTTTGCCCTGGCCGACAGCGTGGGTGATGCCTGGAACGGCGTAGAAGAAGCCGGTTTCAAGGCGCCACTGTCAAAACTGCGTGCCGTGGGCGCCACCTATTCCAACTACATCCAGATCGTGGCGCGGGCCGACAGTGGCATCACCAGTCTGGAAGATCTGAAGGGCAAGCGCATTTCGGTCGGCGCGCCGCGCTCCGGCACCGAGCTGAATGCCCGCGCCATCTTCAAGGCCGCCGGCATGAGCTACGACGACTTTTCCCGCACCGAATACCTGCCCTTCGGTGAATCGGTCGAGCTGATGAAAAACCGCCAGCTGGACGCCACCCTGCAATCTGCCGGTCTCGGTATGGCTGCCTTTCGCGATCTGGCTTCCCATGCTCCCGTGGTATTCGTGTCCATTCCCGCCGAGCTGGTCACCAATATCGGCAACGATGCCTATCGTCCCAGCATGATTCCCGCAGGTACCTATACCGGCCAGAACAGCGATGTGCCTACCGTGGCTATCAGCAACCTGCTGATCACTCATGAAAAAGTATCCGACGACACCGCCTATGAAATGGCCAAACAGGTCTATGAGAACCTGTCTGCTCTGCGCAATGCCCATAGTGCAGCCGAAGGCATTACCGCAGAAGGCGCCGTGCAGGGCCTCCCCCTGCCGCTGCACCCGGGCGCAGAACGTTACTACAAGGAAAAAGGTCTGTTGAACTGACAGATCGGGGCCATCGGTTATTTTCGGACTGTGGCCCCCATCACGAGTAACCAGAACCTATATCGAGTCCGTTATCGACGGCAATCGTATAAACTACAGCCCGACCGAATATCGGCGGACGGGCTGAGGAGTGATAATGAGCGAACCCCAAACCCGACCTCAGGCGCTTGTGTTTTATGGTGCCCTGGCTTTTTCAATTTTCCAAATTGTCACCGCCGCCTTCAGCCCCCTGTCCACCACTGTGGTACGGGCCGTGCATGTCGGCTTTCTGCTGTTTCTGGTTTACCAGCTTTACGGTGCTCGCGGCCAGCGTCTGTCTCGCCCCTCGGTCTGGAGCCTGCTGCTGGGAGCTACAGCCCTGCTGTTCGCCTTCTACCACTGGTGGTTCGAGGCGGACCTCATTTATCGCGCCGGAGACATGAACCAGACCGACTGGATCATAGGCAGCGTCACCCTGTTGATGGTGTTCGACGCCGCCCGCCGACTGATGGGCTGGGCGTTGCCCATGATTTGTCTGAGCTTCGTCGCCTATGCCCTGCTCGGCCAGCATCTACCCGATGTACTGATGCACCGAGGCTACGGTCTGGATCAAGTGGTGTCGCAACTGGCCTTCAGTACCGAGGGCATCTACGGCACTCCGACCTATGTTTCGTCCAGCTACATCTTCCTGTTTATCCTGTTCGGCGCCTTTCTCGAACAGGCCGGCATGCTCAAACTGTTCAACGACGTGGCCATCGGCTCTGTTGGCCATACCCGTGGTGGTCCGGCCAAGGTGTCGGTATTGTCTTCAGGCATGATGGGCACCATCAACGGATCCGGTGTGGCCAACGTGGTCAGCACCGGTCAGTTCACCATCCCACTGATGAAGAAATTCGGCTACAAGTCCGACTTCGCCGGTGCGGTGGAAGCCACCAGCTCCATGGGCGGCCAGATCATGCCGCCGGTAATGGGTGCCGTCGCCTTCATCATGGCTGAAACCATCAACGTACCCTATGTGGACATCACCAAGGCCGCCTTGATCCCCGCCGTGCTCTATTTCTTTACCGTGTTCCTGATGGTGCATCTGGAAGCGGGTCGGGCCGGCCTCAACGGCCTGCCCAAGGCCGAATGCCCCAATCCGCTGGCCGCCCTCAAACAACGCTGGTATCTGCTGCTGCCGCTGGTGGCGCTGGTGGTCATGCTGTTCTCCGGTTTTACCCCGCTGTTTGCAGGCATGATGGGACTGGCCCTGACGGTGGTGTTAATCATGGGTAACGGCATCGCCAGACACCTGGGCGCCAGAGGCCTGCGCTACGCCTTCTGGGTGGGGCTGGGCCTGGCCTGTGCCAGCTTCAACCATTTCGGCATCATCGCCATTTTCGTGATCGTCGCCATCCTGACAGTGCTGCTGCTGGTCAAGCGTGAACAGACCATTCTCAGTACCGTGGTCAACGCCCTCTATCAGGGTGCCCTGCATGCCCTGCCGGTCGGTGTGGCCTGTGCCCTGGTCGGGGTCATCATAGGGGTTATCTCGCTGACCGGTGCCGCCACCATAGTCGCCGGTTTCATTATTCAGCTGGGCGAGCACAGCCTGCTGCTGTCGCTGGTGCTGACCATGTTCACCTGTCTGGTGCTGGGCATGGGCATCCCCACCATTCCCAACTACATCATCACCAGCTCCATCGCCGCCCCCGCCTTGCTGGAACTCGGTGTGCCCTTGATCGTGTCGCACATGTTCGTGTTCTATTTCGGCATCATGGCCGATCTGACACCGCCGGTGGCGCTGGCCGCCTTCGCCGCTTCCCCCATCGCCAAGGCCTCGGGCCTGCGGATCGGCATGCGCTCACTGCAAATCGCCATCGCCGGCTTCGTGGTGCCCTACATGGCGGTTTATGCCCCCGAATTGATGTTGCAGGGCGATGCGGGCCTGGTGGCGACCGTCTTCGTGGTGTTCAAGGCACTGCTGGCGGTGTCGCTATGGGGAATGGGTGCTATCGGCTTCTGGCTGCGACCCTTCGGCTGGACGGAACGTCTGCTTGCCATCGCCGCCGCCGCGCTGCTGGTGTTCTCGCTGCCCTTTACCGATGAAATCGGTCTGGCTCTTGCCGCCCTGCTGCTTGGCCGCCACTGGCTGCAGTTCCGGCGCCAGCGGCAGCTGGCGGTAGCCTGATATGCTGTGTCTGGCGTCCGCCACCACCACAGTAATGCTGCTGACCGGCAGCATTACCCTGAGCTGGGACCACTCGGTGGAAAAAACGCGCTGGCAGGAACAGTACCAGGTAACCAACAACCAGTTGCACCTGGTGGCCGCCAGCGTGCAAGGCTCGGGGGCCGGCATGGAGCCGCCCCCCGGTGCACGACTGGAACGGGGCGCATGGCGTTGGCAACCGGATCTGTGGCTGGAACAGCTCACCCTTGCCAGCTCCGAGTTTACCGGAGATTATACCCTGTGCCTGGACTCGGGCCAGTGCCGACCGCTTCAACACTGGCTGCCGCCCGGGCACAGCGTTACCCTCACTCCCTGTGATGCACCGGAGGTCCACTGAAGTTTCCATCGATCAAGAAACGGCTGCTATGGCTGTTCGGCCTCCTGCTGTTCAGCCTGTTGCTGATCTGGATCTGGCTTGGCAGCTGGCAGCGGCAGATTGCCGAACAGGAACTCCGGGCCCAGCAGCAACTGCAGGTGTACCGGGCCACACTCGTGTCGGAAATAGCCCGCTTCGAAAACATACCCCGCGCCCTGCAATCCCATCCGGTACTGACTCAGGTGCTGGTGAATCCCGATAATACCGACGTTATCACCCGGGCCAACCGGTTGCTGGAACAGCTGGCCAACGACACCGGAGTGGAAGCGCTTTACCTGATGAACGCTCAGGGCACTGTGCTGGCGGCCAGCAACTGGCGCCAGTCTCATTCTTTTATCGGCCAGAATTACCGCTTCCGGCCCTATTTTCACGATGCCCTGCAGGGCAGCTTCGGCGAATTTTACGGGGTCGGTGCCACCACCCGTGTTCCCGGTTATTTTTTCGGCCTGCAACTGAATCATGAAGGCAGTGACCAAGGGGTACTGGCCGCCAAGATTACCCTGCTGGAACTGGAAACAAGCTGGCAACCAACCAGGGATCTGGTGATGGTGGTGGATCCGGATCAGGTCATCGCCCTTGCCTCCCGTACCGAACTCAAGTTCAAAACCCTGACGCCACTCAGCCCCCAGGCCCGGCAACGCCTGGACCGCACCCGCCAGTATGCGCCCATGCCGCTGACAGCTCTGGCGGTCGACAGCAGGAACGGTCATCCAACCTGGCAGGGCAAACAGTATCGGGTAAGCCAGCTTGAGCTACCCCGGCGGCAATGGCGATTGCAACTGTGGTGGCCAAGCCGGCCGCTGATGGTGAATGCCACCCTGGTGACGGCAGTAGCGGGGTTCAGTATTGTCGCCATGACCCTGTTGCTGCTCTACTGGCGCCAGCGGCGACGCTACATACAGGTTCAGCTCAAGGCCAAAAACGAGCTGGAGTACAAGGTCATGGAACGCACCTCGGCCCTGGCCGTCTCCAACCGGCAGTTGGAACGTCAGGTGGAAGAACGCTTTCAGGCCGAAGCCCGGCTCAGATCCATGCAGCATGAACTAATCCACATCAACCGACTGGCGGCGCTGGGACAAATGGCCGCCAGCGTGGCCCACGAGGTGAATCAGCCACTCACCGCCCTGAAAAATCAATCGGCCAATACCCTGATGCTGGCTCAAAGGGGCATGTACCCTCAGGTGGAAGAAAGCCTGAGTACTATGGTTCGACTGGTCGACCGTATCGCCCGGCTGACCTCACAACTCAAGTTGTTTGCCGCCACCCGGCGCAAGACCCGCGGCCTCTGCCGGCTCGACGAGGCGCTGGACAATGTACTGAGCTGGCTGTCACCCCGGCTACACGAGCAGCAGATCCGGCTGGTAAGAACACCGGCGACAGATCAAGTGCTGCCCATGGAGCTGCACGCCCTGGAACAGGTACTGGCCAACCTGCTCGGTAACAGCCTGGATGCCCTGGCCGGCCGGGAAGAGGCTCGTATCACCCTGGAAGCAGGCGATGACTTTCTTTGTCTGTGGGACAATGGTCCCGGTATTGCCCCATCACTGCTGGACAAGGTGACAGAGCCGTTTTTTTCAACCAAAGAGGCGGGCCAGGGACTCGGATTAGGGCTCGCCATCGTCCGGGATCTGGTGGAAGCCAGCGACGGACGGCTGGAAATCACCGGCTCAACGTCGGGCGGTGCCCGTTTTACCCTTAACTGGAGCCAAAATGAATAACACTGGCATTGAAGTCTGGCTGGTCGAAGACGACGACGATGTTCGCCAGAGCCTGCTGCAAACCCTGCAACTCTCGGACCTGACCGCGCGCGGCTTTGCCCGTGCCGAACAGGCACTACAAGCCCTGCCTCAGGAAGCCCCGGTGGTGGTGCTGTCCGACGTGCGCATGCCGGGCATGGATGGCATTGCGCTGCTGCAGCAACTGCAACGGCGGGACGCCGAGCTGCCGGTTCTGCTGCTAACAGGTCATGGCGACATCCCCATGGCGGTGGCCGCAATACATCAGGGAGCCCAGGATTTTTTCGAGAAACCCTTCGAGCCGGAGCAACTGCTGCACAGCCTGCGCCGGGCTATCGACAAACGCGCCCTGGTACTGGAAAACCGCCGGCTGCGCCGCCAGCTGGCAGAAGGCACAGGACAGCCTCTGCTGCTGGGGCAGGCTCCGCAGATAGAACTGCTTCGCCGCCAGATAGACAACATCGCCGATACTTCGGCCTCGGTGCTGATCCTGGGTGAAACCGGCACCGGCAAGGAAATGGTGGCCCGCAGCCTGCATCAGGGCAGCGGGCGCAAGGGTAATCTGGTCGCAGTCAACTGTACCGCCCTGCCCGAGTCCATTTTTGAAAGCGAGATGTTCGGGGCCGAACCCGGCGCCTACACCGGTGTGAACAAACGCCGCATCGGCAAGGTAGAACACGCCGACGGCGGTACCCTGTTTCTCGACGAAATAGAAGGCATGCCCCTCAATCTGCAGGCCAAGATGCTACGGGTCTTGCAGGAGTCGGTGCTGGAACGGCTGGGAGGCAATAAACTGATCCCGGTGGATGCCCGGCTGGTCGCCGCCACCAAGATAGACCTGAAAACCGCCAGCGATGCCGGATTGTTCAGGGCCGATCTCTACTTTCGCCTCAATGTGGTCACTCTGTCTCTGCCGCCCCTGCGAGAACGGCGCGAAGACATTCCCCTGTTGTTCCTGCATTTTGTCGAGCAGGCCAGAGAACATTACAACCGTGACGTGCCACCGCCAGCCGCCTCCCTGATGCAGCAGTTGCTCAACCGGGACTGGCCCGGCAATGTGCGCGAGTTACGTCATCATGCAGAACAATATGTGCTGGGAGTACTGCCGGACGCCACGGCCGAGCCCGATCTGACCCTGCCACAGCAACTATCCAGGCTGGAACAGCAGTTAATCCTGACCGCCATGAAGCAAGCCGATAACAGTGTCGCACTGGCCGCCGAACGCCTCGGTATCCCCCGTAAAACGCTGTACGACAAACTGGCCAGATACAAACACGGCAATGGCATGGACTAGCAGGTTGTCTCCCCCCTTCCGCGTCTTTTTACTGGTGACCTGTTTCGGATAATGTAATGCCGGTAACAATTCAGTAAAAACCGCCGGCTCCCGGGCTTTCTTGACTAGAATGACAATACCCATCAGCCCCAGAGACAATGCAGGAACATGGATGAAACTGCCCCGACTATCTCGTTGGCTACCACAGGATCACTATTCGTTTGTGGCCACTAGCTTGCTGCTGGTGGCACTGGCGCTGTCGAGCTGGTTTATCAGCCGACACTGGATTGAGCTGCGCATTCAAAACCAGTTACAGGAACTGAAGCTGCAGAGCACCCAGGTTGCCGCCAGCACCCTCGAGCGCCTGCAACAGGATCGCAGGCAGACCGGGGAGATTGCCCAATCTCTGTCATCGTTATCCAGTTTGCGGCTGTTTCTGAAAAACTCCCGCAACAGCGCGGCCCTGCTGGCAGATATGAACCAGTTCGGCACCACTTTCGATCTCGCCGGTATCTGGCTGCTCGACCGGCGGGGCAAAGTACTGGCACAGAGTACCGCCAGCCCGTCACCACCGGATTTCAATCGCTATACCGATGGCAACCGTCCTTTGTCTCGTCTGATTTTCGATCCCGAACAGCAACAGGCCAGGATTTATCACGCCACACCGGTCACCAAAAATGGCTCGGTAACACTGTTGATCTGTGCCAACGCCACACCGGTCAGTCTCAGCGCGTATCGCCTCGAGCTGCTGGTGACCGATGCCAACGGCATTATTGTACTGGCGAATAACCCCGACTGGCTGCGCCACTCCCTCGGCAAGGAGCCGATGGTTACGACAGAGTCGGAGCCGCCTCCCAGCCCCCTGCCGACTCGCATCAGCCCGCTGCACTCCGAAGTGCTGCTGCTCGGCTCCGAACGTCAACCGGTACTGCTGGTCAGCTACGCCAGCGAAGATGAATACTATCAGGTACACGCTCTCGCCGATGCCGAGTCCATTTACCGTCAAACCCGGGACAAAGACAACCTGGCGGCCATCATCACCCTGGCGGGCACCGGCTCTTTTTGGGGCGGGTTACTGACCATACTGACGCTGAAGCGCAACCGGCGGCACGGCCTGGCCATGAGCCGGGCCAATGATGAATTATTGCGTCTTAACCAGCAGTTAAAACAACAGGCCACCACCGATGCCCTGACCCAATGTCCGAACCGGCGGGCCGCCGAGGCACTGATGCGCTATGAGCTGGCCAATCTGCAGCGTTATCATCATCCCTTCTGCATCGTGATGATCGATATCGATCACTTCAAGCACGTCAACGACCAGCATGGTCATGACATTGGCGACAAGGTGCTGCGTCATTTTGCCGTTACCGGCCGAAAAGCCATACGAGATACAGACATACTGGCCCGTATCGGCGGCGAGGAGTTTTTACTGATACTGCCACAAACCCAACATCAACAGGGTATGCAACTGGCCCAGCGACTGCTGGACAGCATTGCACAAACACCACTTTACCTTACCGACAGAACCATCGGCTTTACCTTCAGCGGCGGCCTGACCGAAGCCACCCCCGAAGACGACATCAGCCAGCTGCTGATCCGCGCCGACCAATGCCTGTATCAGGCCAAGGAAACCGGTCGCTGCCGAATTTGCTGCGATACGGCACTCGCGGTCACCTCGGCCGCCGCCGGCTGAGTCACTGGCCCTGGTGTTCGGCAAGCGTTGCAGGCGTGTCTCGCAGGGTATAACTGAGCTTGTCCAGCGTGACCGTCACCGCCAGCTGGCGGTTTTCTTCGTGGCTGATCTGCACCAGCTGATAATCCAGCTCCGGTGCTACCCAGAACCGGGTCTTGCGTTTGCTGTTGCCTCTGTCCCGCTCGACGATCAGGCTGTCGAAGGTGCCCACACCGGTTTTGACCGCTTCCCTGCCCACTACCTTGAAGGCGGTCTGCTTGATTTCGCCGTCCCGCACCACCGGGTAGCTCAGGGTCGTTTTGCCGGCCATCAGATCGCAACGTGCCTCGAAGAAAAAGCTGACCGAGTCAAAGGCACCGCCGTCGGTCGACAGCAGCTTGTCGCCTTCCCTGCCCTGATAGAGCACCATGCTGGTCTGAGGATCGAACACCAGTCGCTCTTCACGCCGAATCCCCAGCGCCTTGGCCTTATAGCTGAAGGTATCCGGGCGGGCAGAGCAGTCCTGCCAGTTGAAACTGGCCTTCTGCTCCACATCCAGCAGCCAGTGCGCCAGTGAAAAATGCACATGGTAGCGATCCTTGTTGCGATCTATGGTCAGGGTATTTACCCCCCGGGTCGGATCGCCGTTCAGCAACACGGAAAACTCGGCCTTCAGATGGTCAATATCCTTGGCCGCAGCCGCCCCGGTTACCATCAGACCAAACAGACTCAGTAGGACTTTTTTAAGCATTTGGCTTTCCTCATACAATGTTCTGCCTGAACAGGCGGCAATATCTGCGCCAACCATACACCAATCAAGCCCGGCAGAGAAAACACCAACATCATCGCCAGCCCGGATTACCCAGCCGGCCGCAAGCGCCACTTCCGGCTTCGTTTACCTTCCGCATCACGAAAATAAGCATAGGCAGTTCTCAGACCAAAGCCGAAGCCCTATCATAACAGGGAAAACGATGGAATCGGTTTCCATTACCTACTCACAGACACAGGATTTGGATACGACATGGAAACGGACTACCGCATAATTATTGCCGATGATCACCCCCTGTTTCGCAACGCCCTGCACCAGGCCGTTGAACTGGCCATTACCGGAGCCGAACTGCTGGAAGTCGACAGTATCGATAACCTGATGCGGCTGCTGGGCGACGTCGACGACGTCGATCTGCTGTTGCTGGATCTCAAGATGCCCGGCGCCAGCGGTTTTTCCGGCCTGGCGCTGCTGCGCAACCAGTATCCGGATCTGCCGGTGGTGGTGGTCTCGGCCAGCGAAGAGCCGGCGGTGGTGCAGCAGGCCATGCGCTTCGGTGCGATGGGTTTTATTCCCAAATCCGCCCCCATGCGCACCCTGGTCAGCGCCCTCAACACCATTCTCGAAGGCGAGCCCTGGTTTCCCGAGGGAATCAGCCTCGACAATGCCCCCGAAAACGATATTGCCGAGCGCCTGGCCAGCCTGACGCCGCAGCAATTCAAGGTACTGACCATGCTGTCCGAAGGCATGCTCAACAAGCAGATCGCCTACGAACTGGCGGTATCGGAGGCCACCATCAAGGCCCACGTGACCGCCATTTTCCGCAAGCTGAATGTCAAGAATCGCACCCAGGCGGTGATCGCGCTGTCTCAGCAGGAAGGGAGCGAATTTTAATAACAGCCGGGAATGGGGAATGGGGAATGGATCCCTAATCCCTAATCCCCGCTCTTCGCCAGATGCTGCAGCAGCGCCCGCAGTTTCAGTGGCTTCACCGGTTTGCTGAGGTAACTCAGCCCCAGCTCCCGACACCGGGCCTGCAACTCCGGCTGGCGGTCGGCGCTGATCATCACGGTGGGCACGGGGTCGAATTCCCGGCGCAGCATCTCTATCAGCGCCACCCCGGTTTCTCCTTCATCCAGATGATAATCCGACAGTATTACCTGCGGTTCAAAACCGTTATGGCAGTGCCGGAGTGCCTCTACGCCATTCAATGCCAGTTGCACCTGGCAGCCCCAGCGGGTCAACAGGCCCGACATGGCGGTGAGAATGTCGGTGTCGTTGTCGATACACAACACCCGTAGCCCCGCCAGCTGACTGTTGCTGCTGGCCGGTAGCGGCGCAGGCAGCGGATTTTCCTGCTCGGCTCCGGGTATCGCCCGTGGCACGGTTACGCTGAACACCGAGCCCTTGCCTTCCGTTGAGCGTACCGCCAGCCGGTGGCCCAGCATCACCGCCAGCCCCTGGGCGATGGCCAGCCCCAGCCCCAGTCCCTGCTGATGATGGCGCTGACCATGTTCCAGGCGCATGAATTCGTCAAATATCACTTCCTGTTTATCGGGGGCGATACCCGGACCGTTGTCCCACACTTCAATGCGCAGCGCGTCGCCTTTTTCTGCGTCATGGCAGCGGCGCAGGCCCAGAACAATACGCCCACCCGGGTTATAGCGCAGCGCATTGGTAAGAAAGTTCTGCAGAATACGGCGCAACAGCCGCGCATCGCTGTGCACGCCAAGATTAGTCGCCACCACATCGAAGCGGCCGCCATCCTGCTCGGCCAGCACGCCAAACTCCGCCTTGAGGGTATCGAACAGGTTATTGAGCGCAAAGTCTCCGGGCTTGGCCGTCAGCTTGCCCGACTCCAGCCGCGACATATCGAGCAGATCGCCAATCAGGTCTTCGGCCGCCGCCAGCGAGCGGTCGATGTGGCCGGCCAGCCGACGGCTTTCATCGTCGCCCGAGGTTTCCAGCCAGGACGAGGTAAACAGCTTGGCCGCATTCAACGGCTGCATCAGATCATGGCTCACCGCCGCCAGAAAACGGCTCTTGGAGGCACTGAGCCGTTCGGCCTTGTGGGTCGCCGCCAGCAACTGCTCGTTAACCGTCGACAGCTCACGGGTACGCTCTGCCACCCGGGCCTCCAGCACCACGTTGGCGTCTTTGAGCAATTGCTCCGCCTGACGAAAGGTGGTGATGTCGTTGAAGGTCATCACGAAACCGCCGCCAGGCATGGGGTTGCCCTGCATTTCGATAACCCGGCCATCGGGCCGGGTTCGGGCCGACACATGGGCGCTGCCGGCTTTCATGTGATTCACCCGCCGGGCCACGTGCTCGGCCACCGGGCCGGGGCCGCACAGCCCTTTTTCCGCGTTGTAACGAATGATGTCGGCGATCGGCCGTCCCGCCCGAATCAAGCCGGGCGGATAGGCAAACAGCTCGATGTAGCGTCGATTCCAGGCCACCAGGTTCAGCTCCTTGTCCACCACCGAGATGCCCTGGCCTATGTGCTCGATGGCCCCCTGCAGCAAGCCGCGGTTAAAGCGAAACACATCGCCGGCTTCATCGACAATGGCCGCCAGCTCTTCCAGCTCCATGGAACGGCCCTGCAACGCCGATGACAGCACCAACCGGGCCGAAGAGGCGCCAAACACCCCGGCCAACACCCGCTCGGTATGACGGATTAAACTGGCCGGTGCCTGCATGCTGCCTTCCAGGGTGCCCTGCTCACCGGCATAGCGAGAAAAGGCCCGAACGACTCTCGCCTCGCCCACGAAGCGGGAGGCCAGTTGTTCCAGCTCCTGCACCGACACCTTGGCCCGGTATACATCACCGTCATCCCGACTCTGCCGGCCGACAAAGGCCGCCGCCTGAAAGCGCTCGCTGACCGAGGGCACCGACAGCCAGGACCCCAGCAGGTAACCGGCCAGATTGAACAGCAGGCTGAGCAGAATGCCCCAGGTGACCGAGTTCATTCCGCCGACCATGCCCCACGCCGGTGGCGTCAGCACCCACAGCAGCACGTTGCTGTCGGCATCACCGGCAAACAGGCCGGTTTCGGCCATCAGGTTCAGCAGCCACATCACCATACCCAGGCTCAGGCCCCAGTAGGCACCGCGTCGGTTGCCGCCACGCCATAGCAAGCCCAGCACCAGCGCCGGCATAAACTGGGCGATGGCGGCGAAGCTAAGATAGCCGATGCGCGACAGGCTGCTGATATCTCCCAGCCACAGAAACACCAGCCAGGCGGTGGCCATGATCACGATGATGGCGGTACGGCGCACGTTCAGCAGCAGTTGGGAAAAATCCTCGAAACCGGCGCCCTGAAACTGACGACGACGCAATATCATCGGCAACACCAGATCGTTGCTGACCATGATTGCCAGCGCTATGGTCGAGATAATCATCATGCCGGTGGCGGCCGAGGCGCCGCCGATAAAGGCCAGCACCGCCAGCCCCGGATGATCCAATGCCAGCGGCAGACTGATAACATAGGTATCGGGCGAAGTGTCGGCCGCCAGCCACTGCTGACCGGCCAGCGCCAGCGGCAACACAAACAGTCCCATCAGCAGCAGATAAACCGGGAACAGCCGCCGGGCCCAGCGTAAATCCGCCGGGTCGTGATGTTCCACCACGGTGACATGAAACTGGCGCGGCAAGCAGATTACCGCACTCATCGACAGCAGGGTGTATACCCCCATGTCGAGCAGATTGGCGCCGGTAACATTGGTGAAGTTACCGATGAAATCCTCGGCGATCATCATCCGTTGCTGATTGGGGTAAACCAGAATCAACCAGAGGGCGAAGCCGCCGACCACGATAAAGGCCACCAGTTTGACCAGCGACTCGACCGCAATCGCCATCATGACGCCGCGCTGATGCTCGGTGGCGTCGATATGACGGGTGCCAAACAGCAGAATGAACAGGGCAAACAGCAAGGTGACCATCAGGGCCACTTCACTGGCATCATTGCCTTTACCGCCCACCACATCCGGCGCCATCAGGTTCAGCGCCATCACGATGGCCTTGAGCTGCAGCGCTATGTAGGGCAATACCCCTACAATGGCAATCAGGGTCACGTACACCGCCAGGCGCTGGGATTTGCCGTAACGGGCCGCGATAAAGTCGGCGATGGAGGTAATGTGCTCGCGTTTGGCCACCTCGATCAGCCGCGCAATCAGCGGGCCGGCCAGGGTAAACATCAGAATGGGGCCGAGATAAATCGAGAAGTAAGACCAGGTATCGGTGCTGGCCTGGCCAACGGTGCCGAAGAAGCTCCAGGAAGAGCAATACACCGCCAGTGAAAAGCTGTACAGCAGCGGGCGCAGGCGCTTGACGCCCCCGCCCATCCGCAACTTGTCGCCCAGCCAGGCACACAGAAACAGCAGCGCCAGATAAGCCAGCGCAATATTAATGACGGTCCAGCCCTGCATCAGGCCTCCTGTGAATGGGGTATCAGAGAACGTCGCAGCGCCCAGAATGCCGGCAGCACCGCCAACGCCATCAACCAGAACGTTCGCCCACCGATCAACGGGTACAACTGGCCACACAGCACCAGCAACAGGGCCACGGTCAGCCCCATCGCCAGCGCCGCATACAAGGCCTGGGCACCGAAGACCGCCTCGCCGTCCAGATCCCGGCTGATATAACGCATCGCCCCCAGGTGGCTCAAACAAAAGCTGCCGGCGTGCAGCAGCTGGGCAAACATCAGCCAGCCAAGCGTGGTGGTACTGCCCAGCAGCCCCCAGCGTAACAGGGCACAAGCGGCTCCGGCCAGCAACAACTGACGGGCATTGAAGCGCTCGAACCACCGTTTGTTCATCGCCAGCACCACAATTTCGGCCACCACGCCCAGCCCCCACAGATAACCGATCATGGTGGTGCTGTACCCCTGCTGCTGCCAGTACAGGGCGCTGAAACCATAGTAAAAGGCATGGCTGCCCTGCAACAGTCCCACGATCAACAGAAAGCGCGGCACGCCGGGACGTCGCCACACCTGCAAAATGGAGTCGCCCGGCCGGCCGATATGGCTGTCAACCGGGCCCGGATTCATCGGCACCAGGCTGAGTAACTGCAGCAACACCAGCGCCAGCACCATGCTGTGCAGCACCCACTGCGGCCCCAGATTACCGCTTAGTGCCCCCACCACGATATTGGCGACGATAAAGGCCACCGCCCCCCACAACCGGGATTTGCCGTAATCCAGGTGCACCTGCACAATCAACCGGCTGGCAATGGCCTCGCCTACCGGCATGATGGCCGGGTAGATCAGATTCACCAGCACCATCAGCAGCAACAATGCCACACTGGACTGACTGCCATAAAAGCCGGCAAAGCACAGCAGACTCAACAAACCGAGCCAGCGCACCGCCGGCAACAGGTGAGCGGCGGCGCGAACCCGACTCATGACCACCAGGTTTCCCACGCAACGCGCGGCCATACCAACACCCAGCAGCACGCCGATAAAACCGGCCTCGGCACCAACGTGATCGAGCCACAATGACCAATAGGGCAGAAAGATGCCGTAACCGAAGTAATAGATGGCAAAAAAGGATGAAAGCCAGAATGCAGGCGCCATGTCAGATACGGAGTTATAGAATAATGCGCCCTATGATAATAACTTTATGACTTAATTGCTGTTCTCTAATGACACAAGGTGGTTTCATGCGTCTGCTCATGCTGTTTACCCTTTTTCTGCTGGCCGGCTGTCAGGCCGAAGCACGCCCTCCGGCCACCCTGTTCGACTATCAGCTGCACGACCCGCAAGGGCAACCCTTGCCGCTCGACCAGGCCGCCCGCCGGCTCGCCGGCGCCGACGTGGTGATGGTGGGCGAACTGCACGGTCACCAGGCCGTGCATCGTTTTCAGGCCGAGTTGCTGGCCCGCTTACTGAACCAGCCCCGGCCGATGGCCCTGGCCATGGAGCAGTTCAGCCGGGATAAACAAGCCACGCTGAACGTCTATCTGGCGGGAAAACTGGGTGAAGATGCCTTTATCGAACAGAGCAAGGCCTGGCCCGGTTATCGCAGCGACTACCGGCCACTGATTGAGCTGGCTCGCCAGGCGGGCATCGAGGTGCTGGCCGCCAATGCGCCGCGCCATATTGTGCGCTGCATCGGACGCAAGGGCCCCGATTACCTGAACAGGCTTCCCGCCGACCACCGCGCCTGGGTGGCCGAACGCCTGACGCTGACCGATGACAGCTACAAGGCCCGATTCATGGCGGCCCGCCATCACGGTCAGGCCCCCAGCGAGTTTCAGTTTGCCGCCCAGACCAGTTGGGATGACACCATGGCCGAGAGCATAGACCGCTACCTGCAGGCCCACCCCGGCCACCGGGTGATGCTGACCGTGGGCCGTTTTCATATCGGTGACGGCCTGGGCACCGCCCAGCGGCTGCAACTACGGGCGCCCCAACTCAAGATTGCGCTTATTTATCCGGTCACTCCGAATGAAGCGCCCGCCGCCGCGCCGCTCTGGTCGCTGAAGGTCGGCGCCCTGCCCATCGCCCGGCTGAATGATGAGCCCTTGCCGCCCTTCCGTCTCGGCGATCCCGGTTGCTGAATGAGGGAGGTTAGCAACACTTTAGCCACAGCAAAGGAGGCTCTGGTGATCTTGCTTTGATCTCCCGGCCTGAATCGGGCACATTGCCTGCCGTATCTGCAAGGGAGCCACCATTGAACGCCTATCTGTTACTGACCCTGGCCATCATCGCCGAGGTCATCGCCACCACCGCCCTCAAGGCATCACACGGCTTCAGCAGGCTTGGGCCAAGCCTGCTGGTGATTACCGGCTATGGCACCGCCTTCTGGCTGCTGGGGCTGGTAATGAATACGGTGCCGGTGGGCATTGCCTACGCCATCTGGTCCGGTGCCGGTATCGTGCTGGTGACCCTGCTGGCGGTGCTGTTTTATCGGCAGATTCCGGATCTGCCCGCCCTGCTCGGCATGGGGCTGATTATCGCCGGGGTGGCGGTCATCCAGCTATGGTCCCGCAGCGGCGGCCATTAAAAGGGAATAAAGAAAAGGAGAGGAGAGCGTCATGATCTTGTGCGGACACAGAGGCGTGGCCAGCCTGGCCCCGGAAAATACCCTGGCCGGATTGCAGGCGGCGCATCAGCTGGGCCTTGAGTGGGTGGAGATCGATGCTCAGCTGAGCAAAGACGGCCAGGTGGTGGTGTTTCACGACGAAAAGCTCAGGCGCTGCACCGACGGCACCGGCTGGCTGCGCCAGTACGACTGGCATGAACTCGCCCGGCTCGATGCGGGCAGCTGGTTCTCGCCCGCCTTCGCCGGCGAGCACATTCCGCAGTTGCAGGATTATCTCGCCCTCGCCGCCAAACTTGGTATTCAGGTCAATGTCGAACTCAAGCTCTACCCGCAGGATGATGCGGCACGGCTGTGCCGTCGGGTCAGCGAGGTAATAAGACAGCATGCTTTCGATCCCGGCAGCCTGCTGTTTTCCAGCTTCGAGCCCGATTGCCTGCATCATATGCAGGCATTAGCGCCCGATATTGCCCGCGCCCTGCTGGTGGAGCGCATTCCCGGCGACTGGCAAACTCGGCTGCAACGGCTGAACGGCACCGCCCTGCACTGCCACCATCGCCACCTGACCCGCACTCGCGCCCGGGAGATAAAGGCGGCCGGTTACCGGCTGAATTGCTATACCGTCAACCACCTGGACAAGGCCACCACCCTTGCCGACTGGGGCGTGGACATGATCTTCACCGACACGCCACAGCATTACCTGGCAGCAGGGTGGCGGCCGCGCTGAGTGACAGGCCGATGAATCAAGCCCCTCGCCTGCATACGCCTTTGTTATAGCCTGCCGCGCTTTTCTGTTATCATGGTGGCAGTTTGCCCACCGGCAATGCCTCTCAATCGTCCGCCAGGACCTTATTTGTTCGGAGTCTCATGTCTTTTGCTTCCCTCGGCCTGAACGCCCAGCTCGTTCAAGCCATCAATGAATGTGGTTACACAGAGCCGACCCCTATCCAGCGCCAGGCCATTCCGCTGGTGCTCAAAGGCGGCGATCTGCTGGCCGGCGCCCAGACCGGCACCGGTAAAACCGCCGGCTTCGGTCTGCCCATGCTGCAACGCCTGAGTGAAACCAAGGCCAAGCCGCTGGCCAATGGCCGCGCGCCGGTTCGTGCTCTGGTGCTGACCCCCACTCGTGAGTTGGCCGCCCAGGTGGAAGAAAACCTGCGTGCCTACGCCAAACACAGCGACCTGCGTACTCTGGCCATGTTTGGCGGCGTCAGCATCAACCCGCAGATGAAGGCTCTGGGCCGCAAGGTCGATATCGTGGTCGCCACTCCGGGTCGCCTGCTGGATCACGTTTCCCAGCGCTCCATCGACCTGTCTCAGGTGGAAATGCTGGTACTGGACGAAGCGGACCGCATGCTCGACATGGGCTTTATTCGCGATATTCGTCGTATTATTGCCAAGATGCCGGTAAAACGGCAGAACCTGCTGTTCTCTGCCACCTTCTCCAACGAGATCAAGCAACTGGCCGAAGACCTGCTCAACGAGCCGGAACATATCGAAGTGGCCACCCGCAATGCCACCGCCGATACCATTGCCCAGCGTTTTTACGGCGTGGACAAAAATAAAAAGCGCGCCCTGCTCAGCTACCTGATTGGCCACAACAACTGGCGTCAGGTACTGGTGTTTACCCGCACCAAGCACGGCGCCAACCGCCTGGCGATGCAGCTCGACAAAGACGGCCTGCCGGCCATGGCCATTCATGGCGACAAGAGCCAGGGTGCCCGTACCCGCGCCCTGAGCCAGTTCAAGGAAGGCAAGCTGCGCGTGCTGGTGGCGACCGATATCGCCGCTCGCGGCATCGACATCAGCGAGTTGCCCCACGTGGTCAACTACGAGCTGCCCCATGTAGCGGAAGACTATGTGCACCGCATCGGCCGTACCGGTCGTGCCGGCAGCCAGGGCGAAGCCATGTCGCTGATCTGCTTTGAAGAAAAGCCGTTGCTCAAGGCCATCGAACGGCTGACCAAGCAGACGGTCGAGCTGGAAATCATGCCCGGTTACGAGCCGCTGCCCGACAGCCAGCAGCCGCCTCCTGCCAAGCCCGCCGCCAACAACCGTGGCCGGGGCAATGGCGGTCGCGGCAACGGTGGTGGCCGCGGCCAGAACCCGCGCGGCGCCAATAACAAGGCACCACGCAATAACCGGCCCAACCAGCCCCAGCGTCACGGTCGCCACGACGACTAAACAACAATCCCGGCACTCGCCGGGGTTATTTTTTCTGGCTGGGTCTCATTTTTACCCTCACTTGCGAAAGTTCTTTTCCCTCCCCCGGGTTTACTGCTCCGTCGTGAGCAATATGCGCCATACTTGCGTGTCACGATGGTCAATCGTTTGTTAAGCGTCACCCTGAATCAACGACATTTGTCTGGAGGAAGTATGAATACGCTGGCAATTCGCATGAGTAAAACCCTGACCGCCCTGGCCCTGCTGCTGAGTGCAGGCGTCGCCCTCGCCGCCCACCATGAAGAAAAGAAAGACATCGTCGATACCGCCGTCGAGGCGGGCAGCTTTTCTACCCTGGTCACCGCGGTAAAAGCGGCGGATTTGGTGGACACCCTCAAGGGAGAAGGCCCCTTTACCGTCTTTGCCCCCACCGATGATGCCTTTGCCAAACTGCCGGCCGGTACCGTTGAGGATCTGCTCAAGCCCGAGAACAAGGACAAGCTGACTGCGGTACTGACCTATCATGTGGTTCCCGGCAAGGTCATGGCCGCCGACGCCATGAAGGCAGATAGCGCCACCACGGTACAGGGCGGCGACATCACCATCAAAACCATGGACGGCAAGGTGATGGTGGATGACGCCACCGTGACTCAGGACGATATTGAAGCCAGCAACGGGGTGATTCACGTGATTGATACCGTTATCATGCCCTGATTGGCGGTATCTCCACGCAAGCCAACATCCTTGGCCGCCTTTCGAGGCGGCTTTTTAATGCCGATGCCGCCGGTTCAGCCAGTGCACGCCGCCACCGATCACCAGCCCCCAGAAGGCACTGCCAATACCAAACAGCGCCAGGCCCGAGGCGGTGATCATGAAGGTCAGCAGCGCCGCATCCCGCTCCTGCTCGTTGGCCATGGCGACCGTCAGGCTGTTGCCGATGGTGCCAAGCAAGGCCAGGCCGGCGATGGCCATCACCAGCTCCGTCGGCAGGGCGGCAAACAGCCCCACCACGGTGGCACCAAACAAGCCCATCAACAGGTAAAAGATCCCGGCCCACACCGCCGCCTTGTAGCGCTGGCCCGGACTGGCATCCACTTCCTTGCCCATGCAAATTGCCGCACTGATGGCCGCCAGATTAAGGGCGAAGCCGCCGAAGGGCGCCAGCAACAGGCCGGTAACGCCGGTCCAGCCGATTAGCGGTGATGCCGGGGTGTGATAGCCGTGGGCACGCAGCACCGCCACCCCCGGCACGTTTTGCGAAGCCATGGTCACCATAAACAGCGGAATGCCGACACCGAGCAGTGTGGCAAGGGAGAAGCTCGGCAGCATCAGCACCGGTTGAGCCAGCTGCCACTCGAAATCGTCGAAGCGCAGCAAACCGGCGCCGCCGGCCACCGCCAGCCCGACCAGCAGGCTGAGCGGAATCACATAGCGCGGCCAACGCCGGCGCAGCGCCAGATAGGTCACCAGCATGGTCCCCACCAGCCAGGGCTGGGTCTCGGCCGAGGCAAACAAGTCCAAGCCAAAGTTCAACAAGACGCCACCCAGCATGGCCGCCGCCAGCCCCGCCGGCATCAGTCGCATGATTTTATCGAACCAGCCGGTCACGCCGCACAGCAGGATCAGGCCCGAGCTGAACAGAAAGGCGCCGATGGCCTCGCTCATCGGCACCCCGGCCAGGGCGGTGACCAGCAGTGCCGCCCCCGGCGTCGACCAGGCGGTGAGTATCGGCTCCCGGTAGCGCAGAGAAAACCAGATACTGGTCACCCCCGCCCCCAGCCCCAGCGCCCACATCCAGGAACTGATTTCGGCCTGGCTGGCCCCGGCTGACGCCGCTGCCTGAAAAATAATGGCCGCCGAGCTGCTATAGCCCACCAGCACGGCGATAAAACCGGCGGAAAAATGAGAAAGACTGATGGCCGCACGCATGTGGAGTACCCTGAGTTGATGAGTTTGTACGTTATAACGCACAGAAAATTCATGCTAGCAAAGGTATGCTATAACGCACAACCACCAAATTCAGTCAGGAAGCGTCTCATGCTGGAGCCCAATCAATATCTTGCCATCAGCCTGCGAGCACAGCGTCAACAACGGGGCTGGAGCCTGGACCGCTGCGCCGCCGAAACCGGCGTCAGCAAGGCCATGCTGGGTCAGATTGAACGGGGCGAGTCCAGCCCGACCGTTGCCACCCTGTGGAAGATCGCCGGCGGGTTCAACACCTCGTTGTCGACCTTTCTGGAGCCGACGCCCGAGCCAGATACCGGCCCGCTCTACCGGCAGCCGGACACTCTGCGCCGGCAACCGGCCGGTGACGGCATGCTGGTGGCGCCGCTGTTTCCCTTTGAAGCCAGGTTTGGTTTCGAGATGCTGGAGCTGACGCTGCTACCCGGCTATGAACGCCGGTCGGAGCCGCACGAAAGCGGCGTAATCGAACACGTCATCGTGCAAAAAGGCGAACTGGAGCTGTTACTGGAAGGACACTGGCAGCCGCTGGCGCCGGGCACGGCGGTGCGCTTTAACGCCGACCGGCCCCACGGTTATCGCAACCCGGGCAAGGCGCCGGCGGTGTTTTACAACCTGATCCATTACCCCGCTCCATAAGCTCGGCTGGTCGCTAAGCATGGGGGCATAACAGACTTGGTTCTGATTACTGAATAGCAGATGGGCTCTGTCGACATGACCACGAGTCCTATCTTGTCATTCCCGTGAAGACGGGAATCCAGGGCTTGTAACACAGAACGTTCAGACTGCGAGTCACCTGAAAAACACTGGCCCCCCGTCCCCGCCTTCGCGAGGATGACGTTCCTTCGCGAGGGTGACGACAAAAGTAACCAAGCCCAGAATCCACATCAGTCATGGGACATGGCTAAGCCTTGCGTTCCTTGAGAAGCTCGGCGCACAACCGCACGAAGTCGGAAGAGGTCACAATGCCGGTCAGACGCTGTTCGTCATCCACCACCGTCAGGCAGCCATGCTTGTTGCTGAGAAAAAACGGCACCACTTCGCTCAGGGGCGCCTTGACGTCGACACTTTCAACGTCGGGATCGATAATCTCTACCACCCGGCACTGGCGTTCGCGCCGCTCCAGCGCACTGACGCCATAATCGGACAGCAGGCTCATGACGGTGGCAATCATGCGTTTCTGCGTCAGCACTCCCAGCAGTTTGCCGGTGAGCCTGTCGACCACCGGAATATGACGAATGCTTTTTTCCCGCATCAAATCATGGGCATCCTTGAGGGTGGCACTCTGATCCAGAGTCAGTAAATCGCGGGCCATGATATCGCCAACAGAGTTTGCAGCCATGGGTCGTCCTTCCTTGTTTGTTCGGTTCAATCATTTAACAGTATGCGTCATGTTGTGGCACAGAGCCGATTCGGTTGCAAACAAAAAAGAAAAAGCCCGGTGAATTCAGGCACTCACGGGCTTTTGATGGGTATTATTCCATGTCATTACTCGGCGGTTGCAACCGGCTTGTGCCCGTCGGTCAGGTGCAGTACATCCACCAGATCGTCGCCACTGACGGCGAAGGCCTGACCGAAGCCCTTGACGAACAGCCCCTTGAGCGGCACCAGCCGAAACAGATGAAAATCGCCCAGTCCGGACACGGTGTCACCCAGGCGCGCGGTCAGCGCCGCTATGCCGGCCTGCCATTCGGGCGTGTCGCGGGTCACCCGTTCCGGGCGAGCATCAAAGGTCAGCCGCTTGCGGGCAAACAGCTGGTGGCAGCCCTGCTCGTCTTCCACCATCATCAGCGATATTTTCGGGTTGGCCAGCAGGTTACGGGTATGCCGGGCCAGCTCGCTGATCAGAATGTAATAGCCGTCTTCACGCAGGGCGAAGGGCGCATAGCTGACATTCGGTGTGCCCTCGTCATCCACGGTGGCCAGCACCAGGGTACGCATTCGATCGCGAAACTCGCGAATTTCAGGTTCCAGCCGGCCCTGCAGGCGTGCCTGCTTTTCTGCTTTATCAACCATGTGGTTATTCCTTCAGTGCGTTTGCGCGAATAGTAACGCCAGGTCGGGTTATCGGCCACTCGCTAACCGGCATTAACCCGATAACCCGGCCAAATGCGACCTTCACGCGACTCTTCAGGATAACGCAGACCCGGCTACGTGGGCGTCGGCAACGATCGTGGCGAATAGCGGCACACTTTTACTTCTGAATCTCACCACAGACAAATACAACTCATTACCATTTGCAATAGACATCGTATTTAAAATCCGTATCCTGTGGCGACAAAACCTAATTATTCTCTTTTTATATCCGGGGTTTGAGCTTGAACGTTCGACGCTACACGCTGTTTGTACTGGCCTCTCTTTTGCTGCATGGACTGCTGGTTCAGGCCATGGAGCAGGAAGATCAGACCATCTCCATGTCATCCGACACCGCCCCAGGTCCAATCAGCGTGCAAATGCTGCCAACCGTGATGCAAAAAAAGCCCGAGCCTGTGGTAAAGCCCGAGCCCGTGGTAACCCCCGAACCGATGGTCAAACCGACGCCCAAACCTGAGCCCAAACCGGCACCGGTGCCAAAACCCAAGCCAAAGCCCAGGCCTGCGCCGAAACCCACACCACAACCCAAGCCGCAGCCAACGCCAAAGCCTCCGCCAGCGGTTCAGCCCGCGGCCGAGTCACCACCGCCTGCAGCACCGGCAACCCGCGTGGAGCCCAAGCCACAGCCTGTCTCCGCCAAAGACAGTACACCCAGACGTATCGAAAAGCCCAGCTTCAAAACCCGGCCGGCACCGATTCCCTATCCGTCCCGGGCGCGCCGTCGAGGCCAGGAAGGCACCGTGTTGATCGAGGTGTGGCTGGATGAAAACGGTAAACAAACCAAACGGATACTGGCCCGCTCTTCCGGCGTGCATTCGCTCGATAAAACCGCGCTGAAAGCCATCGCCAAATGGCGTTTTTCCGCCTACGTCGAAAACGGCAGAAGCATCGCTCACCGCGTTCATATTCCCATTCGCTTTAAACTGGACTAACTCATGTCATTTTTGAATCAACTGCATCAACAACTGGGCCTGATGAGCTGGCCGTTAATCCTGTGCTCTGTGCTTACGCTGGCGCTCTGGCTGGAGCGGAGCCTGTCTCTGCTGTGGATCAGCCTTAGCGGCGAACAGGAAAAACGTCGCCTGCGGCTGCATGGCAACGCCTACCCGGAGGCAGACATTGCCGCCCCAAAATCGCAGATCCTGCAAGGGTGCAGCCTGCTGGTGCGCCACCGGGACTGTGACAAAACCACGCGGGAAGACCTGGCCTCGGTCTGGCTGCAACAACAGCGCCGACGCCTGCATGGCGGTTTGCGGGTACTGACCCTGGTGGGGGTTATCAGCCCGCTGCTGGGGTTGCTTGGTACCGTACTGGGGCTGATCGAAATGTTCAGGAGCATCGGGGAAAATGGCGATCCCGTCACCCCGGCACTGCTGGCCGATGGCCTGGGTCTGGCCATGAGCACCACCGCCGCCGGTCTGCTGATTGCCCTGCCCGCCATTGCCGGCGCCCAGCTGTTCGGGCTGTGGGCCGATCGTCTGCTCGACAAGCTGACCGATGAGCTGAACCAGTGCAACCTGTATCTGGAAGGAGTAAGACTCGGAGGCCGCGCTACATGATCGGTCGCCCCGAACCCGCCCACGCCGGCTGGCGTGCGCTGACACCGGATATAACCCCGTTACTCGATATCATCTTTATCGTGCTGGTATTTCTGCTGCTCACCGCCAATATTCCGCTGCAAACACTGGACGTCGATCTGCCCAAAACCGACAGCGAAGCGCTGAGCCGTGTGCAGGACAACAAAACGGTTACCATCAATTTGCTGGCCGGCAGTCCCGCCTGGGCGCTGCAGGGAGAACAATACCCAGACTGGGAACAGTTCAGGCCCGTGCTGCTTGGCCAGATAGAGACGCTGAAGGACGCCGAGCTGGTGCTGGCCTCCGACAAGGAAGTCACCGTCGACAACATGCTGAAGCTGCTGGCCTTTTTACAGGAACACCAGATTCAGGCCACCCAGATCCTGATGGAGGAAGGGCAATAACGACGCGCTGAACGATGACCTTGTTACTGCTGGTCTGCGCGGCAGCATCGGCCGAGACTCCCCGCCTGCGCAGCACCGGCAGTCATCCCGTGCCGGTGTAGCACCGACCGGAATTACGACAGGCGAAAACGCCCCACCAGCTGACTCATCTGTCCTGCCAGTTGCGCCAGCTCGTCGCTGGCCGACGAGGTCTGGGTCACACCGGTGGCGCTTTGCTCGGCAATGCTGCTGATGGTGACCAGATTGCGATCTATCTCCCGGGCCACCTGGGCCTGCTCTTCCGCCGCGCTGGCAATCACCAGATTCATGTCGTTAATCTCTCCCACCCGCTCGGCGATGCGATTCAGCGCCTGCTCCGCGTCACCGGCCATGGCTCTGCTGCGTCCAGCATAATCCGCACTTTGCTGCATTTCACTCACCGATTCGCCGGTGGCCCGCTGAATGGTGGAAATAATGCGTTCAATTTCGGCGGTGGAACTCTGGGTGCGCTGGGCCAGATTGCGCACCTCATCGGCCACCACCGCAAAACCGCGACCCGCTTCACCGGCCCGGGCCGCTTCAATGGCCGCGTTCAGCGCCAGCAGGTTGGTCTGCTCGGCAATGGCCTGAATCACATCCAGTATCTGACCGATATTGGTCGCTTCGGTGGCCAGTCGTTCCACGGTGCCGGAGGTGCTGTCCAGCTGATCCGCCAGTTGATCGATCACGCCACGGGTCGCCGTGACCTGTTGCCGTCCTTCTTCTGCCACCCGTGATGTTTCACTCGAAGCCGATGAAGTGCGATTGGCGTTACCGGCCACTTCTTCCACCGCCGCCGACATTTCGGTGACCGCCGTGGCGGCCATCTGCACCTCTTCATTTTGCTGATTAATGCCTCTGGTGGTTTCCCCGGTCACCACATGCAGCTCTTCCGCCGCCGCCGCCAATTGGGTGGACGAGCCCTGAATTTCCCGCAGGGTGCTATTCAGGGCCAGCTGCATATCCCGCACCGACTGCTGCACCTGAGCAATTTCATCATTACCGCTGCACTCCACGGCATGGCGCAGATCGCCCTCTGCCACCTGAGCCGCCGCCGCTTTAAGCGTGTCCAGTGGCTGAGTGATGCTGCGGATCAACCACAGCGCCAGACCGCCCCCCAGCACCAGCATCACCAGCAGCCGGCCAATCACACCATTGCGGGTTTGTTCAAAGGCGGTGTGGGCATGGTTGTACTCCTGCCGGGACTGCTCCAGCTGAATTTCCATCAGCCGGTTGAAGCGTTCGCTCAGAGGATCGATCAGCTGATACAGCTCCTGCCGAATAAACCGGTTAAGGCTGACCTCATCCTGCCGGCGAAGTATGTCGGCAAGGCGGGACAAGGGCGCTTCGGCCGCCTTCATCAGCGGCGCCAGCTCCTCCACCAGCCGCGCCTCTTCCGGTATCATCCGGGTAGCACTGTAAAGACGCCAGTGTTCATCTATCTGGCGACCCGCTTCCTTCAGTTCGTTCAGCGCCTGAGCATGGGACTGATCGCCACTGCGCACCTTCTGGCTGCTGCCCACAATATTGACCGCATACATATCGGCAATCACCTTGAGATCCTGCAGCGGCACCACCCTGTCCTGATACACGGTATCAAGACCCGCCACGCTGCGCTGCAGCGCCGTCAGTCCGCTGAGTGCCATCAACAGACAGCCCAGCAGCAATAACCCTGTCAGAACCAGCAAACGTGTTTTAATCGACCACTTACGCAACATCATCATCATCAGGCTCCATTAGGGGCATCAGGTTGGAAGGCCACCATTCGACACGGCGACGCCGTCACACAGCAAGCACAGTAAAAAACCTTACTTTCAAAATGCTGTAAAAAAGAATGGGCAGGAAATAATCAAACCGAGGAGATTCTTATACAAAAAACCAAAGCTTGTACAACCAGAGGGAAATCTTATACAAACAACATTTACTTGTACAACATTCTTTTTGAAAATGCCGGCCACCCTGAAAGACGCAAGCCTCAGCCTAACAAAGTGCAATGACACGGCCTGCAAGGTCCTCGTGTACGGAGCAGCGGTAAACACAGTGGAGTGAAGACGGCAGGCATGCCGACAAACCCTTCTGGATGGACTGGGGCTTCTTCGGCAATACCGTTATCTCCGCCAGCCTCACCCGCTGGAGCAGTAAACGCGACGACGAATAACCCGATCGCAGGGACGCGATCTTGCCGCTTTCTACCCTCTTTTTTCTCTTCGTTTATTTCAGCCCTCCCCGTTACTCCCCTTTTCTGTGACCGCACTCGCAATTGAACACCATTATCGTTAACAAATGCGAAACCATTAGGTAACTTCACGACCTGAGGTAAATGCATACAAAAAAAACTCACAAAACGCACACACGCCGAGACAAATGAAGGACAACATCATGTACAAATTTGGAAGTACTCTGCTGATCGCCGCCGGTCTGACCCTGGCTCCCCTGGCTCAGGCCATGGCCGCCGACAAGGCCGACATCGCCGTGCTGATCCCCGGTAAACACAACGACAACGGCTTTATGCAGGCCGCCTATCGGGGCTATGAGAAGATCCAGGCCGAGCTGGATGTTAACGCCAGTTATGTATCCAATATCTCCGCCACTTCGGATCCGGTACTGCTGACCGATGCCATGCGCAAACTGGCCCAGGAAGACCCCGACATGATCATCGCCCACGGCGGCCAGTGCAACGGCCCGGCCCAAACCGTGAGCCAGGAGTTTCCCGACATCAAGTTTGTGGTCATTCAGGGCCATGTGCAGGGCCCCAACCTGTCCAGCTATGTGGTGCGCCAGGAAGACTCCGCCTGGCTGGCCGGTGCCCTGGCCGGCCTGACGACCGAGTCCGACGTGGTGGGCCATATTTCCGGTGCCTGGCCCACGCCGGGTCTGATCGGCCGCGCCGCCTTTTATGACGGCGTGAAGCACGTCAATCCCGATGCCCGGTTCCTGACCTGGTTTACCGGTGATCTGGATAACACCAGCATCAACGGTGAGGCCGCCGCCGCCGAAATCGCCAAGGGTGCCGACGTCATCTACACCATGCTCAACGCCGGTCGCCAGGGGGTGATTGACGAGATCAAGTCGCATGACGGCAAGGTGCGCCACATCGGCAACGTGTCCGACTGGACCCGGGTTGACCCGAGCTTTGTCGGCTCGGCGGTGGCCGATGCCAGCGTGGCCATTCTCAATGCCGCCCGCGACTACACCACCGGCGAATGGCAGCCCAACCAGATCACCGAAATCGGCCTGGGCCAGGGTGATGTAGTCAAGCTGACCCTGGCCGACGATGTATCACCCGAGGTGAAAGCGAAGCTGGATGCGCTGGCGCAACAACTGATCAACGGCGAGATCACCATGAAAACCACCTTTGATGGCCAGGAGTTCAATCCGGCCAGCGGCGAGTTTGTGGATCAGTCGTTCAAGGAAACCCTGAAGACCAAGTCCTGATAGCCACAAATTAGCTTGCTGCATTAAGAGGCAGCAGGGTTGCCTCTCCCGACACGCTTCGGGCACATCCCTGTGACGCTCGGCACATGACATCTGACCGCCAGGGACGGCGGAAATGCCGAAATAGCAGGAGCATTTTTCGGCCCTGTCATATGACGGTCGGCTGAGGCTATCCCTGTTGCCTCTTCTTGATTCCCGAGTCGTCTGCCGGCTGCATCGGAGCCGATAAGAGGAGCAAAGGGATCTGCTCTGCCGACCTTCTATTACGGCGAGTCGGCGGAGCTGGCCCTTTGCCCGACTTGCATGAACATTCAAAGTACCGCACCCTCGTGAAATTCCCGCTTCTCCGCTTTCGGACACTGGCATTCCCCGCCCAGCCAAGTACCATATAGCGCCATGGCCCTGCGTTGGCCGCAGGTTTGGCATACCTGGCACAGCCTGCCACCATCACCTGTCAAGACGGCCTGTCAACTCACTGATTTATCAGGACAATCATAAATGGCTCAATTTGTTTACAGCATGAATCGCGTGGGCAAGGTAGTTCCGCCCAAGCGTCATATTCTGAAGAATATCTCCCTGTCGTTTTTCCCCGGCGCCAAGATCGGCGTACTGGGTCTGAACGGCGCCGGTAAATCCACGCTGCTGCGCATCATGGCCGGCCTGGATACCGAAATCGAAGGCGAAGCCCGCCCCCAGCCCGGCATCAATATCGGTTACCTGCCCCAGGAGCCCAAACTCAAGCCGGAGCAGACGGTACGCGAAGCCATTGAAGAAGCGGTGTCCGAAGTGGCCGGCGCGCTGAAAGAGCTGGACGAGGTCTACACCGCCTACGCCGATCCGGACGCCGACTTCGACAAGCTGGCCAAGCGTCAGGGCCAGCTGGAAGCCATCATTCAGGCCCACGACGGCCACAACCTGGACAACCAGCTGGAACGCGCCGCCGACGCCCTGCGCCTGCCGCCCTGGGAAGCCACCATCGACAAGCTGTCCGGTGGTGAACGCCGCCGGGTCGCCATGTGTCAGCTGCTGCTGGAAAAACCGGACATGCTGCTGCTCGACGAACCCACCAACCACCTGGACGCCGAGTCCGTGGCCTGGCTGGAACGCTTCCTGCACGACTACGAAGGCACCGTCGTGGCCATTACCCACGACCGTTATTTCCTCGACAACGTCGCCGGCTGGATCCTGGAGCTGGACCGCGGCGAGGGTATTCCGTGGGAAGGTAACTATTCTTCCTGGCTGGAGCAGAAAGACGCGCGTCTGTCCCAGGAGCAGTCTTCAGAGGCCGCCCGCCAGAAGTCGATCCAGAAAGAACTGGAGTGGGTTCGTCAGAACCCCAAAGGTCGTCAGGCCAAGTCCAAGGCCCGTATGGCCCGCTTTGAAGAACTGCAGAATCAGGACTTCCAGAAGCGTAACGAAACCAACGAGCTGTTCATTCCGCCCGGTCCGCGCCTGGGCGATCAGGTGATCGAAGTCGAGCATCTGACCAAGTCCTACGGCGACCGGGTGCTGATCGACGATCTGTCGTTCAGCATTCCCAAGGGTGCCATCGTCGGCATTATCGGCCCCAACGGCGCCGGTAAATCGACCCTGTTCCGCATGATGACCGGCGCCGAGCAGCCGGATTCCGGCAGCATCACCCTGGGTGAGTCGGTACAGCTGGCCTCGGTCGAGCAGTTCCGTGACAGCATGGACGACAGCAAAACCGTGTGGGAAGAAGTGGCCAACGGCCAGGACATGCTGCGCATCGGCAACCTGGAAATCCCCAGTCGTGCCTACCTGGGCCGGTTCAACTTCAAGGGCATCGACCAGCAGAAGCGGGTCGGCGAGCTGTCCGGTGGTGAACGCGGTCGTCTGCACATGGCCAAGCTGCTGCAGACCGGCGGCAACGTGCTGCTGCTGGATGAACCGACCAACGATCTGGACATCGAAACCCTGCGCGCGCTGGAAAACGCCCTGCTGGAATTCCCCGGTTGCGCCATGGTGATTTCGCACGATCGCTGGTTCCTCGACCGCATCGCCACCCACATCCTGGATTACCAGGACGAGGGCAAGGTGGAATTCTTCGAAGGCAACTTCACCGAATACGAAGACTGGAAGAAGAAAACCTACGGCGCCGAGTCGGTGCAGCCCAAGCGCATCAAGTACAAGAAAGTCACCAAGTAAGACTTTTTACCCGATGAACAATACCAAAGCCCGCATGATGCGGGCTTTTTGTTGAGTGATACCAACTGTATCGAGGGCCATCGAACCAGCTATAATAATGTTCAAATCCAGCTGGAGATTCGGCAACGGCGCGCCCGCATGCTTGCCACCGAGCAAGACTCCATTTGTTTGGGTCATATTTCGCGCCTTTTTCAGGCAAGGTAAAACATAGGGTAGAGTGACAAGGGCGTGATATGAGTTTTGAACAAATCTTTGATGACAGTTACGAACGCGTTTTACGCACCCGCAAGGATGGAACCGATTTTTTCGGCGCCTTCTATCATCGATTTCTGCATGATGACGAAAGAATCGCCCAACGTTTTGCAAATACCGACATGGCGGTTCAGCAAAGCATGTTGAAAAAGTCCTTCTACAGCCTGTTTGCTTTTTATGCCAGTGGCCAGGCTGACGATGCGATTCGCCGCATCGCAGAAAGGCATAACCGTGATCATCTGGACATTCATCCAGAATTTTATGATCGCTGGCTTGAATGTTTGATCAGTAGCGTAAAGCGGTTTGACGATGAGTTTTCGGAAGACGTGGAATTAGCCTGGCGTCTGGTGATGGCTCCCGGCATTACCTATATGAAATTCAAATACGACAAGCCATGCCCGACGCCGTCCGGGGAACGGTAAACTGCAGCTCGTATTCCGGCCTGCCGCCAAGGTCGGCGCCATTTTCCGTTCGCACGGTTGAATCAATGCGAACAACTGAGTAACCGCACCCCATCGCTCTGGAGGCCGACATGAAAACCATCCTTATCCTGTTCACGCTAACATGCTTTTGGTTCATGCCACCGGGGTATGGCCAGAATGCAACTCAGGTGGAACTAAACGAGCAATCCCGGCAACACTATCAAACCGCCGACCAGGCGCTGAACCAGGCCTACGGCCGGTTAATGAACAAGCTGGACCCCGCACGCAAGCAAAAACTCAAAACCGCCCAGCGCGCCTGGCTCAAGTTTCGCGATGCCCAGGCCGAGCTGGTGTCATCGGCGTATGAAGGCGGCTCCATACAACCGCTATCCCACAGCGAGGAGCTCAAACGCCTGACCGAAAACAGAACCAAGGAGCTGGAACAACAACTGCAGGACGAAAGCCTCTGAATCGGCACCGAACTGTGAGCCTGCCGCCTCGCCCCTCACCCTGCATGATGGTATTCTTGTCGGCTTTGTAACGCATGAGCCCCGAGACCGTTATGGACACTTACGCCGAACAGGCGCGACTGGAGCCAGCCGATGCCTGGTTTGGCTTCAAGCAGCTGTTACCACTCTCCTTTTTTGTGGCCGCCTTCGGGCTGGCCTTTGGCCTAGCCGCAGCGCAGGAAGGCTTGAGCGAAGGCAGCATAGTGTTGATGAGCGCGCTGGTGTTTGCCGGTACCTCCCAGTTTGCCGCGCTGGACATCTGGGGCACCCAGGTGCCGCTGGTGCCGCTGATCATCACCACCTTTGCCATCAACGCCCGTCATCTGCTGATGGGCGCCAGTCTCTACCCCTGGCTACGCCATCTGTCTTTACCCAAGCGCTACGGCATCATGCTGTTTGCCTCCGATGCCAACTGGGCCATGGCGATGCAGGGCTTTCACAAGGGCGAGCGGGCATTGGGCATTCTGTTTGGCGGCGGCCTGGCCATCTGGTCGTTCTGGATGATCGGTACCTGGCTCGGCCTCTATTTCGGCAGCGCCATCGAAGACCCGTTCAGCATCGGGCTGGACATGGTGCTGGGCTGCTTTCTGCTGGCCATGACCCTGGGCGGACGCAAGGATCTGCGTACCTTCATTATCTGGGTCGTGGCGGGCGCGTCGGCGATGATGGCCTACTGGTGGCTGCCCGCCAACAGTCATGTGGTGGTGGGTGCCCTGTCGGGTGGTTTGCTCGGCGCCCTGTGGATGGAGAAAAAACCAAAATGACACTGGAAACCGCCGGTTCAGGCACCCTGCTGATTATCGGCGTCATGGCCGTCGTGACCCTGGCCACCCGCTGGGGCGGCGTCTTCGTGATGTCGCTGATCCCCATCAACCATAGGGTGCAGCAGTTTATCAGCGCCATGTCCGGCTCGGTACTGGTGGCCATTCTTACCCCGCTGGCGGTCAACGGCGATATCGGCGCCCGCATGGCGCTGCTGGCCACGGCACTGACCATGCTGGTACTGAAAAAGCCGCTGCCGGCCATTACCGCCGGCATTATCGCGGCGGCGCTCAGTCGACAGTTATTCGGTGGTTAACCGTCAATCACAGCTGTTCAATGCAAAAGCCCGCCAAATGGCGGGCTTTTCTGTTTTATCGATGTACTGAATGTGGGCTTATACCGATCACATTGGCTATGTATGAGTTAACTGTGTCTGTGCCAATAAGATGCTGTTTTCATTCGGGTTAGTGTGAGTTTCA
>NZ_BAABDS010000003.1:0-74738 GCF_039539745.1 Oceanisphaera sediminis
TTGCTCTCGCCGGGTGTTTCGGCATGACCTATAAAAACTGGGGAGCCCTCAGCGCCTTCGCGGGAATGACGATAATCATTCGGTATTCAGCAACAGCCGCCTCAGCGCCAGTAGGGTTGCAGCAGCAAAGCCTGGGCCCGGGACTGCTCCAGCGCTTCCAGCAAAAATCGCTGCTTGCGCGCCAGCCATTCGTCCAGCTCGGCGCTGTCTTGCTCGTTCAGCTCATCACGCAGATCCAGCAGCGGCGATAACATATCCAGATCTTCGATGCCGCGCAGAATGTCGAGCCAGGGCATGCGAAACGTCATACGCTCCGTCTCCGGATACAAGTCGCTGAAGCAGAGTCCAACCATCAGGTTGCGTCTGAGCTTGCCCTTTTGCTGTATGTATTGCGCGCCATTCAGTTCCGGCTTGCCCAGTGCGCTGTGACGCAGGGTATGCCAACTGTCATCCAGTCGTTGTCGGGCCAGCTCGGCCACCGGAGCGGCCAACTGGGCCGTCTGCGCCGGAGCCAGTCCGGCTCGCCAGTCCTGGCGGTACAGCCAGTGGGTCAGTCCCAGCATCAATCGTGCATAACGGGGGCTGTAGAACAGGGTGCGCAGCTGGGTGGCGTCGGGCAACTGCGCCTGCTGAGCCAACAATTGACTGACCAGGGTTTTCCGGCAGTCCAGTCGACGCAGGTAATGACCCTTGTCGGCGGTCAGGTGAACCAGCATCTGGGCCCGATCCAGCCATGACAGTTGCTGCTGTAACCACAGTAAATCATCTATCCAGCCGCTGTTGATCCGGTGCGAAACCAGTTCGCCAAACAACAGCAGGGTCTGATGCACCAGAGAGACTCCCTCTCTCAGCTGTACCAGCCATTCGAGACTCGCGTTGGCCAGCCAGCCCTCTTCATGATGTTGCCAGTGACGCAGCCCCTTGTGCAGCAAGGCCACCATGGTCTGCTCACACACATCCTGCGGTTGCAGCGCCAGCGGTTCCAGCATGCACAGCCGGGGGCTGGAGCTGAGCCCCGCCAGTTGATAGCCGCGCCTGGCCTTGGAAACGGCCCCCAGTCGCAAGCCGCCCGCTTTCACCAGTTCCTCGGCCAGCTCGAACAACTGAGAGACATCGCCTTTTACCAACTCCAGCTCCAGCTCGTGAATGGGCTCTCGCCGTTCTCCCGCCTGTACCTCCCCTTCATCCAGTGCCAGCTCTATTTCGGTGCCGTCGATCGCCAGCAACCAGCGCCGACGCAGAAAATCGGTGCTGAACAACGGCTGCAATGACGCCTGTATCTGCGCCACCTCCAGCCCTTCGGGCCAGATCCGGGCCGGAAACAGCGACAGATCAGGGGAGTGTACCGTCAGGGGAACATTATACTCCGGCCGTTGATGCAGCCCCCCCACCTGATTGCCCGCCAGCTTGATGGTTTGCTCCATCTCCCCGTTCTGACTGCGGATACGCAAACCGGCATCCATTTTGCGCAACGCCAGATCGGCGGTATCGAAATAGGTGTTGGCCAGATGTTGCTGGTCCTGCTGGAGGATTTGGTAAGATTGCAACTGTGTGGACAGCTGAGCGCCCACCTCGGGTGAGACAAGAAACTTGAGTTCGATTTCTGTATCCATAAGGGTGTCCGGGAGTTCCAACCTTTTGATTTAAAAGTACAATAATAAAATACCGATGAGCCGAGACCCCGGCATCATGAAAAATGCTGTTTTCTTGCCTTTATAGTTAAGTTACCATTCGCGCCACTTTAATGTATCGAGTGTTTTTTCACCGACACAGGGTTGGCCATGCCAGTAAATACTATTTTAGGACTCTTTGCCAAGTCCCCAATCAAGCCCCTGCAGAAGCATGTGATTAAAGTCCATGAAGCTGCACAGCAATTGGTTCCCTTCTTCGACGCCATGTGGGAGCAGGACTGGGAGCAAGCCGAGATTATTCAACGCCGCATTTCCCAGCTGGAACGGGAAGCCGACACGCTGAAACGGGAAATTCGTCTCAAACTCCCTCGCGGCCTGTTTATGCCGGTTGAGCGTACCGATATGCTGGAACTGCTCACTCAGCAAGACAAGATCGCCAACAAGGCGAAAGACATCTCCGGCCGTATTATAGGTCGTCAGATGGGTATTCCGCCGCAGCTCAAACCCGCCTTCATGGATTATCTCAGCCGGTGTATCGATGCTACCGCTCAGGCCGCCAAGGCCATTGACGAGCTCGATGAACTGCTGGAAACCGGCTTCAAGGGCCGGGAAATGGATTTGGTGTCCGAAATGATCCACCAGCTCGACCTGATCGAAGATGATACCGATGTGATGCAAGCCAAACTGCGCAAGCAATTGCAGGCCATCGAAGACGGCTATAACCCTATCGATATCATGTTTTTGTACAAGATCCTCGAGTGGGTCGGTGACCTGGCAGATCAGGCCGAACGGGTAGGTGCCCGTTTAGAGCTGATGCTGTCCCGTTCCTGAGCGAAATAACAAGGTATTACAATGGATATCATTGCTAACTACGGCACCACGCTGATTCTGGTGGCGGCGCTCTTCGGCTTTTTTATGGCCTGGGGTATCGGTGCCAATGATGTGGCCAACGCCATGGGCACCTCGGTGGGCACCCGCTCACTGACCATCAAGCAGGCGATCCTCATCGCCATGGTCTTCGAATTTGCCGGCGCCTATCTGGCAGGGGGTGAGGTCACCTCAACCATAAAAAACGGTATTATCGACTCCAACGCCTTTGCCGGGCATCCCGATTTGTTGGTGTTTGGCATGATTGCCTCATTGCTGGCCGCCGGTACCTGGCTGCTGCTGGCATCCTACTTCGGCTGGCCGGTGTCCACCACTCACTCCATTATCGGCGCCATCATCGGCTTCGCCCTGGTATCACTGGGCTCGGAGGCGGTGCACTGGAACAAGGTGGCCGGCGTGGTCGGCTCCTGGATTATCACCCCGGCGCTGTCTGGTGTGCTCGCCTACTTCACCTTCATCAGCGTACAGCGGTTGATTTTCAACACCGACAATCCGCTGGCGGCCGCCAAGAAGTACGTGCCGGTTTACATCTTCATGACGGTGATGGTGATCTGTCTGGTGACCCTGAAGAAGGGTCTCAAGCATGTTGGTCTGGACATGAGCGATGCCCAGAGCTGGGGGCTGTCGATTCTGGTTTCCCTGTTCAGCGCCGTGCTCTGCAGTCTTTATATCAAGCGCCAGCAGTACAACCCGAACGATGACAAGGACATGCACTACTCCAACGTGGAGAAGGTGTTCGGCATCCTGATGGTGGTTACCGCCTGCGCCATGGCTTTTGCCCACGGCTCCAACGATGTGGCCAATGCCATAGGGCCGCTGTCTGCCGTGGTCAGCATAGTGCAAAGCTCCGGCGAAATTGCGGCCAAGTCCAGCATCGCCTGGTGGATACTGCCGTTGGGCGGCATCGGCATCGTCATCGGCCTGGCCTCACTCGGTCACAAGGTAATGGCCACAGTAGGTACCGGTATTACCCACCTGACCCCCAGCCGTGGCTTTGCCGCCCAGCTGGCCACCGCTGCGACAGTGGTGATCGCATCCGGCACCGGCCTGCCCATTTCCACCACCCAGACTCTGGTCGGTGCCGTGATGGGCGTCGGTCTGGCGCGCGGTATTGCGGCGCTCAATCTTAACGTATTGCGCAATATAGTGGTTTCCTGGATAGTCACGCTCCCTGCCGGCGCTATTCTGGCCATCATCTTCTTCTATATCATTCAGTGGTGCTTCAGCTAAGCACCGGCTTCAAGGGGGCAAAACGCCCCCTTGTTCTTGTTCTCCCCCCTTGCACCCATTACCATGTTCCCACTGTTGACAATGAATTATCGAGAACGAAGGAACCCCAGGTGAAATCGAGACTTCTTGTGGTACTGCTGTGCTATCTGCCGTGGCTCGGCGTGGCCGAAGCCGCCAATCGTTACATTTCAGATAACGTATATACCTATCTGCACTCCGGTCCCAGCAACCAGTTCCGTATCATCGGCACCGTCAATGCCGGCGAGCCGGTCGAGCAACTGGATCATGATGCCAAGACCGAGTACGTACAAATTCGTGACGCCGAGGGTCGTACCGGCTGGGTAAATGGCGACTTTATACAGACGGAAGAAAGCTTTCGCTCACGGCTGCCGTTGCTGGAAGAGGAACTGACCAACACCAAGCAGATGCTCGCCTCGGTAGATGAACGTCATGAGCTGGATATGCAGGACAAAACTACCCGGCTGTTGCAACAGGAGCAGGAATTGAACCTGGTGCACGATCAATTCAACGAGCTGCGTCAGCAACACGCCAAGCTGGAAAGTGAAAACCAGCGTCTGAGCAGCCTGATGGATGACAAGGAACACAAAATGCGTCTGGACTGGCTGCTGAACGGCGGCATGGTAGCCGGCGCCGGCATTCTGTTCGGGATACTACTGCCGATGATTCCGTTGCGCCGCAAGCGCAATCAGAGCCGCTGGATGAACTAAGACCGAGTTATACCAACCCCGGACAAAGGGCCCGCTCCACCGACTCGCTCAAGCACCTCCTTGTGACGCTCAGCACATGACGTCCCTGTCATGTGATGGTCGGTGGAGCAGATCCCTTTGCCCTCCTTGATGCTCCGGCATCGCCTGTTAGCACAGCCTGCGGACAACTCGGTGTTCCAGAAGAAGCAACAGAGAACGACTCCCACGACCGCCGGAAAATGCTCCTGCCGTTCCGGCATTCCCGCCCTCCCTGGCGGTCAGATGGCATGTCCGAGCTTAGAGGGGGCAAGCTTGTCTTGCCGCACGAATTGTTTCAACCTGACCGAACATCCAGTGAATGTTCGCAGTAGGTTGAAACAATGAGTGTCATATCCCGTAGCGTGTCGAGGGAGTCGGCTCTGTTGCCTCTGATCTGAGGCCTTAATATGACCAGATCATTACTGGAATTGGTATTAATCAACGACAAAGGCGCCCTGGGGCGCCTTTGTCGTAACTCGAGATATGAGCGGTTCGTTAGCTTTGGTCTTGCTGGCTCAGGGCGAAATGCCGGTTGGGCTTGCGATAGACGATGCCGTCCTGCAGCAACCAGTGAAAGATATCTTCTACTTCTTCCAACGGCTTCTCCAGCATGCGCGACACGGCTCCCTTGGCACAACGCAGCTCACCGGCCTGCAACCGGGCCACCAGTTCATGATAATAATCCGGACGAGCCGGCATGGCAGGCTCCGCCGGTACTTCTGGTGTCACTGCTACCTGCTGCTGCTCCTTCTTTCTGCGACTACGCCGGAAACGGGTTTCTTCCCCCAGCAGCGAAATAAAGAAGGCCGCAAAGAAATCCAGCAGCACAGACAGGGCGGCAACAACACCAAACTGCACCCGCTCCAATGGCCAGCCCAGGCCATCGGCCAGGCTGGACATCAGCCCCATCAGCGAACTCTGGCTGGTAATGGCCACCTTATCCCGCTGACGCCGTAACTCATCCTGTCGGGCCCGTAACTCCTGATTGCGCGCCAGCATCTTGGTCATGCCGTTGGCAATGCGTTTCATGTCGATATAAGCCTGGGCCGCCTGCTCGTTAATCTCGATTTCCCGATCCAGAGACACTATCTTGTCGTTATAGCTCTGCACCTCGGCCGCCTTGGCTTCATCCCCCTGCATCAGGGTGTTGGTGGCGGCGTTAATGCCGCCGACACTGCCGGCAATGGAAAGCCCCGCCAATACCCCATAGAAACAGAGCGCCTTCAGCGACCCCATCGCATCACCACGGTTGGTGCGTTCGCCCATTTCATACCAGATATAAAACTTGCCGACCTCGAACACCAACGCCAGGCCGCCAAACATCAGCTTCATCAGCAGGCCCTGCTCCAGCGACAGGAACAACAACAGAGAAAACACCATGGAAGCGGCAATGGAGGCGCCGGTGATCAGATAAACCACAGACAGGGCGAAAGGCCCCTTGGGAAGACGTTGATAGTGCACTTGGCTTGCTTACCACAGACAAAAATGAGCGCGCATTATAGGGCCAGAGCCACCGACAAGACAATGGCACCGGTCGGTCGAGTATTAACGCCGGACTCCCTGTTGTCGCCAATCTCCATTCGGTGCGTCCCCACTATCGCACACCGGCACATCATCCATATCGCCCCCACCGTCAAGGCACGCACCATCACCATCGACAACTGCCGGCGACGGCTTCAGCTATATTGATAAAACCTGACAGATAAAGCATGGCGCCCCCGACTTCGTATACAAAAACAGACGTTAAATCAGATATAAACCGATTGAAATGCCATAAAAACCTCACTTTAGCGTTCAGGTCGATGTGCAAACTTTTGATTACCCATTAATCGTATACATCAATATCCCTAACAGCCGCCTCGCTCGGGCAGCCGTTACCTCGCGACATCAGGAGTGCCGTTATGTTTACTGCCGCCACCGTCTTTGCCCCCGACTATGCCCCCAGAGATCTGCCGTCTCTGCGCCAGGACATCACCCAAAACTACATCGTCGACGAAAACACCTATCTGGCCGCCTTGCTGGAGCAGGTGCCCGCCAGTGGTCAGACTCTGACGCAGATAAATGAACAGGCCCGCCAACTGGTCACCCGGGTACGAGAAGAAAGCGACGGCGGTGACGGCATCGACGCCTTTTTGCAGCAATACAGCCTGGATACCCAGGAAGGCATTATCCTGATGTGTCTGGCCGAAGCCCTGCTGCGCATTCCCGACAGCCACACCGCCGACGAGTTGATAAAAGACAAACTGTCCGGCGCCGACTGGGCCAGTCATTTCCGCCAGAGCGACTCCACCCTGGTCAATGCCTCTACCTGGGGGCTGATGCTGACCGGCAAGATAGTGCGCATGGACAAGAAGCTCGATGGCAATCCGGCCAATGTGCTCAATCGCATGATCAACCGCATGGGCGAGCCCATGGTGCGCTCGGCCATGTATGCGGCCATGAAGATCATGGGCAAGCAGTTCGTGCTGGGCCGTGACATCAAGGAGGCGCTCAAGGCCAGCCGCAAGTCTCGCGAGCTCGGCTATACCCACTCCTACGACATGCTGGGCGAAGCTGCCATGACCGCCAGTGATGCCGAGAAATACCGCGCCGACTACGCCAATGCCATCGCTACCGTCGGGGCCGAGAAACTCAACAATCCCAAGGTGCCGCGCCCTTCCATTTCCATCAAGCTGTCGGCCCTGCATCCCCGCTACGAAGAAGCGAATCGGGAACGGGTACTGACCGAGCTGTACGCCACCGTGCTCGGGCTGCTGGAGCTGGCCCGCAAGCTGGATGTATTTATCACCATAGACGCGGAAGAAATGGACCGGCTTGAGCTGTCGCTCGACTTGTTCGAGGCGCTGTACCGGTCGGACGTCAACCAGGGCTGGGGCGGCCTGGGGCTGGTTATCCAGGCCTATTCCAAGCGCGCCCTGCCGGTATTGTGCTGGCTGACCGCCCTGGCGCGCGAACAGGGCGATGAAATTCCGGTACGTCTGGTCAAAGGCGCCTACTGGGACAGTGAAATCAAACTCTGCCAGCAAAGCGGCATCGACGGCTATCCGGTCTATACCCGCAAGGCCGGCACCGATGTGTCTTACCTGGCCTGTGCCCGCTACCTGCTGAGCGAAGCCTGTAATGGCGCCATTTATCCCCAGTTTGCCACCCACAACGCCCATACGGTGGTGTCGGTGATGGCCATGGCCGGTGAGCGAAACTTCGAATTTCAGCGCCTGCACGGCATGGGCGAAGAACTGTACAACGCCGTGCTGGCTGAAAACCCGGGACTGAATTGCCGCATCTATGCGCCGGTTGGCGCGCACAAGGATCTGCTGCCCTACCTGGTGCGTCGCCTGCTGGAAAACGGCGCCAATACCTCCTTCGTGCACAAGCTGGTGGATCCCAAGACGCCCATCGACACCCTGATCACCCATCCGCTGACCAGTCTGGCGGAATACGATACTCTCGCCAACGACAAGATACCGCTGCCGCTGGCCATCTTCCCCGACCGGACCAATTCCCGGGGCCTGAACATGAATATCGAGGGCATTCGCGTCCCCTTCTTCAAGGCGCTGGATAAACTGGCCGGCAAGAGCTGGCAGGGCGGCCCCATCGTCGGCGGCAAAACCCTGACCACGGGCACCGCCAACGCAGTACTGAGCCCCCAGAATAACGGCCATCAGGTCGGCCAGGTTCACTTCGCCGATAAAGCCACCGTCGAGCTGGCCGTCGGCAAGGCGCAGGCCGCCTTCGGGGGCTGGCGCAACACACCGGTGGACGTCCGCGCCCAGGCACTGGAAAAGCTGGCGGATCTGCTGGAAGAACACCAGGACGAATTTATTTCCCTCTGTACCCGGGAAGCGGGCAAGCTGCTGCAGGACGGCATCGACGAGGTGCGTGAGGCGGTGGACTTCTGCCGCTACTATGCCAATGAAGCCCGCGTGCTGATGGAGCCGAAGAAGCTGCCCGGATACACCGGCGAGCTGAACCTGCTGTTCGCCCAGGGCCGTGGTCCCTTCGTCTGCATCAGCCCCTGGAACTTCCCGCTGGCGATTTTCCTCGGTCAAATTTCCGCCGCCCTGGCCACCGGCAATACCGTGCTGGCCAAGCCCGCCGAGCAGACCAGCCTGATCGCCCATCTGGCGGTTACCCTGGCTCACAAGGCCGGTATTCCTGCCGATGTGCTGCAGCTACTGCCCGGCGACGGTGCCACCGTTGGCGCGACGCTGACCGCGGATCCGCGCATTGCCGGCGTCTGTTTCACCGGCTCTACCGACACCGCCATGCTGATCAACCAGACCCTGGCCAAGCGGAAAGGCGCCATCATACCGCTGATTGCCGAAACCGGAGGCCAGAACGCCATGATCGTCGACTCCACCGCCCTGCCCGAGCAGGTGGTACGGGACGTGGTACGCGCCGCCTTCCAGAGCGCCGGCCAGCGTTGTTCCGCCCTGCGGGTGCTCTACCTGCAGGACGACATCGCCGAACGGGTACTGGGCATACTGAAAGGTGCCATGAACGAGCTGAGCGTGGCCGATCCGGCGCTGTGGTCGACAGACGTAGGCCCGGTGATCGACCAGGACGCCCAGTCCGGCCTCGAAGCCCACCTGAGCAGGATGCAGGCCGAAGGCAAGAATATCATCGCCCAGACGTCGCTCGGCAAAGGCTGCGATCAGGGCTTCTATATTCAACCCACGGCGCTGGAGATCGGCGCCATCGGTGAACTGGAGAAAGAACAGTTCGGCCCCATACTGCACGTGGTGCGCTTCAAGGCCAAAGACATCGATCAGGTAATCAAGGATATCAATAATACCGGTTACGGCCTGACCCTGGGCATTCACAGCCGTAACGAGTCCTTTGCCGAATATGTGGCCCAAAGTATCGATGCGGGCAACGCCTACATCAACCGGGATCAGATCGGCGCCATGGTGGGCGTACAACCCTTCGGTGGCCAGGGCCTGTCCGGCACCGGCCCCAAGGCCGGTGGCCCCCACTACCTGACTCGCTTCATCACCGAGAAGACCATCACCAACAACACCACGGCCATCGGCGGCAACGCCACCCTGCTGTCGTTGGGTGAGGGTTGATCGGGAGCCCTAAGCCGAAAGCTGTAAGATGAAAAAGACGCTGCGGCGTCTTTTTTCATCTTCAGCCGTTATAATGACCTTTTTTAGAGAAAGAGGGCCTGAATTCGTGGAAGTCTATCTGGTGGGGGGCGCGGTACGGGATGAACTGCTGGGGCTGAAGGTCAGGGAACGCGACTACATGGTGGTGGGGGCGACTCCCGAGCAATTGCTCAAGCTTGGCTACAACCAGGTCGGCAAGGACTTTCCGGTGTTTCTGCACCCGACAAGCCGCGAGGAATACGCCCTGGCCCGTACCGAGCGCAAGTCAGGCAAGGGCTACACCGGTTTTATCTGCGAATTCGGCCCCGACGTCACATTGGAACAAGACCTGCTGCGTCGGGATCTGACCATCAATGCCATCGCCCGGGATCAGCAAGGCACACTGCATGATCCCTACGGTGGCCAGGCCGACATAGAGGCGCGGGTGCTGCGCCATGTGTCCGACGCCTTCGGAGAAGATCCGCTGCGGGTCTTGCGGGTGGCGCGCTTCGCCGCCCGCTTTCACGCTCAGGGTTTTACCGTGGCCGATGAAACCCAGACTCTGATGCAACAGATGGCTGCCGGCGGTGAGCTTGGCGCCCTGACGCCGGAACGAGTGTGGAAAGAAACGGAAAAGGCCCTGGCCAGCGACAACCCCCAGGTGTTTTTCGAGGTATTGCGCCGGTGCGGTGCACTCAAGGTGCTGTTTCCACAAGTGGATGCCCTGTTCGGCGTGCCCGGACCGAAAGAATGGCACCCGGAAATCGACACCGGTCTGCACACCATGATGGTACTCAAACGCGCCGCGGAGCTGGGCGCCGGCATCCCCTGTCGCTTTGCCGCCCTCTGCCATGACTTCGGCAAGGCGCTGACCCCATCGGATAAATGGCCCAGCCACCACGATCACGGCGAATTGGGCATAGAGCCGATAGCGACGCTGTGCGCCCGCTTCAGGGTGCCCACCGAACACAGGGAACTGGCCCTGCTTATGAGCCGCTGGCATATTTGCCTGCATCGGCTGGTCAACCCGGCGCCGGAGCAGGCCGAGGCGGTACTGGCACTGTTTCAGCATACCGATGCCTGGCGCAAGCCCGAGCGCTTCGCCCAGTTACTCTTGTGTGCCCAGGCGGATTTGCAGGGCAGAACCGGCTTCGAACAGCGTCCTTACCCGCAGCGGGAGCGACTATGGCAGTGGTTGTGCGAACTGAGAGCCATTACCGCCGCCCCCTTTGTGGCTCAGGGTCTCAGGGGCCCGGCCATCGGCGAGGCCATTGCTGACGCCCGCCTGCAGCAGCTAAGACGATGGCTGGCCGCTTAAAGCTGGCCGGCCATTACCCAGAACAACACGGCGCCCAGCCCTAATCGATACAAGACGAAAGGCATGACACCGATACGGTTGAGCAGCGCCAGAAAAAGATGAATGCAGGTCAGGGCGCTGGCAAAAGACACCACCACGCCCAAGCCGATGGCCGACCAGGGCATGGTCAGGCCGGAGCCGATTAAACCGCTCGCCTGATGGCTGCCGGCCAGAAAGATGATGGGGATGGACATCAGAAACGAAAAGCGAGCGGCGGCAGCCCGGGTCATGCCCAGCATCAGGCCGGCGGTCAGGGTGATGCCGCTGCGTGAAGTACCCGGGATCAGGGCCAGCGCCTGGGCGCACCCCAACAAAAGAGCGCCCCGCCAACCGGTCTGATATTCGTCTTTGTACAGCTGCGCCATCTTGTCCGCGAGCCACAGCAACAAACCAAACACCACGGTGGCCGCCGCAATGACCCAGCCGGAACGCAGGTAGTCGGCGATCACGCCACCAAACAGCGCCCCAATCACACAGGCCGGCACCGTTGCCAGCACTATGCTCCAGGCCAGCCGCGATTCGGCATTATGTCCTTTTCCGCGCAACGAGCGAGACCAGGCCCGGGTCAGGGTAACGACTTCCTTGCGGAAGTAATACAGCACCGCCAGCAGGCTGCCCAGATGTACCGCCACGTCGAAGGCCATGCCCTGATCGCGCCAGCCCAGCAACACCGAAGGCAGAATCAGGTGCGCCGAGCTGGAAATGGGGAGGAATTCGGTAAACCCCTGAATAAGGGCGAGCAGTATGACGTGCACTTCCATCTTGCTATTCCTTTAATCGGTTACATCGATAGGATAGCCGAGTCTTATGGCGCTTTTATGGTGTCTCAGACACCGCGGGCATGGTCGGCAAAGCGCTCTATTTCTACGCCCACGCCAGCGGCATTGGCCACAGCGCCCGGCTTGGTCAGCCGAACTTTTACCGACTGAACCGGAAACTCCGCCAGGATCAACTGGGCTATCTGCTCGGCCATGGTTTCGACCAGCTCTACATGATTTTGTTCGGCGTGCTGCGTCACTTTCTGGGACAGGGCGGCATAATCAAGCGCCTTGGTCAGATCGTCACCCAGCGCCGCCGGCCGATTGTCATGCATCATCTCCAGATCGAAGCGGATCTTTTGTTTTATGCTCTTTTCCCATTCATAAGCGCCAATGGTAGTGAGCACTTCCAGGGCTTGTACAAACACTTTATCCATCGTTTATATCTTCTGTTAAGCTGTGGTTATTTTCGGCGATCGGGCCTTGCTGGCTCAGCCAGCAGCTCGGTTTTTAAGCGCGCAATAGTAACGGATTGACCCCGAGGTATAAACCGAGAATGACGGCTCTCACCCTGTTTATGATCATGCTTGCCTATCTGGGAGGATCCATCTCCAGTGCCGTGTTGATCTCTCGTCTTTACCGTCTGCCGGACCCACGACAGCATGGCTCGGGCAACCCCGGTGCCACCAATGTGCTGCGCACCGGCAACCGCAGCGCCGCGGTCTGGGTGCTGCTGCTCGATATTCTCAAGGGAACACTGCCGGTTTATCTGGGCTGGTTTCTCGACATCAGCCCTCTGTATCTGGCCTTGATCGGTATGGCTGCCTGCCTGGGACACATGTTCCCGCTGTTTTTCCACTTTCGCGGTGGCAAGGGCGTGGCAACCGCCCTGGGTACCCTGCTGCCACTGGGCATGGACATGACCGGCCTGATGCTGCTGACCTGGCTGGTCTGCCTGGGATTGTTTGGCTATTCCTCGCTGGCCTCACTCATTACCGCCCTGGTGGCACCACTCTATGTGTATTTCATCAAGCCGGAATATACCCTGGCGGTGGCCCTGCTCTCCTGCCTGCTCATACTGCGCCATCACCGTAATATCAGCCGTCTGTATCACCGGCAAGAAAAACCGATTCTGGACAAGTTCAGGGGACATCGTGGGGAATAACACTGTGAAGGGTGAGGTATAAGGCAACGTTCTTTCCTAACACCTCACTCTTTACTCCGCACGGGGTCACGTCAATCAACCGCTTCCAGCTCATCGAGCGGCCAGCGCGGCCGGGCGCGTACCGCCAGCGGCTCGCTTTCACCGGCTTTCAGTCGTTGCAGGCCGGCGAAGGCAATCATGGCGCCGTTATCGGTGCAATATTCGTTACGCGGATAGAATACCTCGCCCTTCAGCCCCTTCATCAGCGCTTCCAGTTGGCTTCGCAACGAGACATTAGCGCTCACACCACCGGCTACCACCAGGCGATTGAGCCCGGTCTGCTGCAGGGCACGTTTGCATTTGATGGCCAGGGTATCGACTACCGCCTGCTGAAAGGCGTGGGCGATGTCGGCCCGAGTCTGCTCGTCGTTACCCTCTCGGGCAATGGTGGTGGCGGTGGCGGTTTTCAGGCCGGAAAAGCTGAAATCCAGCCCGGGCCTGTCGGTCATGGGCCGCGGAAATTTAAAGCGGTTGGGCAGCCCCAGCTCGGCAAGCCTCGCCAGACGCGGGCCACCGGGGTAATCCAATCCCATCAGCTTGGCGGTTTTATCGAACGCCTCACCGGCGGCATCGTCTACCGACTCGCCCAATATTTCGTAACGACCAATGCCATCGACCCGCACTAACAATGTATGACCGCCAGACACCAGCAGGGCGACAAAAGGAAAGGCCGGTACCCGCTCTTCCAGCATGGGGGCCAGCAGGTGACCTTCCATATGATGCACCGCCACCGCCGGCTTGTTCCAGGCGAAGGCCAGGCTACGGCCTATGGTAGCGCCAACCAGCAGGGCGCCCATCAGTCCGGGTCCGGCGGTATAGGCCACACCGTCGATATCATCCCGACTGCAACCGGCGTCGGCCAGCGCGGCCTCGATCAGCGGAATGGTCTTGCGAATATGATCCCGACTGGCAAGCTCGGGCACCACGCCACCGTAGTCCGCATGCAGCGCGACCTGGCTGTATAACTGGTGAGCCATGATACCGAGCTGGTCGTCGTAGATGGCGATGCCGGTTTCATCACAGGAGGTTTCTATACCTAGTACACGCATGTCGGTCTAATCATTCAAGGCTGTCGGAAAAGAGGGGCCTATGTTACCCTCCCCGTGATTTTTTAACCAGCGAAGGGCTGCCGGACTTTACTTTAGGTTCCGGTTCAGAGTAGAATTTCGCACCATTTTTATTAGTCAAACTGGTCGGTGACAGACCAGTTAACCGAGGTGAGAGGCACATGCCAGTAATTAAAGTACGTGAAAACGAGCCCTTCGACGTAGCCCTGCGTCGTTTCAAGCGTTCCTGCGAAAAGGCCGGTATCCTGTCTGAAGTGCGTCGTCGCGAGCACTACGAGAAGCCGACTACCGAACGCAAGCGCGCCAAGGCTGCTGCTGTTAAGCGTCATGCCAAGAAACTGGCTCGTGAAAACGCACGTCGTACTCGTCTGTACTAAGTTGTTGTTGATCTCATGTCTTTAAAAGACCAGCTGTCAGAGCAACAAAAGATTGCCATGCGTGCCAGAAACAAGGCGCGCCTCGGCACCTTGCGTATGCTGCTGGCAGAGATCAAACAAAAAGAGATAGACAGCCGCGAGACCCTGGATGATGACGCCATCATCACCATCGTCACCAAAATGGTGAAACAGCGTAAAGACGCCGCCACTCAATTTGAGCAGGCCGGACGTCAGGAGCTGGCCGATGGTGAACGCCAGGAAATCGTGGTGCTGCAGGAATTCCTGCCGCAACCTCTGACCGCAGACGAACTGGATGCCTTGCTGACGCAAGCCATCGCCGATACCGGTGCCACTGGCATGCAGGATATGGGCAAAGTGATGGCGGTGCTCAAACCGCAAATCCAGGGACGTGCAGATATGGGCAAGGTCAGCGCCAGCATTAAAGCCAGACTGGCTTAAAGCGCTCACGCTGTTCCCTGCCGACGGGCCGTGCCTCTTCTTGAAGCACGGCTTTGTTTTTTTCGCTTTCCGGTGAATGATGACAGGCAGAATCCCCCAATCTTTTATTGACGATCTGTTGGCCAGAACCGACATCGTCGATCTCATCGATCAGCGGGTAAAACTGAAAAAAGCCGGCAAGAACTATCAGGCCTGCTGCCCTTTTCACAACGAAAAATCCCCCTCCTTTACCGTCAGTGCCGATAAACAGTTCTATCATTGCTTCGGCTGTGGCGCCCACGGCACCGTGCTCGGCTTTCTGATGGAATATGACGGACTGGAATTTCTCGATGCCATCGACGAACTCGCCGGCATGCACGGAGTCACGGTCCCGCGGGAAAGCGGCGGCTCATCGCTATCTCCGGCACAACAGGCGGCGGCAAAGGCGGTACGCCAGGATCTCTACGGTCAGCTCAACGATATCAGCCGTTTCTATCAGGGACAGCTGCGCCAGTCCCAGGATGCCATCAGCTACCTCAAGGGCCGAGGCCTGAGCGGCGAGGTGGTCAAACAGTTCCGTATCGGTTACGTGCCGGATCAGTGGGATGGTGTAAAAAAACAGTTTGCCCGCAATCCGGAGGCCGAACGCCAGCTGATTGAAGGCGGCATGCTGCTGCAAAGCGACAACGGCCGGGTCTATGACCGTTTTCGCGATCGCATCATGTTCCCCATTCACGACCGGCGCGGCCGGGTTATCGGCTTTGGCGGTCGCGTTCTGGGCGACGGCACCCCGAAATACCTGAATTCACCCGAGACACCGGTGTTTCACAAGGGGCGTGAACTCTACGGCCTCTATGAAGTACGGCAGGCACACCGCAATCCGGATCGTATCCTGGTGGTGGAAGGCTACATGGATGTAGTGGCGCTGGCCCAGTTTGGCATCGACTATGCGGTGGCCAGCCTCGGCACCTCCACCACACCCGATCACCTGCAGTTGCTGTTCCGCACCACCCGCGAAGTGATCTGCTGCTACGACGGAGACCGAGCCGGACGCGAAGCCGCCTGGCGCGCATTGGAAAATGCCCTGCCATTGATGCAGGATGGTCGCAGCCTGAAATTCGTGTTTCTGCCCGACGGCGAAGATCCCGACACCCTGGTACGCAAACTGGGCGCCGCCGTGTTTGAGCAGCAACTGAGCGAAGCCCAGGACTTCGGCGACTTCCTGTTCGAGCGCCTGGCCCAGGACACCATGAGCGGTGATGCCGGCCAGCACGAGCTGGCCAACAAGGCGGCGGAAGCCATTATTCGAGTGCCGGAAGGCTTTACCCGCGAAGGCCTGATCACTCACCTCTCCCGCCAGCTGAACTGGGGCGAAAACGAACGGAGGGTGCGAGAGCTGTTCGGTCGTTTGCAGAAGAGCGGCGCAGAGCCAGCCGCCCCGGCCAGACAGCCCGGTAAAAAGATAAAGCTGACCCCTATTCGCCGGGCCATTGCCCTTGTGCTACAATATCCGGCTGCCGCTGCCAGACTACCGGCCATGCCCGAACTGGCCGAATTGCCATTACCCGGCATGGAACTGCTGCAGGCGCTGTTGGGTCAGGTGCAACACCGACCGGAAATGACCACGGCCCAGTTGCTCGAACACTGGCGCGGTCATGAATCCGAGCCGGCGCTGGCTCGCCTCGCAATGGCCGAAGGCCTGTTTGCAGGCGAGCATATCGAGCAGGAGCTGCAGGATATCTTTGTGGTGTTGATCAACGAATACCTGGCCAGCCGCATCGAATCGCTGCAACGAAAAAGCAGTCAGCACGGACTGACCTCGGCAGAAAAACAGGAATTACTGCTGCTGCTCAGCGAAAGCAAGGGTGGGAGCGGATGAACATTGAAAAGTGGGCGTGACGCCCCAATATCGTAAAGCAGGCCCGGCAAACGGGTAATGATGAACCATTGAACGCTGCAGCACTCTCACCGATTATTGAAGGCGAGGCGTGTTGGCAAGCTCAGACCAGCATAGCGAGGCTGGTCAAATTTTGTTATAATCGGCTACTTGCGCGCCATAAAAGAGTGCCTAATGCCTACACCCTCTTGCAACATCTAACCGGACGAGTTCTATGGAGCAAACCCCGCAGTCTCAGCTTAAACTTCTCGTTGCCAAAGGTAAAGAACAGGGTTACCTGACCTATGCCGAGGTAAACGATCATCTTCCTCAGGATATCGTCGATTCCGATCAAATCGAAGATATCATCCAGATGATCAATGACATGGGTATTCAGGTGGTGGAAAGCGCCCCCGATGCCGATGATCTGATGATGTCTGAAACCACCGCCGACGAAGACGCCGCCGAGGCCGCCGCTCAGGCGCTGGCTTCTGTTGAGTCGGAAATTGGCCGCACCACCGACCCGGTACGCATGTACATGCGCGAAATGGGTACGGTTGAGCTGCTGACCCGTGAAGGCGAAATCGACATCGCCAAACGGATCGAAGAAGGCATCAACCAGGTGCAGAGCTCGGTGTCCGAATACCCCGAGACCATCACCTCTTTGCTGTACCAGTTTGACCGCTTTGAAGCCGGTGACATCAAACTGAGCGATATCATCTCCGGTTTTCTCGACCCGGACGCCGTCGACACCGTCGCCCCCACCGCTACTCATATCGGCTCGGAACTGAGCGATAAAGAGCTGGAAGACGAAGACGAAGACGAAGACGATAAAGACGACGAAGACGAAGAAGAAGTCGATACCGGCCCGGATCCCGAGCTGGCGCGCGAAAAATTCGGCATCTTGCGTGAACAATACGACATCATGCGCGGCGTGATTGAAAGCAAAGGCCGTACCTCGCCGGAAGCCGCTGCAGAAATCGCCGGGCTCGCCTACATCTTCCGCGAGTTTCGCCTGGTGCCCAAGCAGTTCGATCGCCTGGTCAATGCCATGCGTAACACCATGGACCGCGTACGCATTCAGGAACGCCTCATTCTGAAGCTGTGTGTAGAGCAGTGCAAAATGCCGAAGAAGACCTTCGTGCAGGCCTTTGCTCAACACGAAAGCGAGCAGGAATGGTTCAAGAAGCAGCTGGCCGCCGGTAAAGCCTGGTCAGTGAAGATGGAAGAAGTCGCCGAAGACGTGCTGCGTTCCATCAGTAAGCTCAAGCTGGTTGAAGAAGAAACCGGTCTGACCATCTCGCAGATAAAAGACATCAACCGTCGCATGAGCATCGGTGAAGCCAAGGCCCGCCGCGCCAAGAAAGAAATGGTTGAGGCCAACCTGCGTCTGGTTATTTCCATCGCCAAGAAGTACACCAACCGTGGCCTGCAGTTCCTGGATCTGATCCAGGAGGGTAACATCGGTTTGATGAAGGCCGTGGACAAGTTTGAATACCGTCGCGGCTACAAGTTCTCGACCTACGCTACCTGGTGGATTCGTCAGGCCATTACCCGCTCCATCGCGGATCAGGCCCGTACCATCCGTATTCCGGTACACATGATCGAGACCATCAACAAGCTCAACCGTATTTCCCGCCAGATGCTGCAGGAAATGGGCCGTGAACCGACCCCGGAAGAGCTGGCGCATCGCATGGCCATGCCGGAAGACAAGATCCGCAAGGTGCTGAAAATCGCCAAAGAGCCGATCTCGATGGAGACGCCCATCGGCGACGATGAAGACTCCCATCTGGGCGACTTTATCGAGGACACCACCCTGTCCTTGCCGGCCGACTCCGCCACCAGCGAAAGCCTGCGTAATGCTACCAAAGACGTGCTTTCGGGCCTGACGGCTCGAGAAGCCAAGGTACTGCGCATGCGCTTTGGTATCGACATGAACACCGACCACACTCTGGAAGAGGTGGGCAAGCAGTTCGACGTTACCCGCGAGCGTATTCGCCAGATCGAAGCCAAGGCATTGCGCAAACTGCGCCATCCCAGCCGCTCCGAAGTACTGCGCAGCTTCCTCGACGAGTAAGCGGCAGTGAGCGACAAGCAAGACGATAAAAGGGCGCCTCGGCGCCCTTTCTCTTTTTGTGCCTAATGTTCCAACCGTTTAAAAATCAAACTGATATAGAGCTACCCTGACTGGACAGCCAAGGCGGCTTTCCCTATAATCAGCTCCACTTTTGGCCCCTTAGCTCAGTTGGTTAGAGCACACGACTCATAATCGTTAGGTCCCCAGTTCAAGTCTGGGAGGGGCCACCAAATAGCAAGGGTTAGCAGGTTAAGAGCCGCTAACCCTTTTTTTCTGTGCCGCCTATGTGCCGCTTTGCAGCGGGATAGCCAGGGAAACAAAACAGCCCGATTCACCAGGGCGAAACGCTCCATCATGGCCAGCGCCAGCACCACCGATGCCCCAACCAATCAACCAATTTACTGATTCCGGCATAATGGTAACGCCCAAAGTGGCAGCCTATCCCCTCCCGTTCTTGGTGCCCCTTTAGCGGCTTTTGAATACCGCCACGGCAGACCCACAAACCCGCGCCCAAAGTGTAAATTCCTGCCACAGCCCTTACCCCGCCTGCCTCTAAAATCCGCGCCCTATTCGGCGTTGGCTCTCTGTTCCCCGTTACTCGGCCCTGAAAAAAGTTTTCCAACCTGCGGCGATACGGAAAGACTTGGGCGGCGGTCCCGGTAGCCCTCACGGCACACAGGATCAGATCCCCCCTACGGGCCTTGGTTCTCAAAGGCGGGTTTCCGCCTTTGGTTAATCGGTTTGCTGGTGCTGGCGCTCGTCCCTGGGTAAATACCTCAAGGCCGGAAAACCGGCTTTGGTCGGCGCTATGTTGCGCCCGTTGGTGTTGCCGGGTCTGGCTGGTGATGATGGTTGCCGTGCTGGGGTCTTGTCTGGCCACAGAACGGCAGCCCTCGGGGAGTCTGGCCACTGGCTGGCCCGGTCGTGTACCCGTTAAGTCGTCGCCCCGTTTGTCGTTTCTGACAAGAACCTTTGTCGATTCCGACAAGAAAGCGCACCTATCCGGCAGCCTTTCGGGATCAGCTTGGCGGCTGGCGCTCTACCCTGGGCAACCATGCCCGGTGTCGGGCTGCTTGGTCGGGTGTGCGGGGTGAGTCTGCCCGGCTGTACATTTCGCGGGTCCTTGCTGGCTCGGTTCGTCAGTCCACGGGGACGCAGAGTCGCGGACTCCGGCTAAATTTCGGGGCTTTTGGGTCAACAGCAGCACCAGGGGCCAGCCCTTGCCGTGCCTGTCTTTGAAGGTGCCTAAGTTGTTGTTTCACTGCGCCAGCCAGGGGCAGCACATCGAGCCACTTACCCGCTGTGAGCCTTGCCCCGCAAGGGCTGCCGAGTGGTGGCCGTGCCGGTCGTGCCTCCCCTTCACCGGGCAAACATAAACAACAACCACCTATCAGAAAATTTTTATAAATAGCCAACGATCGCGCCTCTACGACCCCGTATTGGGCCTCCCCCTCGGGAGTACCTTTCTTTGCATGGTTGGGCTGAAGGCTGACAATAAAAAGCCCCTGCTAAGGTAGCAAGGGCTTTGGTTATGCCTGAGTTCGTAGCCGCACATGCCCGCACGGCCACGCTCTAAGCTAATGCTGGGGAACTAGGCCAGCACTGAGGAACTATTAAGGTACGGCTACAAAGTCGCCTGTACTCTTCAACATGCCGCGATAGTCTAGCGGGGCCACACCAGCATCAATGCGCACCTTGAAGCTCACGCCATCCACGGACCAGCCTTGTTGCTGCTCCAGGTATGGAGTATCGACACCATCAAGGAATGCTACCTCTAACGTGTCCATGCCTTGTGCTGCGGCCATATACCACGCTTTAGGGTCTGCCTTGTCCAAGCGGGGCTCAGTGATGATCTTGGCTAAGTTGTGCAATGGGTTCATAACGCCTGAGTTATTGTCAGCTCCAGGCAAAGCAGTTGAGCCGATAACACTAATAGCCGCGCTTTCTAATGCGGCCGGCACAATCATAAAGGCAGGCGCAATGTTCAAGGTTTGGCCTTCATGGTCTTTCTGTAAGCGCATCAGCTTTCGGGCCGCATCCAGTCCCACCAGGTCAACCAAGCCGTCTATTAAGTTCATATGATCGGCGTGGAACAGGGCCTTACCATCCACAAATTTATGGTTTTTGGTTAGGACTGAATACACCAGATCACCAATAGTGCGGCTAGCTGCTCGGCCTTGTAGTTGTGGAATGCTGGTAAACAGGCTTAAGTCATCGTTAATGATGGCCTGGCGGGTAATGCCGAACAGGCCGCCATAGGTTGCCAGTTGAATTGGGGCCCCAGTGTCGCTTAAGGTGATGTGCTTATACTCTGCGCCCTCGCGCACTTCGGGCAAGCTCGGGAAGCTGTTCAGTCCAACACGGTTAGCCGTGCGGAAATTGCTCAGCTCACCGCGCTTACACCATTCCTGCCAAGTTTCGCCAGACTCTTCCCAGCCTTTAAGCATGGCCTTCTCGGCAACGTAACTCAGGGCATTGCCAAAATCACTATTGGTATGGGTAAACGCCGCACCAACTACCTGCATTTTAGAACCATAACCAGCAAGGCTGCCGCCACTCTCGGTTAAGCTCGCCTTGGCCATTTCAAACAGGCTCATGTGATCATATGGCGTACGCTCTGCCGTGTGCTTTTGGCCTACACGGGCAGACAGGGCATTAATGATGCCGTCCTTTATAATGTCGCCATTGCTAACATGGCCCCGGTGGTAACTGTTTGGGATTGTGCATGGTGTGGTTTCTGCGCCAATCGACGCCATAACTGCCGCACGGGTTTGCTTTGTGGTGAAGCTCATGTTTATAGCCTTATCTTTAATTTCTGCCATGGCGCCAGTGGCCGGCAACATATCAAAGATATTATTTATCTCTGACACTCTCGTTTTCTCTCGGTCGGCTCGTGCCTGGGCAATACTGCCGGAAGTTTGCTGACTGATTCGGGACAAATAGGCCACAGCCGCGGCGCTCATGCGGGGCTTTTCTGAGGCTTCTTCGATCGCGTCGGCAAATCCGGCCGCCACCGCTTCATCAGCATTGAACCAAGTCTCTTTTGCCATTATTTCGGTAATTGCTTTAGCAGTCTGCCCGGTCTTTTCTGCGTAAATGTCCACCATTTCAGCGCCAGCTTTATCAAGCAGCTCGGCGGCGGCCCGCTGGTCACTGGCATCGCCGGCAATGACCAGCCAGGGGTTGTGGATCATCAGCATGGCGTGTTTGGCCATAACTACCCGATCGGCTGCCATCATCAAGACGGTTGCCGCACTGGCCGCCAGCCCGACTACTCGCGCCGTTACTTCCCCCTTGTGGGATTTAAGCAGCGTATACATGGCCACGGCATCGGTCACGCTGCCGCCTGGGCTGTTAATGGTGAGGGTGATCGGGGTCTTGCTTTGGGCAGCTGTTAAGGCGCGTTTTACGTTCGCGGCGGCGTTGCCGTCGATCACATCGAACACTTCAATTTCAATGCCGGGGGCCGCTGCGCTTGGGCCGGATTGGTGGCCGTTGGCGCCAGCAATGGAAGCCATGATCATGGGCTGGCTTTTGTTGCTCATTGAGCGCGCTCCTACTTCTGCGGATGGGGGAAAGTGCTAATCCATTTACGGATGCAATGACGCGCCAAGGTTGGCAGCTCTGGTGCCGGGAACCCTTCCCCTTGTGCCTCTTGCAGCCGAACCTGATAGAGCCGTAACTCTCTGACCGTATTCGCATCAAGATGAATGGTCAGGCCCTTTTGCTGTAGCTCGCTCATGGTCTTGTTCGATGACATAAATAACGCCTTAACTGTATGTATATACAGTTATGTTATAACAGTTGTTTTTTATTGCAAGACCTAACGACTGTTAGAATCTGATGCGTGAAATCCACAGTTAGCCAGGGAGGCACCCGCCGCCGGCAAATGTCACTGCAAAACACCTAGCGCAAGCGAGGCCTTGATTCAGGACGTCCATTGTTTCCCCGTTTCGGGTAATGTTTCCCTGTTTCGGGGAAAGGTTAGCCATTGCTGCTAATGGTTAGCTGATTCGGCTAATGTGGTGAGCGGTTGAGTTCTCGGCGGTTGGCAAGGCATGGTCATCATGGCCACGGTTAACGCCCGCACTTTTGCGGTGGTTGTCACTGGGCGCAAGCCCCCCTTACATTTTAAATATGCCAAAAACTGTTCACACTGTTCACCCGGCCTTAAACCCGTTTAATTTCATACTGTTAAGGGGTGAACAGTTTGGTTTGAACTATTCACCAACTGTTCACCGGGGTGATCACTTCGTCTTGATGGGTGAACAGTGGTGAATAGTAGGTGAACAGTATTCATTGAAGTGTTCACCACCTAATTAACTGTTTTTAAATGACTTTTTAAGGTGGTGAACAGTGGTGAACAGTTTGCAGGTAATTCTAACTTTATGAGTCTCCACCAGGTGTATGTATCCAGTCCACAGCGGTATCCTCGTTAAGGTCGAGATTGGTTCTCATGCCATGCTTGGTGCGGGCCTTGATAAACCGCTTGCCGAATTCGCCCATGGCATAGGGCATTGCCTTGCCGAACGCCGTCAGGCTCAACGGTCGTTGATGCGCCATGCCAGCCATAAAGGTCAGATAGGCGTGATACAGGTACTTGCGCGGGGCCATCGGGCTGATATTGGCGTTACCGACAAACAGCCCATCAGGTTGAGCAGAAGCCATCAGGTAGCTGCAGAAGTCCACCAGGCTATCTGCCTCCCGCTTGATCTCCAGCGCTTCGGCGGATTGCTGTTGCTCCAGTAATAACTGCTTGGCGTCCTCCGGAGCGGCAAACCGGATCAGCAGGTGGCGAATAATCACCGGTAGCTCTGCCGCTATCTTGTCTCTGAGTTGGTTATCCCGCTCTTGCTCCGGCACGGCCTCGCTGAAATTAAAGATCACGCGCCGTCGTGAGATGCCGCCCGATCGGTCGCTGAATGCCATGGGGTTGTTATTTATCGCCAATACCACAGCGGGAAGCCGTGCGGAATAGGGCGGCTTGTGCTTGGGATCAACCATGACCGCATCGCCGCCCGTGATTGCCTTAAGCCCGGAGCCGTCCCCCATGTAACGGGGTTGGTCAGGCAGGATGATCAGCGAATAGCCCACCAGGGCAGACCGCTCCCGAGCATTCTCTACCGCCTCGATGGTGCCCGAGGTGGTGTTACCTTCCCCGGCCAGCATGGTGCAAACCTCGGCAAAGATGCTTTTACCGCTGCCGCCCGGACCGGTTACCTCCATGAACAATTGCCAGTCGTACCGGTTGGCCAGCACCATAAACAAGGCGGCCAGGATACGGTCGGACTTTGCCGTTCCCCGGGCGGCCCGGTTCAGCCAGCGGCTGAAGTTCGGCGCATGGCTGGCCAGGGTCTCGTCAGGCTCGGCCTCGGTGTAATCGACCGCTAACGCCTGGGTCAGCCAGTTTGCCTTACTGTGCGGGCTGAACTCCCGGGTTACCATATTAAACACGCCGTTACCAAAGCCGATCAAGCTGCGACGCGGGGCCTCCAGTACCGGCACCGATAGCCGCATGGTGTCGATAACAGATCCAATGCCACCGGCAGAATACGACGCTTCAGCCTCCCGGTAGAGTTTCGCCAGCTCACGACGTAATGACTTGTCGGTGATCGGTTGCCATATCGCGCCGCTGTACCGAAAGAATTCGTCCGAGGCATCATCCAGCGCCAGCTCACCGCCATATCGTGCCAGCAGCAGATCGGCCTTTTCGCTGGCCCCCATTTGTTTCAGTTCGGCCCCGTTCACGATGGGGCGCTTGATCAGGCCGGCCTGCTTCATCACCTCGACCAGCTCGCGCAAGGATGCGCCGTCCTGAAAGATTTCGGCGGCCGGTGCCTGGGCAACAATCGCGGCCACCAGGGCGCGGATCTGCTCGGTAGGTACGGGGCCGAACAATTCAAGGTACACATAGCGGGTGCCCTTATCGGCCAGCTTGAGGCGGCCCAGCTTGGCGGCGTCGGCCAACAGCTTATCGCCCACCACCAGCGGCGGCTGCTCGGCCATGCCACCATCAATGGCCGCCAGGGGGTCGCCCTTGCCCATAGCCTCCAGTAGTACGGGATCGGCATTAAGGCTGGCTAGCTTCTCGGCGGCAGACCAGGCACCGGGGCCAATGTAAATGGCAATGGTGCCGGTATCGCTCAGATCGTCAAACCGGGCCGGTTTCCAGCCGGTTCCGTGTTGGTTCATCGCTGTGTTTTTCATTCGTCCCCCTCCATCAGCTCTACGCCCACGAACCACGCCAGGCGGGGCGCTTCGTCCGGGTTCAGTTCACACAGCACCACACGCAAACCACCAGGGGCCGAAAGCACCAGGTGAGCGCCAGCAGCTTCCCCCAGCTCGGGCAAGCCGGGCCAGCGTTCAACGGTAATGTGTTCCCGCTCGCACTGGGCATACAGGCCCATGCGCTGATCCCGCACGGTGAAGCGGTCGCCACTTACACGGCAAACCGTCACCTCTCCAAGGGCACAGGGGAAGGTGTGGGCCGGGGGTTCGTCGTCGGTGCCCAGCCCGGCAGCATTGCGGAACAGCTCAAGCTGGCGCTGATACTCGGCGTATTGCTCCCGCGCCTCGTCGGTGGCCGGGTTAAGCTCGTAGCGTTGGCAAAACTCGCGGAATGGTTTCATGAGCGCCCCCCTTGCTCGATACCAAACAGGCTTAAGCCCTCGCCTTCGTTCCAGGGCAGCAACTGGCCCGGCAGCTCGTCCACAGGCACGGCCACGTTAAACAGAATGGATCGGGGCTGGTAGCCGGTGCCGGACAGGGCGGCTTTTGCTTCGGCGGTTGCTTGGTCCTGATTGGCATAACCGGCAGCGAACGGGCCGGGCATCATGTCGCGCCCGTCCGGGGCGATAACGTGCAGGAAAAACACCAGGGGGGCGGCGGTGCTGGCGCTGGCTTGGTCAGTACACAGGGGGCGGGTAACGGCAATGGCGGTCATGCTGTCACCTCCTGTCTACACTGGGCCAGTTGTAAACGGTCTTCCAGCCTGCCGATCTCGTTGTGGGCGGCCATAATCGACCTGCCCAATCGGCTAATCGCCCCTCCGATGTTTCGCTTGTTGTCATCGTTCAGACCGCAATCGTCGTCATGCTGCGCCAGCAACTCGCCAATTACCTCAATAGAAAAGGCATCATGCAAAATGTCGGTTTTCAACTGTGCAATCTGGCTTTTTAATTCGTCGGCAGTGACCATCTGAGTAATGGTAATGGCGGCCTTGTGACCCGGTGCCTTGGCAATGATTGGGTAATTCATGCGGCCACCTCCTGCGCCGGGCAACGGCTCACGAATACCAGGGCGGGAGCGTCAGCAATCAAACGGGCTTCTTGTTCGGTGCCGGCCAGTACGGTGATAAAGCGGATGCGGCGCATTGTTGCTATACGTTGCTTGCCCTGTGCCAGGACAAAGGTAAACTTGCTGATAGCCATAGTCGTTAGCCTTTTAACGGTTGTGGTTAGAGGCCCGGTTAGTGCTCCAACACTGCCGGGCTTCGTTGTTTTTCGGGTTGCTTTGTCATTACAATGGTAATTACCATGTACGCTATTATGTTTAAGGGTAATTACCATGTCAACACCACAAGAAAAACGCTCGCCACAATACCAAATGCGCTTACCTGAGGATTTCAGGGCGCAATTAGAGGAACAGGCCAAAGCAGACGGCGATCCTACGCTGGCCGCTTGGATTAAACGGGTACTCCGCAAAGAGCTACAAGCACGGGGCATCGACCCCAAAGGGTGACGGCGGTTGCCGGTCTCGCCCCTGAATGCGGGCAAGCCGATCCCCTGGGCGGGTCGCCCATCAATTAACGGTGTCATAGGTTGGTGTCTCCGGGCCGGTTAAGCCGCTGCGGTGGTGCCGGTAGCTGGTGGGTATGGGTTAATCAGGTGCGCAACCTCTGCCGGTGGCAGTGCTGGCGCATTACGGCGCTGGCGCATCAGGCCAATCAGCCCGGCTACCCGTTCGGCATCGGTTCGGTTGGTAATGCGGTAGCGGTAATGGCTGCCAATGCCGTCCGGGTTGGGAACATCTTCACGGTGAAGACGGATACCCAAGGTGCGCTCTACCTTGCTGGCGTAGTTGCGGCCCGACGACAGGCGGCAATGCCTGAGAATGTCGCCCTCGGTCACGCCACCAGGCCAAGACAACAGCAACAGGTAGGCCCGTTCGGTCTTGGTGGCTGGCTGGTGCCGATGGGTGGTGCTACACTCGGCGGCAGTGCTGTTATGCTGTGCTGATTGAGGGGCTTGAACCTGTGCCGGGTTCAGGCCCTTTTTGCTTTTGGTCATGATGGCCTCTCCTTATGCGGTCTGGGTGCCGCTTTGCTCAGCAAGCCAGGCGTCAAGGTCAGCTTTCATGTAGATCGCTTTCTTACCGCAGCGGTGATACTTGAGCCCATTGCGCCCGGTGTAAGCCCAGTTCGCCAAGGTGGCGTAAGCTACGCCCAGATAAGCGGCGGCCTCTTTGCGGGTATAGCGGGGGTTCGCTTCCAGCTCGATAGTTAGGTGTTGGTTGTGGGTATGTGATTGGCTATTAGTGATATTCATAGATAACTACCTTCATTCGGTGAACGTGAAAGCAATATCTATTTTTTCTCTTTATATAACAACACCTTGTCTACCTGTCGCTCCCTTGTGTTTCCCTTCATTAATGCCCGTTACCCTTCGATAACGGGGAGTATAAACTTCCATTTATGTGATCAAGGTCACCATTTATTATTCATTGCTGGCGCTGGTGTCGTCGTCGGTGCCGTGTAGCTTGGCGGCAAGCTCGAACAGCAGGCGGCGCTTGTCCTTCTCGGGCATCCCTTCCACCAAGGCGGCCAGTTGGCTATCAAGGGCGGCATCGGGCTTTTGCGCCAGCCCAGCATGTTCCAGCATGGCCCGCTCTATCCGCTCGGCGGGTTCTCTCAACTCGTCGGCACTGAATGACAAGTAACCCTCGGTCACATCGTCGCGCTTGCTCTTGTGGTTCATCAGCCGTTTGAGAATGTAGGTTCCCACGCCCACCAGTTCGGCCACACTGCCAAAGGTGCGCCGGGCATCGTGACAGGCAAAGGTGATCGGCTTAAGCCCGTCCGGGTTGGGGCTGGGCACGGTGGCCGCCACAATCCGCTTAATGGTCTTGCGGGGGTCGTGGGCGGGCTTGCTCATGTCCGGCCCTGGGAACACATAGGGGCTTATGGTGCCGCATACGTTCCAGCGGCGGCGAAAGATGGTTATCAGGGTATCGGTGATCGGCAGCTCCAACGGGTCGCCGTTCTTGGTTTCCTCAATCCAGAAGTAACGGCCCCCAAGGCTTACCCGTTCCCACGTCAGGCCGAACACTTCGGAACGGCGCAAGCCGGTAAACAGCGCCAGATCCAGCCCGTCACAGATAGCGGCGCGGGTGTCCTCCCTTGTGGCAATGGCTTCACTGCGTACCAGTTCAACGGCGGCCAGCCAGCGGCCCAAGTCGTGGTTACGGATACGGCTGGTCTTGCGGGGGACGTGGTTCCATTGCCGTTTAGTGGATAGCACCATAGTTGGCGGATCGGGTAACAGGGTCTTCCCTTCCTCGTCGCGGTAGTGGTCATGAGAAAAGCGGTACACGGCCCGCAATGATCGCCCCCATAAATCCGCCTGGGCCTTGCTGTCCTTGCGCATCTCCACGCGCCGGCCATCGGCGTTCGTCCAGGACACGCGCCCCTCGCTGATCGCCTTGTGGCGTTGCTGTACCCGTTCGCGGGTAATGTTGCGCAAGGGCTGGCGCATCCACTCCTGCGAGTAGTTGCCCAGAATGGCGCGGTATTGGTTGCGGGTGGTCGCCTTGATACGGTCGCCTCGGCTGGCTATGTATTCCTCAAGGGCTTCCGATAGGGTGACGTTGGCCTGTTCGTGGGCACGGCGGGCTTGGTTGGGGTTTTGGCCTTGCGCCAGCTCCGTCCGGGTGGCGGCTGCTTTGTCTCGCGCCATAGCTGGCGATAAATCAGGAAAGCGCCCAAGGGTAACGGTAACGTCCTTGCCCGCCAGCTTGCGGCGTAACCTGTAAAACTTATCACCGGTGGGCATAACCTCGATGCTCAGCCCCTTGGTTTGAGGGTCCGCGTACCGGGTACGCTTCTCGGGAGTGGGCAGGTTTTTAATGCCCGTCTTGGTGAACTCGAAATGTGGTTTCATGGTGTGCCGCCTGTGCCATTCGATGCCGTTTTGTGCCGCTTCTGTGCCGCCTATGTGCCGCTTTACAACGCGCTGTGCCGCCTATGTGCCGCTTTTTGGGAGTCATTCGGGCTGATAGCAGGGAGTAACAGGGAACCATAAGGGCATGATATGTATAGCATTAAGGGGCATTAGTGACAATCAGGGATTCATTATGGCCGTAACTCATAATCGTTAGGTCCCCAGTTCAAGTCTGGGAGGGGCCACCATATACAGCAAGGGTTAGCAGGTTAACAGCCGCTAACCCTTTTTTATGGGGATACTTCGGGGATACCTCAGCGCAGATAATAAGAGCCTGTTTGCCTGCTTCTCCCACAACCACCAGGCCGGTTGTCAGCTGTTTAACAGCATATACAATCCAGATTATCCCGCATATCTCCTCCCTGACTCAAAAGCGCCAACCCTATTGGGTTGGCGCTTTTTTGTTTTTTGCCTATTGGCCATTCCTGCCATCGATCCGGCGCCAGTAACCGATTACTGGTTACCACATACCAGCAAGGCGATCATGGAGTTGTACCACTACAAACACGGTGAATAACGAATATTAAATGTGTCGTCTAATCAAGCAGATTCACGAACATAGCACCTACCGGTGTTATGTCCGTGAATTGAAAAACTGAAACTGAAGTGAGGATTATACGGGTTTCTTGTAATAGATTTCCTTGTCCAGCTCACCTTCACTGTGGGCGATCAACACGGATACCGCCGCATCACCGGTGACGTTGATGGTGGTACGTGCCATGTCCAGAATTCGGTCGATACCGGCCACCAGGGCAATCCCTTCGAGTGGCAAGCCGACCGAACTCAGCACGAGAGAAAGTACAATCAGACCACCGCCGGGTACTGATGCGGTTCCGATAGAAGCCAGGACGGCGGTCAGCAATATCATGCCGTATTCGGCCATCCCCAGATCAATACCGTAGGCCTGGGCAATGAATACGGCGGTCAACGCCTGATAGAGGGCGGTGCCATCCAGATTGATCGTGGTACCCACGGGCAGAACGAAGCTGGACACATCCTTGGATACGCCCAGATTATCACGCGCACAAGCCATGGTGACGGGCAGTGTACCGGCGGCAGTGGTCGTGCTGAAGGCAACCAGTTGGGCTTCGAAGATCCCCTTGAAAAACTGAATTGGATTCAGGCGAGCTAATAAAGCCAAGCCGCCACCCAGGGTAACAATCGCATGAATGATGCAGCCGAGGTAGACGCCAAGAATAACCTTACCTAAGGGCAGCAACACATCCAGACCATATTGGCCAGTAGTCGTGGCAATCAGTGCAAAAACACCGTAAGGAGCGAAGGCAATCACCAGGTCGGTCAGCTTGTACATCACGTCGGCAAAGGCATCGAATACCTTTCTCACCGGATCCGCTTTTTCGCCAACCAGGTTGATGGCAATACCAAGAAAAATGGCAAACAGGATGATCTGCAGCACATCACCGTTGGCAAAGGAGGCAAAGGGATTGGTAGGGATAATGTTCAGCAGGGTATCGACGATACTTGGCGCCGACTTCACATCAATAGCCGTCGCACTCCCCAGATCCATTCCAACTCCGGGTTCAAGCCAGACGGCCAGTGCCAGGCCAATCGGAATGGCGATGGCGGTGGTTACGATATAGGCAACAAAGGTTTTTATTCCTATCCGCCCCATGCGAGTCACGTCCTTGATGGCGGTGACACCACAGACCAGAGAGATAAAAATCAGCGGGACAACCAACATCTTGATGGCGGCGATAAAGGCCTTGCCGATGGGATGCAAAACCGCCGCATCTTCTCCCATCAGAAAGCCGGTGGCGGCCCCCAGAATCAATCCAATTAACACTTTCTGCCAGATCTGCAGCCTTTTCCACCAGTTGGCATCTTTCACTTTTACCTGCGCCGTTATGGTACTCATCGTCGAACTCCTTTTCTTTTTATTCATAGCCTTAGAGACACAAAAAATGGCATTGCTGATGTTCCTGAAAAAGAAAAACAGAATGCCATTCACATCACATCAAAACCTGAGAAGCAGCAATTTCAGTGTCACAGCCAATGTCATCAAGCTGACTCTTTTATCACCCCTTTCACCCTGTAAACATATGCCCAGCCAACAGTTGAGAGGCATCATAAATTGGCAGTTCTATGGTCTGTTTATGGGCAAGCAACGCCAGTTTCTTTTGCTTGGACAAGATAGAGTCTTCCTTCCATCAAATTATTTGGCATATTCGCCCACCAACAACTTCCCCTCACGGGTCAGTATTTCCTTGATCCCAGCCTGGAACGCTGGCTCTCCCTACAAAGAACCGGGCACGCATATTAACAATATTTAGGGAGGTTGAAGACATCGCGATAGCCGAACAACGCCTGGCTACCACCGGTATGCAGGAAGACAACATTTTCCCCTTTCTTGAAATGGCCCTTGCGGATCAAATCGATAAGACCTGCCGCACCTTTGCCGGAGTAGACCGGATCCAGCAGTATGCCTTCATGGCGGGCAAACAACTCGATGGCTTCCAGGGTGCTTTCGGCAGGAATGCCATAACCTTCTCCCACGTAATCACAGTTGGCCACCACGTCTTCGCGCTTGATGGCGCCGGGGATGCCAAGTTTCTCGGCAGTACGCTCGGCCAAGCGGAACACGTTGGCTTCCTGCTGCTCACGGGGTACCCGCACACCGATGCCCAACACCGGGATCTGGCTGTTGCTGCCGTACAACCCCGTCACCAGACCAGCCTGAGTACCAGCTGAACCGGTGGCGTGTACCAGGTGATCGATGCGCAGTCCGCGATCATTGGCCTGGCCCAGCAGCTCCAGCGCACAGTTGACGTAACCCAGGGCACCAATTTCATTAGAACCACCACCGGGAATGATATAGGGCTTCTTGCCTTCAGCTTTCAGCTTGGTGGCAAGTTCTTCCATCGCCGCATTCATGTCGGTACCGCCCGGATATTTGCGTAGTTGACCACCAAACAGCTGGTCCAGCATGACGTTGCCGTTATAGACGTAATCAACATCCTCGGAGCCGGTGCGATCTTCCAGTAGGATATGACAGTCCATTTCCAGCTTGGTGGCGATGGCCACGGTCTGGCGAGCGTGGTTGGATTGGGTAGCTCCTTGGGTAATAATGGTATCGGCACCTTGCTCCAGGGCATCAGCCATTAGAAATTCCAGCTTGCGGGTCTTGTTGCCGCCACCTGCCAGACCGGTACAGTCGTCGCGCTTGATCCACAGGGTGGGACCATCCAGTAACTTGGTCAGCTGAGGCATGGGCTCAAGGGGGGTATTAAGGTGGGCGAAATTAAGACGCGGGTAACGGGCCAAAAGCATGGGTAACACTCCTATCTCATTTAAACATTGTTAATACAATTTGGTAACACAACCATCTTGAAATAAGATTCCCTGACCGACCAATGCTATCTTGGCTTCGTAGACGATTACTTTTCGGTATACCCAGAATAAAACATACACAAAGGGTTGATTTAAATGGAATTAAAGTGGTTAAAGGATTTTGTCGCCTTGAGTGAGTACGGCAGCTTTTCCAAGGCTGCAGAAGCACGCTTCGTCACTCAACCGGCCTTTAGCCGACGTATCCGTTCGCTGGAAAACTGGCTGGGTATTACTCTGGTCGACCGAGACAAACATCCGACCACCCTATCTGTAACCGGTCTGGCGTTCGTTGAAGAAGCCAAACGGATGATTCACGACACTTACCGGGTACGTGAGCGACTGCAGGGACAGGAGTCACGCCAAAGTCTGGTGTTTTTTTCCCAGCATTCCCCTGCGGTCTCGTTTTTTCCTCACTGGATCCGAACTCTAGAGCCCCAGGTGGGCACCACTCTGGTCAAGCTGAATGCCGGTAATCTGCATGATGTGATGGAATCCTTCATGGCGGGAGTGGGTGACTTCCTGCTCAGCTACTCATCCGGCGAAAATATCTCTCAGCTATCACGTAACGACACAATATGTATTCAGGTGGGTACCGATAAGCTGGTGCCGGTATCGGCGGTGAAGGCCAATGGCACTCCGCTCTATTCGATCGACAACCACGCCCCCTTCAAACTGCTGGCCTACCCTGATGATTCCTATTTGGGCGGCATCATCAAGGAGCAGTGTCTCGCCAGGATCCCGCCCGACATTCAATATACGACGGTCTGCGAAAACGCCCTGGCTGAAGGCCTGAAAGCCATGGCGATACAGGGTTACGGCGTCGCATGGCTACCGTCCAGCCTGATCCAGAACGAATTGCAGAACAAGCAGCTGGTGATACTGGACGCTCCGCTGAATGCGGTCGAACTGAAGATACTGCTGTATCGCTTCCGGCATACGGTCAAGCCCGAGGTAGATATGTTCTGGAAGTACCTGCTCGAGCTCTACAATCACGGTTATGCGTGAAGAGCCGACCAGCCGATACCGGCCCTTGATGCCGAGCAGGGTGCCCGAAACCACCGGGTTCTTGTCGAAATTGTGGCTGGCAATTTTGGTCGGGTATTCCAGCACCGGATAGTTATAACAAACACGTCAATTAGAACTCGCAAGCTCGCGCTTATTATGCAGGCGTTCCCGTAGCGATCATGGCAAAAGCGGTGCCAGCTATTATTCAATCAGTACTTTCCACTCCTGAAAGGTCATTACCGGCTGGCACCGGACTTGGTATAGTCGGTGACCAAAGCCGACCCCATTGGCGACCAGCATACGTCCACCACACAAGGAGTCATGATGTCGCTCATCCTGCTACTGATCCAGCAGATGTCCCTGTATCTGGTGATCGTTTATCTGGTCAGCAAAACGCCGTTGTTCAAGCTGTTTACCGAAGCTTCTACCCGCCTGCCCCACAAGATTTTCATCTATCTGGTGTTTTCCGGCTTCTGTGTCATGGCGACCTACTTCGGTGAACAAACCCACGGTGCCATCGCCAATACCAGAGCCATGGGGGCCGTGCTCGGCGGTTTGCTCGGTGGCCCGGTCACCGGCTTTTTGGTCGGACTGACCGGTGGTCTGCATCGCTATAGCCTGGGCGGTTTTACCGATATGGCCTGCGCCGTTTCCACCACCTTCGAAGGACTCTCTGCCGGTCTGCTCAGCCATTACCTGCGGCGCAGCGGCAGAAGCGAGCTGATTTTCAATCCGCTGGTGGTGTTTCTCATCACCCTGTACGCCGAAATCATGCAGATGAGTATCATACTGCTGGTTGCCCGGCCTTTTGATGAGGCTCTGGCGCTGGTCAAGCAGATCGCACCGTCCATGCTGCTGGTCAATTCGGTCGGCGCCGCCCTGTTCATGAGCATGATCCGTGACCAAAAAACCATGTTCGACAAGCTGTCCTCCGCCTTCTCCACCAAGGCACTGAAAATTGCCGAACGCAGCGTGGGTATGCTCAGCAAGGGCTTCAATGAAGAAACCAGCGCCCAGGTGGCCAGGATCATGATTGAAGAAACCAAGGTCGGCGCCGTGGCCATTACCGACCGGGAAAAGCTGCTGGCCTTTATCGGTATCGGTGCCGACCATCATCTGCCCGGCGCCCCCATTTCCTCGCGCATGACCCTGGATGCCATCAACCACAACAAGGTGATGTTTGCCGACGGTGTCGAGGTGCCCTATGCCTGCTCCATGTCATCCCAGTGTTCGCTGGGATCCAGCCTGGTGATCCCGCTCAGAAGCGACAATGAAGTCATCGGCACCATCAAGCTGTACGAGCCCAAAAACAAGCTGTTCCTCAATATCAACCGCACCCTGGGCGAAGGCATCGCCCGACTGCTGTCCAACCAAATCCTCTTCGGCCGCTTTGTGCAGCAGCAAAACCTGCTGACCCAGGCCGAGCTCAAGCTGTTGCAGGCCCAGGTCAATCCGCATTTTTTATTCAACGCACTCGGTACCATCGGTGCCATTACCCGGCAGGATCCCAACAAGGCACGGCAACTGTTGCAGCAGCTGAGTCAGTTTCTGCGTATCAACCTCAAACGCACCACCGGTCTGGTGACACTCGGTGATGAGCTGGAGCATATTCATGCTTACCTGACCATCGAGAAGGCCCGCTTCATCGATAAACTGCAGGTGGATCTTCAGCTTCCAGAGTCACTGCTCGGTATTCAGGTACCGGCCTTTACCCTGCAGCCGATTATCGAAAATGCCGTCAAGCACGGTACATCGCACCTGCTGGAAACCGGGCGGATCCACGTCACCGCCAGCGTGAACGATAACGTTCTGCTACTCGAGGTGACCGACAATGCGGGGCTTTATCAGCCCAAGGAAGGCTCGGATGGCCTGGGCATGAACCTGGTACACAAGCGCATTCAAAATCTGTTCGGGCCAGACTACGGCCTGAATGTCATCTGTGAGCCCGGAGAATATACTCGGGTCGAGATTCGTTTACCCATTACGGAAACAGCATCATGATCACCTGCCTGATTATCGACGATGAGCCCTTCGCCCGGGATGAACTGGCGGCCCAGCTTGCCGAGGCCGATGACATTGACATTGTCGGTCAGTGCAGTAACGCCATCGAGGCGATGCAGGCCATCAGCAAACTCAAACCCCAGCTGATTTTTCTGGATATTCAGATGCCCAGAATTACCGGCATGGAACTGATCGCCATGCTGGATCCGGCCACCATGCCCCGAGTGGTGTTCGTGACCGCCTACGACCAATTTGCCGTGCAGGCCTTTGACCGGCATGCCTTCGACTACCTGCTAAAACCGGTCGATGAACAGCGACTGCAGCGCACGCTGGAAAAAGTACGCCGTGACCTGCATCCACAGGCGATTGGCGACCTGGCACCGAGTCTGTTGGAACACCTGCCCTGTTACACTGGCCAGCGCCTTAAAGTGGTGCCGGTTCAGGAGGTCGAATATGTGTTCAGCGATCTCGGTGGGGTACATGTGGCCACCGCCAAAGAGAAGGTACATACCCACATGACCCTGAAAGTCATGGAAGAAAAAACCCCGCTCATCCGCTGCCATCGACAGTATCTGGTGGCCCCCGCCGCCATTGCCGAAATCGAGCTGCTGGATACCGGCGGAGAGGTCATCACTCGCTCCGGCGCCAAGGTGCCGGTCTCCCGTCGTTACCTAAAACCGCTGAAACAGATATTCGGTTTCCACTAAGGAGATGCACGGGAGTGAGCGAGTGATCGTTCACTCCCGCTGGCAACCGCTTACCCTTCGTTTTCGACCGCTGACCCATTTCCCGCTATACCCGACGCACCGGCACCTTACACTGACGGCCATCTAATAAGGGAGATGACGTTATGACCTGGTTTTTACTCTGTGTCGGCCTGTTGCTCGGCGGATATTTTATCTACGGCACCTTTGTTGAAAAGATATTCGGTATTAAAAGGGAACGTCAGACCCCGGCGTTTACCCAGGGCGACGGGGTGGATTTTGTGCCCATGTCCAAGGGTAAAGTCTATCTGATCCAGTTACTCAACATCGCCGGTGTCGGCCCCATCTTCGGCCCCATTCTCGGTGCCCTTTATGGTCCGGCTGCCATGTTGTGGATTGTGCTGGGCTGTATATTTGCCGGTGCCGTACACGATTACTTCTCCGGCATGCTGTCGGTACGCAATGGCGGCCAGTCGGTTCCCAACCTGGCGGGTAAATACCTGGGCCGGGGCGCCAAAAACTTCATGAACGTCTTTGCCATCGTGCTGCTGCTGCTGGTTGGCGTGGTGTTCATCTCCGCCCCAGCCGGCCTGCTGGCCAAGCTGACCGGTGTCAGCCTCTCGGTCTTTGTCGGCGTGATCTTCGTCTACTACCTGCTGGCCACCATAGTGCCGGTCGACAAGATCATCGGTCGTCTCTATCCCTTCTTTGGCGCCCTGCTTATCTTCATGTCGGTCGGTCTGACCGTGGCGCTGGCACTTTCCAGCGAACACAGCATGCTGCCGGGCTTTGAAGTAGGTGACTTCTTCCAGAACCTGAACCCCAACGACATGCCGCTGTGGCCTGCACTGTTCATCACCATCGCCTGCGGGGCCGTCTCCGGTTTTCATGCCACCCAGTCCCCCTTGATGGCCCGCTGTGTAGAGAATGAAAGCAATGGCCGCTTCGTGTTCTACGGCGCCATGATTGGCGAGGGCATCATCGCCCTGATCTGGTGTGCCATCGCCCTGTCTTTCTTCGGTGGTGTTGAAGGTCTCAATACCGGCATGGCCGGTAACCCGGCCAACGTGGTGTACGACGCTTCTACCGGTCTGCTCGGCGCAGTAGGCGGCTTCATGGCGGTACTGGGGGTGATAGTGCTGCCGATTACCTCCGGTGATACCGCCTTCCGTTCCGCCCGTCTGATCCTGGCCGAATATTTCAACATGCCGCAAACTCAGCTGCCCAAGCGTCTGCTGCTGGCCATACCGCTGTTCATCATCGGGGCCGTGCTGACCCAGGTCGACTTCGGTATTATCTGGCGCTACTTCGGGGTGGCCAACCAGGCGACCGCCGTGATGATGCTGTGGACCGCCGCCGCCTACCTGCTGCGTCACAACAAGCTGCACTGGATTGCGACCATACCGGCGATGTTCATGACCACTGTGGTGATCAGCTTCCTGCTCAACTCCGCCACCCTGGGTGCCGGGCTGCCGATGACCCTCTCTACCGTCGCCGGCATAGTGCTGACCCTGGCCATTACCGCCCTGGTCATCACCAAAACCAAAGGCAAGGATGTCGAGCTGCAGGCAGACAACATCTAAGCCCCCGCTACTCGCAATCAGCAAAAAGCCGGTCATCATGACCGGCTTTTTTATTGCTTTATGCTCGCTGAGTCTAAGGTTTCTAACAGTGATACAAATAATGCCACGCGGTCATTGGTCGAGCAGGCGGTATTATTCGGCACCACACAAAAGCCGCCTTACGGCGGCTTTGATTATTTACACCTGTGCCACGGCCATAAGGCCATCACACTGTTCTAGGGCAGATCCACAGCGGCTTCATCGCTAAAGGTTTTCAAGTAAGCAACGATGGCTGCTTCATCACACGCGCTTAGCCCCAGGTTACCGGTGAGACCGAAAGTAAAAGATGCGCCGGCTTCATGACCTGGTGCCGGCCAGCAATTGTTAGCCAATGCTTCCTGCTCTGTGGTTTCTCCATTCATACAGCGCTGCACATTATGCTTAAGCACTGGCGGTGGGCCGGCAATAAAGTCGGACGGATCAACAAGAGATGTATTGTAGAAGTGCACCAGACTCTCCAGACTCTTGAACCAGCCATTTCGGGTATAGGCCTTGATAAAATCAGGTGTGGGCCGTAGATCCACATTACGTATAGAAGGAGTCTTTACAAGTCCGGCATGGTTACTGTCACCGGTATGATCCGCCAGGCCATCATCCGATGCGGTAACACCGGGAATGTCGAAGTTCACCGGGCTACCAATATTGTGGTAACCATGATCGGCATAAGTCTGCAGCGGCTCGGTACCGTCATCGGTGGCATTGTTACTGTGACAAAGAACACAGCCAGCACCCATTCTTTCTTCCGTTAATGCCACCCCCTCAGGAAAGGAATTGCCATCCACATCACAGGTTGCTATGTCATTGGGCTGAATGGGTTTTGGGCCCGGGCCAAACTGAACCGCTGCTGCATAGAACAGATCGTGGCCCCAGTTTTCTTCGGGGGTCAGCCCTGCCAATGGAAAGGCGCCCGGACTGTTATCCGCTTCACACATAGACGGCTGGTCAGACACCAATCCGAAGCGGGATGCTATGTCGTCAAACTCCGCATCGGTCAGGTTCTGGGCCCAGGGTAACGCTTTTATATCCCCTTCGGTCAAACATGCCAGTTCGGCGCGCAAGGCATTATCGCGTTTGGAGCTGAAAGAGTTCACCTCGGGCGAGTCCTGATAAGCGGCAAGCGCCACCCCAAACCGTTTGAAGCTTCTCGACAAGTTATCTCGATCACAGGCGATTCGCTCTCCCCACGTCACTTGATACAGAGAACCAAAGCGACCTATTTTTTTGAGCTGCTTACAGACGCCTTCCTCCGTGATGTGCTGTTCAACCGGGTTCGGGAAGGGATTAAGAGCCTGTTCGGCTACCGGCCCCAGAAAACGCGTGATTGCCGCTCTGAAACTCGAAGAATCGCTTGATTTGACCACATCATTAATCGAGATATGTTCTGTGGCACCACCCGGATAAAGGGGATCCCGACCTTCGGCACGACCATTCCAGAAAGCCCCCCCAAAGGCGGGAACAAATGGATTGTTTACACTCAAGGCAAAAGGAGGAATAAAGGTCGCGTAGGCATTGGTGGGCGGTTTCAACTGCCCTCTGGCATCAGGATCCCGGTGAATGTTCGCCCCGGGCTGCGCCACTTCAACCAGATTGATGTCTGAACTGGCTCCCGTCCAGCCGGTAGCGGGGTCATGACAGCTGGCGCAAGACTGCTTTTGCTTGGGCCGTGAAATAGGTGTAAAGAACAGCTCTTTACCAAATTCAACCAGGGCCGCCACCCGCTCCTCATCACTTTTTACCGGCGATCCCCTCCTGTCATCCGATCCTCTTCTGGCTTCTGCCTGGCTGGAAGCCAGACTTAAACTACTCGCAAGCACCACGAGTGTCACAGCCTTGGCTATCGAAGATATCCGAAATATTGTTGTGGCCATCACTGTTGCTCCTTAATTAATTATTACTACTACTTCCTCTTGTTACTACTGTATGTAACGAGACCTACATATTTTTATCTTTTGCAGACGCAGAATATAAATAACAGCTACACCATCACAAAAGGCAGCACTGACAAATACTAAATAAAAAAGATCGCATCACCACAACACAAAAATATAAGACACGAAACCAATAAGTATCACTCACCTGCATCATCAAAAAACAATGCAATGCAAAGTCGGCTACCTTTAGCGTCTAACTAGTTCATTAAGCTTTAATGAAAAAAAATGATTTGCAAAGTACACTGCCACAAGAAAAAAGGTTCAAACACAAAAAACCAACCTTCAGAGCAAGGCAAAGAAAGGATAAACCATTAAATTTAAACCATTAAAAAACAAACACTTAACCAATACCGCAGATATTGAAGTCAATATAAAAAAACAAAAAATAGCAAAAAAATCAAAAACTTAATAATAAAGAATCATTACAGTGCACTTACCCGCAACTTTCTCAGGATAAACCACCAATTCTCTTTTAATGCTTTAAAAATAAAAAGTTAATAACAAAAAGATATTTTATTATCTCATTAATGAGACATCAAAATTCCTCATTTGAATCTTTAACTGGTCTCGTTGGCTCGGACGACATCATGGATAAATAGAGTTATTTCTATTTGACAGGGAATAACTCATACGGCCTATGATACGCCGGGATGGGAAGAAGAGTAGTACGCAATGATCAGACTATTGCTGCTAAGTAATACCCTATGACTGGTGTGGATTATGGAGCTCGTTTGCCTTTATCGTCACCTTCGCGAAGGCGGGGGTCCAGTGCTTTGCAGGCGACTCACAGTGTAGTGGTCTACCCGCTCTTCGTGACAAGCTCTGGACTCCCACTTCGCGGGAATGACAAGAGGCCGCGCGGGAATGTCGACAAAACCAAACCTGTTATGCAGTACTGCTACCGGCATGGTACTGATCTTGGCAACGACCACCTGATCATGACCATACCGTAATGCCGCGCAGCCTGTTAGGCAGGATGCTAACCCACTCCTTGCTCGGTCAGCATCTGGGTAATGATGGCAACCGGGCTCATCAGGTGCTCGCGCATCATGGTACCGGCCTGTGGGGCGCGGGCCAGCAGGGCATCGAACAAGGCCTGATGTTCCTGCTGCTTGTCGGCCAGCGCCTGTGCGCTGAACACGGTGCGTTTCAGCCACAGGTAACGATAACGCGCCGCCTGATCCATCAGCGTCCGGCGCACCACCAGTAACTGGGGCGAGCAGCAACCGGCGGCCACCGCCTGATGAAAGGCCTGATGCCGTTGATCCCACTGGTTAAGCTGATCTTCCACCGACTCGAGATGGGTCACCTTGCTCAGCGCATGATGTGCCGCCACCACGCCGGCTTCCCACAAATCATCGCCCCGGGCCAGCGCCAGCTCCACCACCAGCCCTTCCAGCTGGGCGCGTGCATCGTAAATGTCCTTCAGCTCCGCCACCGACATGGGGCTGACCCGAAAACCGCGCTGGCTTTCGGCCGTGACCAGTCGTTCGGATACCAGCTGCGACAGCGCCTCCCGCAACGGACTGACCCCCAGACCATAGCGACTCTTCAGGCTGCTCATCAGCAGTTTCTCACCCGGCCCGAAATGACTCTGAATGATGTCTTGCTTCAACTGCTGGTAGGCCGTTCGCGCCAGGTTTTCCCGCGGGGTATCGAGGTTGCTCATGCTCTGTTCCTGAATGATTTCATGGCGCGATTATAGCGAAATTGTAACGGCGATCATAAAACAACCACAATAAATTGACAAAAGACAAAAATGTCGACATTTTATAGTTACAGCGACATTATGTCGCCTCGACCCAACACATAAAGTAACAAGGAAGCCACCATGTCTAACGTTGCCACCGCCGATTTCGTTCATCACCAGCATCAGGGGTTTACCCTGGCGCCATCTGCTCACTCTGCCCGCCTGCTCGAGCTTCGCTTCGACGAGCACACCGTTAACGCGTTTCTGGAGGCTACCGCCGAATGGCCGGTTCAGGCACTGGAATACAAGTCGTTTCTGCGTTTTCGCGTGGCAAAACTGCTGAATGATCTCTGTGGTCAGGCGCTGCAGCCGCTGCTGATCAATACCCTGGTCGACCGTCATACCGGCGCCCTGCTGATCACCCCGGAAGGATTGAATCAGGTAGAGCAGGCAGAAGACATGGTCAAGTTCACCACCGCCGTGGCCCACCTGATGGGTCGTTCCAACTTCGATGCCATGAGCGGCCAGTACTATGCCCGTTTCGTGGTCAAGAATCAGGACAGCTCGGACAGCTATCTGCGCCAGGCGCATCGAGTGATGGAACTGCACAATGACGGCACCTACGTCGAGCAGGACACCGACTATGTGCTGATGCTGAAGATCGACGAGCAGAACATGGAAGGCGGCAATTCACTGTTGCTGCACCTGGACGACTGGGAACACCTGAACCGCTTCTATGCCGATCCCATGGCTCGCCGGGTGATGCGCTGGGCCGCGCCGCCCAGCAAGAACACCACCAAGGACGTGTATCATGCTGTGTTCGATACCGATCGCAGCGGCCAACCCATCATGTCGTATATCGATCAGTTCGTGCAGCCGAAAAACTTTGACGAAGGCGTGTGGCTGGCTGACTTGTCCGAGGCGCTGGAAACCAGTAAACAGCAGCTGTCGGTGCCGGTTCCTGCCGGATCCTTCCTGCTGATCAACAACCATTTCTGGCTGCACGGTCGCGACAAGTTCATTGCCCATGATGGCCTGCGTCGCGAGCTGATGCGCCAGCGCGGCTACTTCACTCACGCCAAGACCCTGAAGCAGCCAAATCAGGGCTAAAGACTTTGACAAGGTGCCGCCAGACGCGGCACTTTGAATAATAACAACAAGCTAACATCACGCCGGGGCTGGTCTCCGGCTTTTGCCTCTCTCTCACAGGTGAACCTACAGTGTTTGACTTCATTATTATCGGTGGCGGCATCGTCGGCATGTCCACCGCCTGGCAGCTCAAAAAAGCCTATCCCGACCACAAGATACTGCTGCTGGAAAAAGAGTCCGGCCCGGCTCAGCATCAAACCGGTCATAACAGCGGCGTCATTCATGCCGGGGTCTACTACACCCCCGGCAGCCTAAAGGCCAGATTCTGCCTGGAAGGCAATCTCGCCACCAAGGCGTTCTGTCGTGAGCATGACATTCCCTTCGACGAATGCGGCAAGCTGCTGGTGGCCACCAGCGAGCTTGAAATGGAACGGATGAAGACGCTGTGGGATCGCAGCGAGGCCAATGGTCTGGAGCGCTACTGGCTGAATGCCGACCAGCTGAAAGAACGGGAACCCAATATCACCGGCGTGGGCGGCATCTTTGTACCCTCCAGTGGCATCGTCAACTACAAGCAGGTGACCGCGGCCATGGGCCGGGAGTTCGAGCGTCTGGGTGGCGAAATTCGTTATCACGCCGAGGTCACCGGGCTGGTGGAAGAAAGCAGTCAGGTGGTGGTGCAAACCGCGCTGGGCGAATTTCAGGGTCGGTATCTGGTGTCCTGCTCCGGCCTGATGGCAGACCGGGTGGTGCGCATGCTGGGTATAGAGCCCGAGTTCAAGATTTGCCCCTTCCGCGGCGAATACTACCTGCTCAAGCCCGAACACAATCAGATAGTGAACCACCTGATCTATCCGATTCCGGATCCGAACATGCCCTTCCTTGGCGTGCACCTGACCCGGATGATCGACGGCACCGTCACCGTAGGCCCCAACGCGGTGCTGGCGTTCAAGCGAGAAGGCTATAACAAGCGCGATATCTCCCTGCGCGACACCCTGGAGATGTTTACCTATCCCGGCATTCTCAAGGTGTTGATGAAGAACCTCAAACCGGGCCTGATCGAGATGAAGAACTCCCTCAACAAGAGCGGCTATCTGGAGCTGGTGCGCAAATACTGCCCCCGCCTGGAGGCCGGCGATCTTACTCCCTACCCGGCCGGCATTCGCGCCCAGGCGGTGTCGAAAGACGGCAACCTGGTGGACGACTTCCTGTTCGTGAACACCAAACGCACCATCAACGTCTGCAACGCCCCGTCACCGGCGGCCACCTCTGCCATTCCCATCGGCGGCTACATCGTCGACAAGGTGAAGGCCCAGGTCGAAGAAGGCACCGCCGTCGCCTGACTCGATTAAGCCATAACGTAAAAAGGCAGACTCACGGGTCTGCCTTTTTACTATCGATAGCTCCCCAAATATTGAGCCTTTGCTTCCCACCGGCGAAACCTGACTGACTGCACCTTACATCCATTCAGATTTCCAGCCATAAAAAAGGACTGCACATGCAGTCCTTTTTTCATCATGCAACAGAGTTAGCCCAGATGCTGCCGAATGCTGGATTCGAGAATGCCAATCGCCTGATCAACATGCGGTTTATCGATGATCAGCGGCGGCGACATGGCGATGGCATCGCCCAGCGAGCGCAGCATCATGCCCTGCTCCCAGGCGGCGGTCTGGATCATGCCGCCGCTGGCACCGGGCTTGCCGGCCAGAGGTTCAAACTCGACCGCCGCAATCAGCGAGTAGTTACGAATATCCACCACTCCCGGCAGCCCTTTCAGGCTATGCAGGCCCTGCTCGAAATAACGGGCAATATCGCCGTCGGCGGCGCCACGGTGGAACAGCGATTCCTGCTCGTACACATCCAGGGTTGCCATGGCGGCGGCACAGGCCAGCGGATGGGCGGAATAGGTATAGCCGTGGAAGAATTCAACCCCGTGACCGCCGTGCTCGACTACCGCATCGTAGATATGATCCCCGGCCAGTACCGCACCCATGGGGGCGGCGCCATTGGTCAGGCCCTTGGCGGTGGTCATGATGTCGGGTACCACGTCAAAGGTCTGGCTGGCAAAGACATCGCCGGTGCGACCAAAACCGCAGATCACCTCGTCGAAAATCAGCAGAATGCCGTGCTGATCGCAGATTTCACGAATGCGTTTCAGATAGCCGACCGGGGGTGGCAGCACGCCGCCGGCACCGGTAATGGGCTCGATGATCACGGCGGCAATGCGGCTGGCATCGTGAAGTTTGATCAGCTTTTCCAGCTCATTGGCCTTGTCGATACCACCGTGCAGCGGCAAACCGCGGGAGAAGGCGTTGAGCTCCAGATCCTGGGTATGCGTCAGGTGATCATTGGGGATCCACTGGCCAAAGGCCTTATGGTTATTGGTCAGTCCACCCACCGAGATACCGCCGAAATTAACGCCGTGGTAGCCGCGTTCCCGGCCGATAAACAGCTGCTTGCCGCCATTACCCTGCGCATGATGGTAGGCGAGCGCCATTTTCAGGGCGGTTTCTACCGACTCGGAGCCGGAGTTGGTATAAAAAACCTTGTTGAGGTTACCCGGTGCCAGCTGTGCCAGCCGCTCCGATAATTCAAATGACAATGGATGGCCAAAGCCGAAACAGGGGGCATAGTCCAGCGTTCTGGCCTGACGGGCGATGGCTTCGGCAATATGCGGGTGGCCATGACCGGCGTTACAGCACCAGAGGCCGGCGGTCATATCCAGCACCTGACGCTGATCGTCCGTGGTCCAGTACATTCCCTTGGCGCCGGTAAGCATGCGCGGCTTGGCTTTGAAGCCCTTGTTGGGGGTAAACGGCATCCAGTGTGCGGCTAATTCATTGGTATTCATCTTGGCACTCCCTCAAACTCTCGATACAAATGTGGTGTGAGCTAATAGTCGGAACAGTGTGAACAAGATGAAATGTTTGAAAAATAACGGTGCTTAAATGCTTAGTTTGACCATATTCAACATGAAGCCGGGCCAGCTGCGGTCGCGCAATAAAAAAGCCGGTCAGCGAGACCGGCTTTTTGCTGTCAGATTTTAAATTACCCGACCAAGGATTGCCGCTGACCGGCAAGCCTCAGCCCAGCGTGACTTCGTAGCCGGTGAATTTGCGCAGGTTAATCACCCCGGTGTCTAGCATCAGATACTGGCCCTTGATGCCGAGCAGGGTGCCCGAGACCACCGGGTTCTTGTCGAAGTTGTGGCTGGCGATTTTGGTCGGGTATTCCAGCACCGGATAGCTCAGCTCCACTATCTCTTCGTTAAGCACGGTTACCGCGTCTTCACCATATTTCAGCAGCAGATCGCCGATCTTGTCCTGAATTTCCGGCAGTAACCGCGCAGCTTCGGCTTTAAGATCCATATCGGCTTCGCCGCCCTTGAGCATGGCGCGCCAGTTGGTCTTGTCTGCCACCATTTCGGCCAGCGCCACTTCCACCAGACCGGAGAGCTGACGGGTCGCCACCCGCAGAATGGGCAGCGCCTGGGTTGCGCCCTGATCAATCCAGCGGGTCGGCACCTGGCTATGGCGGGTAATGCCCACCTTCAGGCCCGAGGTGTTTGCCAGATAGACGATATGCTCCACCATGCAGTGACTGTCGCCCCATTCGGGCTCGCGGCAGGTGCCTTCAAAATAGTGGCAGGTCTCCGGCTTCATCACGCACATGTCGCAGCGGGCCAGCTTCTTCATGCAGGGAAAGCAGTGCCCCTGGGAATAACTCTTGCTGGTTTTGCGGCCGCAGGCATTGCAGTAGATGTTGCCGGTGTGAGTCAGGGTCAGCACCTGCCCCAGCAGGGGGTTGAGATCGACGCGATGTTCGCCCAGCGCCAGCTGGTAGGTCACGGGAGAAGCCAGTTGCCCCGGCATCTTGATCAGGGTTCCGGTAAGGTTGCTCATGCTGCCTTGTCGTTGCTGTTGAGTAAGCCGCTCATTCTATCAGCCACCCGGCAGAGTGTCCTGCCGGCAGGCATTCACTTCCCTTCTTCGGTCAATTCAGGCATGGATTGGTCAACCGTGTCGGCCTTGTGGCCCGACAGGGCATGCGCCTTGAACCGGGCGCCGATCTCGGTGAAGGTGGTGATATTTTCTCCCGCCAGCCTGACGGCCAGCTCGGCATCCCCGGCACAAATGGCATCCACCAGCGGCTGATGGCTGCTGGCAATCTCCTGCGGCTGATAGCTGACCAAGTCGATGTTGAAGTAAATCAGCATCTGGTTAGCCACGTTCTGGTAGATGCTATACAGTCGGCCGTTGCCACTCAGCTCCACAATCAGGCTGTGCAGGTTCAGCTCCTGTTTGCTCATTTCCTGACTGCTGACATTCGGCTCGGCCGCCTTTTGCAGAAACGCGTCCATCATGCCCTGCAGTCGCCGCCGTCCCTCATCGGTAAGGCGCTCGGCCGCCAGCCAGGCGGAGCGGGTTTCCAGGGCGACCCTGAGGTGAAAGATCTCCCATAAATCGTGCTCGTCCAGCTCGATCACCTGCCATCCGACATAGGGTTTTTGCACCACTATGCCCTCATGCGCCAGGTTGTTGAGGGCCATGCGCACGGTACTGCGGGACAGTTCCAGCTCCCTGGCCAGCGCACTTTCCACCAGTTTTTCTCCCATGCGGTAATGTCCGCTCAGGATCAGCTCGCGCAGGTACCCGGCGGCTTGCTCTTCCAGGCTACTTTTGATGATTTTTTTCATTATTTATCAACCGCTACGGTGAGTCATGCCATCGCATTGTAACGCATCTGCGGCCACAAAAGCGCCCCAAATACACCGGCAGACTGTTCGACAATCAAACAACTCCGACCAGAACAGGTGAAATTTTCGGTGTTCCTCGCTTATTGATTGTCCTACAATCCCCTCCGCCGATTGTAGGACAATCAATAGCAGGGAGAGGTGAAGATGACAGTCAAAGCCATTCGCTTGGCCCAGCAGGACAATGTTGCCACACTGCTGAGTGATGCCGACAAGCATCAGGTAGTGGAGGTAATTGATGATAAAAATCAGTCTGTTGGTCAATTCAAGGCGCTGCAGGCCATTCCCTTTGGCAACAAGATAGCGCTCACGGCCATCGCGCCACAGCAGGCCATTCAGAAAGCGGAGTATTCGGTCGGCATCGCCGTGAAACCCATCCCGGTCGGCGACCTGGTGCATGTTCAGAATGTACGCAGCAGCCGGGTCGATATTCCGCAAAACATTATCGAACAAATTATCCAACAGATGCGGATAGAGACCCCATGATGCAAACATTCCGGGGATATCGACGCCCGAACGGGCAAGTAGGCATTCGCAACCACATACTGATTCTGGTTATCGACGAGTGTGCCGAGGGCATCGCTCAGGCCATTCGTCAGACCGTGAGCGAGTGCGTCATCGTCACCAACCACTACACCTGCATGTATGGCGGTAATGAGGAGCTGGTCAACGTGATGATCGGCGCCGCACTCAACCCCAATGTGGCGGGCGTGCTGGTGCTCAACATGGGCTGCGGCAGCATAGACCCGAGCATTCTGACCACACCGGTAGAACAGGCCGGCAAGCCGGCTCGCAGTCTGCCGGTGATCAAGAGCAACGGCACCCGGCAAACCATTCGCCAGGGAATCGCCCTGGCCCGGGAGCTGGTGGCGCTGGCAAAGGAAGTACCGGTTGAACCCGTATCGATCAGCGAGCTGCTGGTCGGGGTGAAATGTGGCGGCTCGGACACCAGCTCCGGCATTGCCTCCAACCCCGCCGTGGGCAAGGCGGTCGACACCCTGGTGGACATGGGCGCCAGCTGTGTGGCCGGCGAGCTTATCGAGCTTATCGGCTGCGAAGACATACTGCGTCGGCGCGCGGTCAGCGACACCGTGGCCGACAAGATAGAACGCCTGATCTTCGAGGAAGAGCGCCGCTGGCATGTGCCGGGTACCGATGTAGAAACCATGAGCATCGGCAACAGCGTCGGCGGCCTGACCACGCTGGAAGAAAAGGCCCTGGGCGCACTGCACAAGACCGGTACCCGCCCGATTCAGGATGTACTGCAAATCACGCCCACCGGCATCGAAAAACCGGGCGCACCGGGCATGTACCTTTCCGAAACCACCCATCTGTGTGGCGCGGCCGGCATGCACTTTGCCGCGCTGGGCGCCCAGGTGATCCTGTGGACCACCGGCGGCGCCGGCTTTAACAACCCGATAGTGCCGGTCATTCGCGTCAGCGGCAATGCGTCACTGATCACCGAAGATATCGACGTGGATGTCAGCGGCATCATGTCTGCCACCCAGAGTGTCGAGCAGGCGGCCACCGAGGTGCTGAGCTGCCTGAATCAGGTGATTCAGGGGGAGCAGACCGCCATCGAAGAGGTCGGTTTTGCCTTTTGCTCGCTGTATCAGAAAGACCAGCGCCTGGAAACGCTGATCCATTCTCAACCGGTATAAAGAGAAACTCATGAAAATTACCGATATTGAAGTGATCTGCCTGCGGGTGCCCGCGCCGGATCAGGAATGCGAGTGGGGTGAAGATGCGGTCATCGTCCGCGTGCATACCGACACCGGCCTGATCGGCATCGGCGAAGCCGACAGCTCGCCCGAGGTGGTCAGAGCCTGTATCGAAACGCCCCAGTCCAATCTGTATTGCCACGGCCTCAAGTCACTGCTGATCGGTGAAAGCCCGCTGGAAATAGAGCGGCTGTGGAACAAGATGTACTGGGCATCGAACTACTTCGGACGCCGCGGCGCCGGTATTCATGCCATCAGCGCCATCGATATTGCCCTGTGGGACATCGCCGGCCAGTTTTATGGCGTGCCCCTGCATACCCTGCTCGGTGGCAAGTATCGCGACCGTATCAAGGCATACGGCACCTTCATTCCCGCACCTCGGCCGGAAGAAAACCGCGCCATTGCCGCCCGTCTGGTGCAGCAGGGTTTTACCAGCATCAAGTTCGGCGGTGGCGTGTTTGGCGATGATCCGGAAACGGATTATCAGATAGTGAAGCAGGTGCGCGAAGCCGTCGGCGAGCATATCGAGGTGCAGATCGACCTGGCCTCGAAGTGGCGCACCGCAGGACATTCCGCCTACATGGCCGAGAGACTGGAGCCCTTCAATCTCAACTGGATAGAAGAACCGGTACTGGCCGATGATCTGGCCGGTTACAGCAAGCTGGCCGGCAAGGTACGGGCCAAAATCGCCGGCGGCGAGTCGCTGACCACCCGTTACGAGTTCAAACACTTTCTCGAGCATTCCCGGGTAGACATCGTTCAACCGGATATCACCCGCTGCGGTGGCATCACCGAGATGAAAAAGATCTATGACCTGGCCCAGATGCACGGCGTTCAGCTGGTGCCTCACGGCTTCAGCACCGGCATTCTGCTGGCCGCATCGGTGCATTTTCTCGCGGCCAGTGAACACGGCACCCTGATGGAGTACTCACAGAGTCAAAGCCCCCTGTCCACCGCTTTGGTGGCGAATGGTTTGCCGTTTGAAAACGGTTATGTCCCTGTTCCGAATCAACCGGGCTTAGGGGTAGAGCTCAATGAAGACATCATCGAGCGTTACAAAGCATAAACATGTCAATATGGATGGAATCATTAGTTATGAAACACGAAAAGAGAAACATAGATAAGCCCTTGATGCTGATCAGCCTCTCCACGATTCTTTTTATCGTGGCCGGGCTGTCGATCTATCCCGAACAGGGCAATGCCATTGCCAAGCAGTTGTTCAGCATGATTACCGACCACTTCGGCTCGCTTTATCTGCTGTTCGGCTTTTTCAGCGTGATTGTTCTGGCCTGGATTGCCCTTAGCAAGCATGGCGCCATTCGCCTGGGTGACAGCAAGCCCCAGTACGGTTTTTTCACCTATCTGTCGATGATGATCTGTGCCGGACTGGGCTCGGCCACCGTGTACTGGGCCTTTCTGGAATGGGGCTACTATTACATGGATCCCCCTTACGGTATCGAGCCCTACTCGTCTCAGGCGGCCGAGTGGGCCACCGGTTACAACATGTTCCACTGGGGTATTTCGGCCTGGTCGCTGTACTGTCTCGCCTCGCTGCCCGTGGCCTACTCCTTCCATGTTCGCAAGAATCCCAAGCTCAAACTGAGCGCGGTGTGCGAAAGCATCATGGGCCGTTTCTATAATGCGGCCGTGGGTAGAACCATAGATACCATCTTTATCTTCAGTTGCGTCGGGGCCATGGGTATTACCCTGGGTCTGAGCGTCCCCATGGTGACCGAGGGCATCGCCTCTCTGCTGGGCACCGAAAGCAGTTTCGCCATGAACGTGGGGCTGATGCTGTTTATCACCGCCCTGTTTACCATCAGCTCCTATGTCGGTATCGAAAAGGGCATGGCCAAGCTGAGCGACATGAACACCAAGCTGGCCATCCTGTTTGTGGTGTCGATTCTGCTGATTGGCCCCACCACCTTTATCATCGATCAAACGGTCAATGGTTATGGCCTGATGCTGCAGAACTTTATTCGCATGAGTCTGTGGACCGATCCGGTAGAAGGCGGCTCCTTCCCGACCTCCTGGACCGTATTCTACTGGGCGTACTGGATGACCTATGTGCCCTTTATGGCGCTGTTTGTCACCAAGGTGTCTGCCGGTCGTACCCTGAGAGAAGTGATCGCCAGCATGGTGCTGGGTGGCAGTGCCGGCTGTTTCATCTTCTTTGGTGTGCTGGGCAGCTTCAGCATGAGCGCGCACCTCAATGAACTGATCAACCTGACCGAGTCACTCAACACCGCCGGCGGCTCCGCCACCGTGGTGGCGGTCATGAAGACATTGCCGTTCAGCTCGCTGTTTATTGTGATGTTTGCGGTGATGTCTGTCCTGTTTCTGGCCACCACGCTCGATTCCGCCTCCTTTACCCTGGCGGCAACGGCGGCAAACCAGCTGGATGAAAATGCCAACCCGCCCACCTCGTTGCGTCTGTTCTGGTGTCTGATCCTGGCCGCAGTCCCCCTGGCCATGATGTTTATCGACGCACCGCTCAGCACGGTGCAAACACTGGCCATCGTCACCTCGCTGCCGCTGATGGTGGTGATCTTCATCATGCTGTACGGTTTCTTCCGCTGGATAAATGGCCAGGAAACCGTAAGTGAGCAACAAGAGCAAACGGTGGAGCAAGCAGCCGTGATATCGGTACCGGCCGACTGAGGCCGTGGCTGAACACCTGATGTGAAAGGGCAGAAGCGCAAGCTTCTGCCCTTTTTCATGTTGAACCGCCGTGGCACAACACCCGGCTCGCCACCATACTCAGCACCGAGAGATACCAATTTGAATAAAGATCTGATCATTTTTTAAACCCGAGCTCAGAGGCAACGCAGCCGCCTCCCACGACACGCCATAAACTCATCCCTGAGGGCTCAGGAAATGCCGTCCATGGCATTTCATGGTCGTGGCAGTCGATCTCTGTTGCCTCTTCTCGAGCACCGAGTTGCCTGTAGGCGACGCTAACAGGCAACTCCTTGGCATCAGAGAGGATAAAGGGATCTGCTCCGCCGACCCTCCGCGCCAAGGATGGCGCGGCGGAGCCTACATGGAGGTATTCACGGCGTGTCGGCGGAGCGGGGCCTTTGTCCGATCTTTGCAGAGCAACCAAATAGATCAGTTATTTAATCCCTTTGGTATGAGATCAACTCGAGGAGCACAGCCCATGGCGCACATTCACTACCCCCGCCTCACCCACATCGCCCTGCATGTGCAGGACATAGAGGCCTGCATCCATTTCTACCGCGACTTCTGCGGCATGGTCGAGACTCACAGACGCGACAAGCCACCGCAAACCATCGTCTGGCTCGCCGAGCCCGGCCGCGAGCGGGAATTCATCTTCGTGTTGATGAACGGCGGTGAGGATCTGCAACTGTCCGAGCACGATTACCGCCATTTCGGCTTCGCCCTGCCCAGTCGGGCGGCGGTGGACGAGATTGCCCGCCGGGCCGACGCCGCCGGGTGCCTGATCTGGCCACCCAGAGACGAGCCCTGGCCGGTAGGCTATTACTGCGGCGTGAAGGATCACAACGGTAACTACGTGGAATTCAGCCATGGCCAGCCATTAGGGCTGCCCGAAGAGTAAGCGCCTGCCGAACGCTCAGCGTCCTTCCCGATTCAGGGCCGCTGCCGGTTCGGCCGCCTTGTCGGCGACAAAATCCACCGCGCCCTCATTGGTGATCTGCTGCACCAATACCGGCTCGCCGGCGTCGTTGAAGCGCACATAGCCAATGCCGGAACGGTTCAGCAATCGCTCGCCTTTTGACGCCGATACCGGCGGATGCGGGGTAATCTCCAGCCGCCGCCGGCGGGTAAACCAATTCAGCGGCGAGCGGGGAGAATAGAGCCAGCGGTTGAGTCGGTCCAGTACATCCAGCAGCCGGGCCGGAAACTCGTTCTTGATGCCGCTGCTGGTGATTTGCCAGATATGCGGCTCCCCGCCCCGATGCCGCAACTTGATGTCGTACATGAAGGAGTAATGCACGTCTCCCGACAGGATCACGTAATTGGCCGGGGTGCGGGCATGACGGAAGATGTTGAGGATCACGTTGGCGGTGCCCTTGTGAGCCATCCAGTTTTCCGCATCCACCAGCAACGGCTTGCCGAACCAGGTGAAGATCTTCTGGATCACCTCGATAAGCTTGACCCCGAACACCGGGGTCGGTGACACGATCACCACGGCGTCATGGTGCAGCAACTCCCCCTGCAGCTCGGTCAATGCTTCCCAGTCCATCAGCCCCGAAGGGCGATCGAAATTGGACTCGGCACGCCAGCGGCGGGTGCGGGTATCCAGCACCAGCAGCTTGGGGCTGGTCGGCAGGTGATAGTGCCAGCGTTCGAATTTCAGCAGGTGATCGATCAGTCGATCCTGCTGCTGTGCTTCCGGCTTTCTACTCCAGGCGTCGAGCAACGCCAGCGGCTCTCCCTTGAAGGCGTCCGGATCGTTACCCCAGCCCTGACAGATCGAATAGCCCACCAACGCATTGCCGATGATTCGGCGCGAGAAAGGATGACCATAGGCGCTTTCTTCCCAGGCGGCGGTCAGATTCCAGTCGTCGGTGACATCATGATCATCGAAGATCATCAGGGTCGGCAGATGTGCCAGCAGCCGCCGTACCGCGGGTAGCCCTTCAACGAAGGCCGCCAGTCGCGTGCGCTCGGTCTGGTATTGATGCTGTCGCTCCGGGCTCAGCTCCGGCTGATAGTCCGACAGCCCACGCCAGGGCTCCGGCGACCAGACCAGCAGATACATGGCCAGTACCTCGGCCAGGGTAATCAGGTGGTTGTCGGCACTGCTGGTGGTAAAGATGGGCTTGCGCGCCCCTTCGAAGAAACGCTGCTGCAGCGTCCGGTTGCCTTGATTACTGGGCAGCAGTTCGCTGCGGCGGTAGTAGTTGAGCGGGCTGGCAAACAGCTCTTCACTATTGGCAACCAGGGCGCCCTCCAGGGTTTCCGGATACAGGCCCAGCTCTTCAATCAACTGATGAATGGCGGTCAGCACGGGGCCGGCCACATCGTCCGCATAAATCTGATCGCCGCTCAGCATCAAGACCGCCGGGCGCTTGAGCGGCTGCTGGTGACATTGTTGCAGCCAGCTATCGGCTGCCACCAGCCCGTCGTCTGCGGCGTGATGAGGCTTGCGACAGGAGCCGTGCAATATTTCTTCCAGTCGGCTGCGGATCACCAACTGCGGCAGCGGCTCGCCCGGGTAGCACAGATCCGGCGCCCAGTCGGCCATGCCGTGCCACTCATCCTGCTCCGACGCACGCCACTGCAGATCGTAGGCCACCAGGGTATCGGCCGGCAGCGGTGTATCGAGTTCGAGATCCAGTAACTGAATAAAGCAGCGCTCTCCTACCTGCACTTCCCGCTGCCGGTCTCCGCTGAATACCAGTGGGCTGCGCTCCGGCAGCAACAAGCGAAATTGCAGTGGGGTTCGGCTGGCCAGCCAGAATACCAGCCGTTCGCAACTGGTCCGGCGCAGCATGGGACCGGCGAGAATGGTTGAACGCATGTGGTGCTCGATGAATAAAGTCATGTCCGCATCATAACGGGGCCGGTCATCGCTTGAAAAGACAAGCCGCCCACGCTGCGCCCGACGCTGCCGCTGGCATCGCTCGAAATGGCGCACTTTATTGTCTTAAATTGCAGCTTGCGATACTAGTTTCAATGACAAATGGAAGGCAAAATGATACAAGATTGTGAACAACTGATAACACAGTGAGATCAAGGATGAACCGACTTTCCATCAGGCAAAAAATACTGCTGCTGGCACTGCTGCCCCTGACGCTACTCGCCGCCGTCAGCACCTGGGTGAATGTAAACCAGTCGCTGCGGCTCAAGGAGTTGAGCGGTGAAAGCCTGCATCGCTCTTTGTTCGATGCCCGCAAGCAACAGCTGGCCAATTACATGGAACTGGCGGTAAGTGGCATTAGTCCCCTGCTGCAACAAGGCAGGATCGACGCCGCCAAGGCCCAGCTGCGCCGGCTGCGCTTCGATGACGGCAGCGGCTACTTCTTTGTTTACAACGGCGACGGGGTACAGGTAGTCAGTGCCGATAATCCGGCGCGGGAAGGTAACAACTATCTCAACTCCACCAGCCCGGACGGACGCCATCTGGTGCAGGAATACGTAGCCCTGGGTCGCCAGGGCGGCGGCTACGTCGAATACCGCTGGCCGAGACCGGATTCGACCGAGGGCGCACCCAAACTGGCCAACATTACCCCGATTCCGGGTAGCGACTGGCTGCTGGGCACCGGCTTCTACATCGATGATCTGCAGGCCACCGTGGCCGGGCTGGAGCAGGAACTCTCCGCGTCGGTACGTCAGGGCCTGATTAACTCCGCCCTGTCTGCCGCCCTGCTGCTGGCGCTGATTGCCGCCGCCGGTCTGGTGATGGCGCGCAGCATTCACGCCCCCATCCGTCAGGCGGTGTCCACCATGGAAGACATTGCCCGGGGTGAAGGCGATCTGACCCGCCGGCTCGATACCGGTCATGGCCATGAGCTGGGCGTGCTGGCCCGCTCGTTCAACCACTTTGCCGGCCAGATCAGCACCCTGGTGCAAAGCACCCGCCAGTCGGCCGATACCCTGCAGGAAGCCAGTGCCGAGCTGCAGCGCTTTATGGACGAAACCGAAACCGGCATCAGCCGCCAGCATCACGAAAGTGATCAACTGGCCACCGCCATGAACCAGATGTCGGCCACCGCGCAGGAAGTCGCGGCCAGTGCCGCCCAGGCCGCCGATGCGGCCCGCCAGGCAGAACATCAGGTCTCGGGAGCCCAGCAGCTGCTGCAGGGCGCCATCACCGTCATCGACGGGCTGGAAAGCCAGGTAGCCAGCGGCGTGGAGATCATTCAACGACTGGGGCTGGAGTCGGAGCAGATTGGCTCGGTACTCGACGTGATCCGCGGCATTGCCGAACAGACCAATCTGCTGGCACTCAACGCCGCCATCGAGGCGGCCCGGGCCGGCGAGCAGGGCCGTGGCTTCGCGGTGGTGGCCGACGAGGTGCGCACCCTGGCCGGACGCACCCAGAGCAGCACCGAAGAGATTCACAACATGATCAATCGGTTGCAACAGGGTTCCAAGGAAGCGGTACAGGCTATCGAAAGCATTCGTGATCGCAGCAGCCACACGGTGACCGAGGCCCGTCGCATCGACGATGCGCTGGTCGATATCGGCACCGCGGTCAACACCATCAACTGCATGAACGAGCAGATTGCCAGCGCCGCCGAAGAACAGACCCAGGTGTCGGAAAGCATCAACGTCAACGTGCATCAGATTGTGGCCATTGCCGAGCAGACCAACGCCGGCTCCCGCGCCGCCAGCCAGACCAGCCGCCAGGTTGGCGAGCTGGCCAACAGCCTGCAGCAACTGGTGGGTCGCTATCGCACCAGCTGATCTGCCGCTCACTCGGCAAACAGGAGAGTAACGTTAACGTGCGCCAGTCAGGATGAAAGTCCCGACTGGCGCAACGCGTTTATAGAGGCGCCACTCACTTGCGAATGACTTGCAGATGAATAGGTAGCTTAGACTCCCGCCCTTCTTTACCATGGGCTCAGTGTCTTATCAGGAATCACCTACCCATGCGTGAAAAACTCGAACAACGCTCTTTTCTGTTTATGCTGCTGCTGGTCAGCCTGCTGTTCGGGCTGGTGCTCAAGCCCTTCTGGGGCGCCATTTTCTGGGCCTGCGCCATCGGCGTCATCTTCTCTCCGCTGCAGGAGCGCATTCTGCGCCTGATTGGTCACAAGCCCAATCGCGCCGCCCTGCTGACCCTGCTGATCTGTATGGTCATAGTGGTGCTGCCAGTACTGCTGATCGCCACCTCTTTCATTCAGGAAGGACTGGCATTGTATCAGCGCATCGACACCGGCGAGATAAACCCGGCCGGCTGGCTGGAGCAGATGCGCCACGCCTTTCCGCTGGTGCCCGAGCTGTTCGAACGGCTGGGTATCGATGTCGACAGCATTCGCCAGAAGCTGTCCGAAGGTGCCGTCGCCACCAGTAAACTGATGGCAGAGAAGGCGCTTGGTGCCGGTCAGAGTACCTTCACCTTCCTGATGAACGTGGCGCTGATGCTCTACCTGAGCTTCTTTCTGCTGCGCGATGGCCACCATCTTATCGAGGTACTGGTCAAGGCGCTGCCGCTGGGTGATGCCCGTGAACGCCGCTTGTTCAGCAAGTTCTCCGAAGTTACCCGGGCCACGGTCAAGGGCAACATTCTGGTCGCCATGGTACAGGGCGCCCTGGGGGGCTTTATCTTCTGGGCGCTGTCCATTCCCGGCCCGCTGCTGTGGGGGGTGGTGATGGCCTTTCTGTCGTTGATTCCGGCGGTGGGAGCCGGTCTGGTATGGCTGCCGGTGGCGTTATACCTCTATGCCAGCGGCGACTGGATTGCCGGCTCGGTGCTGGTCGGCTTTGGCGCCCTGGTGATTGGCCTGGCCGATAATGTACTGCGCCCCTTGCTGGTCGGCCGTGACACCAAGCTGCCCGATTATCTGGTGCTGTTTTCCACTCTCGGCGGGCTGAGTCTGATGGGCATCAATGGCTTTGTGATAGGCCCGCTGGTCGCGGCACTGTTTCTGGTGGTCTGGGACATTTTCACCCAGGAATTCAACGGCGAGGATCCGTACAAGTCGTGAGCTGTGAGGTGTGAGGCTGTCTCATAGTCACAAGTTTTTGTTGAACTTAATGAGGCCATCAGGCAAAGCGCACTGCTCAGCCGACACGCCGTAAACCCCTCCCTGGGGGCTCAAACCGCGCCATCCCTGGCGCGGATGGTCGGTTGAGCAGACACCCTTTGCCCTCCCGTCGGCAGCGGAGTGGCCTGTCAGCGGTGCACACCGACCACTCTGAGCCCGAAAAGAGACAGCTGGGATAGACTCAGCCGATCATCACATGACAGGTCAACAAAGGCTCCTGCAATGCTCTGACACTCCCGCCATCCTTGGCGGTCGGACGTCATGTGCTGAGCGTCGCAGGGATGAAGTTTAGCGTGTCGGAAGAGGCTACCCAGTTGCCTCTGAGCATATCTTATGAACTGACAGACTTGTGACTAAGAGACAGGGGGTAAGGCGTGAACTAACGGAGAATTTCCTCTTGCCGGGCGGCAAGAGGAAAAGGGCACAACTTAGTCGAGTTCAACGGTGAGCTGAATGGACTCATCGAAGAAGAATTCGTCACAGTTGTTACCGGGACCACTGCGGTCAACCACCAGGAACTCGTCGTCATCGCGCAGCGCCATGATCGGATGGTGCCAGACGCCACTATGATAGTTTACGCCCTGACGAGCGCTTGCGCGGAAGGCGCGCACCGTGCTGGGGTCTATGTTCAGGCTGCCATCGCCAACGGGCGCAACCACCAGCAGAAACTCGTGGCCAAACAGCGGAATGAAAGACTGGGAACCGAACGGGTGACGCTCCAGCATTTTCACCTGCAGCGGATATTCCAGAGTCTTGGCCCGAAAAATATTGATAATGCCCTGGCCTTCTTCATCCAGCTGCACATCACCCAGCTTGTGATAACGACGGGTAGAACCGTTGTTGATCATGAAGTAGTCACGGCCTTCAGACTCGATAACGTCGCCAAAGGGGGCGAACGCTTCTTTGGTCAGCGGCTCTATCTTGAGAGTCTTGATCATTTCTGTCTCCGAAAACGAATAAAAAAACGGGGTGACTGACACCCCGCCTCTCTTCTAGATTACATAGCGCTCAGTCGAAACTCGGCAATCTTGTTGATTTCTTTGACCGCACGAGCAAATTCGGTGTCGTAGTCGTTGTGAATACGCTCTTCGAATGCCGCCAGGATCTGGTGCCGGTTAGAGCCTCTTACCGCCATGATGAACGGAAACTGGAACTTTTCCTTGTAGGCGTTGTTCAGGAAAGTGAAGCGCTCGAATTCTTCGGCGTTGCACTCGCTGATGCCGGCGCCGGCCTGCTCGCTGGTAGAGGCTTCGGTCAGCTCGCCGCGCTGGGCAGCCTTGCCGGCCAAATCCGGGTGAGCGTTGATCAGGTCGAGCTGTGCTTTCTTGTCGGCGTTGCTCATCACTGCCGCCATGCGGCCGTGCAGTTGCTCGATGTTGTCATCTTCCGCAGTCAGGCCCTGATCGAAGGTCTGCTCGGCCACCCAGGGAGAGTGCTCGTAGATGTCGGCGAACGCGGCCACGAACTCGTCGCGGCTCATGGAGCTAGGAGTACAGGTAGTAAAACGGCTCATTACTTGTTTCCTTTATAGGGGTGATGCTCGTGCCAGTGCTTGGCAATGTCGATACGGCGGGTAAACCACACCTGGTCGTGGCTACGAGCGTACTTGATGAAGCGCTCCAGGCCTGCCATCCGGCCGGGACGACCCAGAATGCGACAGTGCATGCCGATAGACAGCATTTTCGGCGCTTCGGCACCCTCTTCATACAACACGTCGAAGGCGTCTTTCAGGTACTGGTAGAATTCTTCGCCGTTGTTATAGCCATTCAGGCCAAAGCGCATGTCGTTGGTATCCATCACATACGGCACCACCAGGTGGCCCTTGCCGTTGTTGTCTACCCAATAAGGCAGATCGTCGGCGTAGGAATCGGAGTCGTACAGGATGCCTTCGTCTTCCATCACAATCTTGCGGGTATTGGGGCTGTCGCGGCCGGTATACCAGCCTTGTGGGCGCTGACCACAGACACGCTCGAAGATTTCCATCGCTTTATGATAGTGCTCGCGCTCTTCTTCTTCGTCTTTGAACTGGTAAGAGATCCACTTGTAGGCGTGAGAGCAGATCTCGTGACCTTCATCCATGAACGCCTGGGCTACCTCGGGATAACGCTCGATGGCGGTGGCCACGGCAAAGATGGTCATGGGAATGTCGTAACGCTTGAACAGACGCAGCAGGCGCCATACACCGGCACGGCTGCCATACTCGTAGATGGACTCCATGCTCATGTGACGCGCATCGGGGAAGGCGACGGCAGTCGGCATTTCGGACAGGAAGGCTTCGGATTCGCCATCGCCATGCAATACGTTGCGCTCACCGCCTTCTTCGTAGTTCAGTACAAAGTTGATGGCGATACGGGCCTTGTTCGGCCACTTGGGGTGAGGCGGGTTGGCACCATACCCGACGAGATCGCGAGGATAGTCGTTGTTTTGGCTCATCGGAAAAACTCCTTGAAACGCAGGTTGAGACACCAGCCGAGACAAGAATTTGCAGAGGGCTGGCCAGTCATGGTAATGATTTTATTGTATACAATAGAACCAATATATGTAAATAACAGGTTTGATTTTTGTATCCGCTCTCGCGGGAAATCTTGCTTTGAACCACCAAAGCAAAGACAATCCTGTCTTGTCAGGATAATGAAGATCACAGTGGTGCCGGCAATTGTAAACATATTGCACGCCAATGTTAACTAAATGTGGACCTCGAGTATTATCTTGATGTAAAATTACTTCTGTCGCCGTACCCTTCCTACGCCAACCGGCAGGGAAAATGCGAAGGCAGTACCTTGAATCAATGAAGACGCTACTACGCGCAAGGTAACGAAACCATGGGAAGATTAACCACACACGTCCTCGACGCCTCCAAAGGCCTGCCCGGTTCCGACATCAAAATCGAACTGTATCGGGTTGAAGGTGAGCACACCACGCTGATCAACACCGTGTACACCAACAGCGATGGCCGTACCGACGCACCGGTACTGGAAGGCGAAGATTATGTACCCGGTAAATACCAGCTGGTATTCCATACCGGCACTTATCTGAGAGCTTCAGGCGTTGAGCTGCTCGAGCCCGCCTTCCTGGATGACGTGGTTATCCGCTTCGGCATCGCCGCCGGCCAAGAGCACTACCACGTACCCCTGCTGATCTCACCTTATAGCTACTCTACCTACAGAGGCAGCTAACGGGTAGAGACAGCCCCTGTCAATGCCGGCCGATGAAACATCGCCGGCATTGACAGTCTGCCACCCCATCTATTCGAGGATTTCCGGTCATGGAAAACACCAAACATGAGTCAACCCCGCACGCCACTCCCGCTTCCGGGGGGGTGCTGGACAAATGGTTTAAGTTAAGTGCCCACGGCACCTCGGTCAAAACCGAACTGGTTGCCGGCCTGACAACTTTTATCACCATGGCTTACATCATCTTTGTTAACCCCAATATCATGGCCGCCTCGGGTATGGATGCCGGCGCCGTCTTCGTTGCTACCTGCATCGGTGCCGCCATCGCCACTCTTTTCATGGGTCTGTACGCCAACTGGCCGGTCGGCCTGGCGCCGGGTATGGGCCTGAATGCCTTTTTCGCCTTCACCGTGGTCGGCGAAATGGGTTACAGCTGGGAGATAGCGCTCGGCGCCGTGTTCTGGTCCGGCGTGATTTTTACCGCCATGAGTTTCTGGAAGATTCGTGAATGGGTGCTCGACGCCATTCCCGAGTCTTTACGCTATGCCATGACCGCCGGCGTCGGCCTGTTTCTGGGTCTGATTGGCCTCAAGACCGCCGGCATAGTGGTGCCCAGCCAGGCCACCATGGTCACCCTGGGCGACTTTACCCAACCCAGTGCCTGGCTGGCCGCCGTCTGCTTCCTGACCATCGCCGTTCTGGCCCATCGCAGAATTTTCGGCGCCGTCTTGATCGGTGTAATCGGCGTGACCCTCATCGGGCTCTCGATGGGAATCGTGGAATATAACGGCGTGTTCGCCATGCCGCCCAGCATAGCGCCGACCTTCATGAAACTGGATATCATGGGCGCGCTGGATGTGGGCATGATCACCGTGATCCTGTCGTTTTTGTTCGTCAACATGTTCGATACCGCCGGCACCCTGATGGGCGTGGCCGAACGGGCTCACCTGCGTCGTCCGGACGGCTCGATTGAAGGACTGAAAAAGTCCCTGAAGGCCGACAGCGCCTCTTCGGTCATCGGTACTTTCGTCGGTTGCCCGCCGGTGACCAGTTACGTAGAAAGCGCCGCCGGCGTCGCCGCCGGCGGTCGCACCGGCCTGACCGCCATCACCATTGCCGCGCTCTTTCTGCTGTCCATGTTCCTGGCGCCGCTGGCGGGCATGATACCGGCCTACGCCACCGCCGGCGCCCTGCTCTACGTCGCCTTTGCCATGATGAGCAGTCTGGCCAGGATAGAATGGGACGACTACACAGAGATGGCCCCGGCCGCCCTCACCGCCCTGATGATGCCGCTGACCTTCTCCATCGCCAACGGCATCGCCATAGGCTTTGTCAGCTACGCCGTGCTCAAGCTGGCCACCGGTCAGGCCAACAAGGTCTCGATCGGCGTCTATGTGCTGAGCGTCGTCTTTATCGCCAAGTTCGTTTACATGTAACGCTTCCATGTCATGACTCGGCCAAAAAAAAAACCACCGGTGCATACCGGTGGTTTTTTTATAGCGGTATCTGAATCTGCGATGCATCCACGGGATGCTCGCCGCTACAACTCTGCCAGCCGCCGACGGATTTCCTCCATCTTGGCATGCATCACCTGCTCCAGGCTGGCCAGGTTATCGACAATCTCTGCCTTGACATCCGCCGGCGGCGCTTCTCCCTGCAACCGGTTCAGCTCGCTCAGTGCCTGCTTCAGCACCGCCTGATCGTCCGCTAAAAAGGCGAACTTGAGGCTGGCCGGCTGACTGCCTTCCTGCCCCGGATGAAAATAGACTTTCAGTTCATCTTCACCCTTTGCATGGCGCACCGTAAATCGTGCGATATCACCGGTATTCTCGATACCCATGGCGGTCAAGGTTGGAAATTCGGACATGGACATATAGCTACCCCGTGACGGATGAAACACGCTGACACGCTGAGTTTACAGCCTGTTAACAAAGGCTCACGCTAATGGTCTCAGCCTTCTCCGGCTAGAGCCAGAGACCCGACATTGATAAGGCCAGCACCACTGGCCCCAGGCTAACCGATGAGCTGGTTCTAACGTGGAGCCGTCAGGCTCTCTAGATTGCCATTCATACCCAGCCGAATAGCCACAGGAGTGACCATGTCAGAGAAGACCGAGCTGAACATCGCATTGAACAATGACACCGCCCGTCTGTTTGCCGAATACGAGGCCTTTACCCAGGTGTCGCCGGAAGTGTATGTACAGCAGTTGATCGAAAAGACGATGCCGACCCTGGAAGCTATGGTAGGCGCCTTGCGTGATGCCAATGGCGATGAAGAGGCGGTGATGGAGTTGTTTGGCAAGAAAATGGCGGAGTCGATGCTGAAACAGCAACAGGCGCTGGCCTCCTGAGCCGGCATGGTTGCCAATGAAAAGGGGCGGCTCCTGGCCGCCCCTTTTCGGTTATTTCAACGCGTCTATCTGCCGACGCAGCTCGTCCAGCTTGTCCTTCATCACCCGTTCCATATGCTCCAGATCGGCCAGCAACTGCTGCTTGGTCGCCTGCGCCGAGGTGTTATCTTCGGCTGGCGCCTCGGCCGGCTGCAGCAAGGCATGCAATTCCACCAGCGCCTGGCGCAATATCGGGCTGGTATCTTCCAGCTGATGCCAGGCATCGGTTTTCTGAAACTCGACCGGCACATTGGCCCTGGGCCGGGCAAAGGTAAACTTCTTGCTACGTGACAGAAAGGAGCCGCTCGGCCGGTGATAATACACCTTGAGCACGTCGGCCCTGGCCTCGCGGCGCAGGCGGTAACGGCTGATGCTGTCGAAAGAGGTGATCCCCATCTGTTCCAGGGTCGGGTATGGTGCTGTCATCTGATGTGGCCCAAAAAGGTGATGCAACTAAAAGATGCCGTCACCAGCAAGGCGGTGGCAGCGTATCGGGGCATCCGAGCCGTGACCGTCGATGAAGACAGTGCCGTTCCTGGCGAGCGCACTAGGCGATAGATGACGAAATTATAAGCGAGCCCCGTCGAAAAACGACAGGGCCAGATACCGGGAATAGCTGGAACCAGAGGATCAAACCGAGACGAGCAGCGTCTTCAGGTGACAGAAGGCCTTGATGTTGAATCGCCCTTCCGGTGCCGGGTTGAACCCGGACGGATAACCCTTGCCCTGATGAGGATCCATGTTGATCAGGCAGCGGCCAAACGACAATCGCCGCGCCAATTGCTCTCCCCGTGCCAGATCCCGGGTCCAGATACTGGCGGTGCCGTCGGGCCCCAGTTCCTGGCAGAGATCGGTGATCGCATCCAGACTCGGCACCCGGATCACGCAGGCCAGCGGTCCGCTCAGCTGTTGCCGAAACACTTCCATCTTCGGCGCTACCTCATCCAGCAAGGAGGCAGGATAATGCCAGCCCTCGCCTGCCGGCAACTCACAGCCCACTACCGCCCGGGCGCCGGCGGCCAGCGCGGCGGTAACCTGCTGATGCAATTCATCCCGCTGCAAACCGGTGGCCAGTGGGCCCAGAGTAGCAGTCTCCTGCTCCGGGTCGCCGCATTGCAGCTCGCTCAGCCGCGCCGACAGCCGAGCCACAAAATCATCGGCAATGCCCGGCGTCACGATAAATCCCCGTGCCGCATAACCCAGCTGGCCGGCATTACGAAAACGTGAACGCATGGCTGCATCTACCGCCAGTTCCAGATCCGCATCATCCAGAATGACATGCAGCTCGGTTTCATCCAGCTCCAGCACAATCGGCTTCAGTTGCTGTCCTGCCAGCGCCGCCACCTGGCTGGCATCCTGACGATTGCCGCTGAACGCCATTGCCTTCACTCTCGGGTCGGCAATCAGGCTGGCCACCTGTAGCTTGTCAATCAACAGGCTGAACACCAGCCCCCGGGGGGCGCCGGCCTCGGCCAGCAGCCATTCGATCTCCCGGGCACAGCGCGGCAGGTTCTCGGCCAGTTTCAGCAGCACGACATTACCGGCCATCAGGGTCGGCGCCAGCATGCGAAACACCTGCCACAGCGGAAAGCGCCAGGACGTCAGCAACAGCACGGTTCCCATGGGCTCGAAGGTCGTCATACTGCGCGCCAGCGGCAGCATCGCCTGCCCCTGGGTGGCAAAGTAGGTACATTCCAGCGCACAGCGGTCTATCTCAACCAGGGCTTCACTGAGCAGTTTGCCCATCTCTCGCGTCATGGTCAGCGCCAGCCGCTCCCGGTTGGCCGAGAGCAAGGACGCCAGCCGGTTCAGCACGGCGCTGCGATCGGCGAAGCTGCTTTGTCGCCACTCCTTCGCCACCACATGACTCTGCTGCACCCGTTGCTCAAGTTCGGCGGCAGACAGCGTCGCCACCCGCTCGGCTTCGCGTCCGGTCGCCGGATGATACGAGATAAAGGCCATAACGTTTCTCCCTGCTGGCCGCTAAGGGTGCCAAACGGCACATTCATTTCGGCGAGGGATGGCGCCACCGGTGATATAATAAGAAGGCTATTTGTGCCTTACCGCCGATCCGGGGTCGCCATCGCACCTTGTCGTGACGTTAGCCGGAGGCGAACGGCGCTACAACAGCCAGTTACCCTCGTTTAATAGAACCAGGCAAAGGGTTCAAGGCGTGATGCGTCGCCATCGGCCGACGGAATCAGGCACACGACAACAAAAGGGAGATCAAGCATGGCAAACCAAGCCCTGGGCAAGCCGGGTATCTGGGTTCGGCTGCTGCCGTTTCTGCAGTGGACACCGCTGGTCAATGGCGCCAGCCTGCGCGCCGACGCCCAGGCCGGGCTGACCAACGCCATTATCGTGCTGCCCCAGGGGGTCGCCTATGCCCTGATCGCCGGCTTGCCGCCGGAATACGGGCTCTATGCCGCCATCATACCGGCCATCATCGCCGCCCTGTTCGGCTCGTCCTGGCACCTGATTTCCGGCCCCACCGCCGCCATGTCCATCGTGGTGTTCACCTCGGTCAGTCCCCTGGCCACCCCGGGAACGGCGGAGTTTATTGCGCTGGCACTGACCCTGACGCTGATGAAGGGGGTCTTTCAGCTGGTGCTGGCCTCGGCACGGCTGGGGGTACTGGTCAACTTCGTGTCCCATTCGGTGGTGATCGGCTTTACCGCCGGGGCCGCCGTGGTCATCGTGGTCAGTCAGCTGCAGAATCTGCTGGGACTGTCGTTGCATACCAAGGGCACCTTTACCGATAACGGCTGGCAGGTACTCAGCCATCTCTCCAGTGCCGATCCCTACAGCCTGGCGGTGGGGCTCACCACTCTGATCAGCTGTGTGCTGATTAAAAAATTGCTGCCGCGCTGGCCCAATATGCTGATCGCCCTGGCCCTGGCCAGTGGCCTGGCCTTTATTCTCGACCCCGGCCAGCAGCACATCGCCATGGTGGGTGCCATTCCCGCCAGCCTGCCGCCGCTGAGCATGCCCGACCTCGGCTTTGGCAGCATCAGCGCCCTGTCTTCCGGTGCGCTGGCCATCAGCCTGCTTGGCCTGGTGGAAGCCTCTTCCATCGCCCGGGCCATCGCCAGTCGTTCTCATCAGCGGCTGGATGATAATCAGGAATTCATCGGCCAGGGCTTGTCGAATGTGGTCGGGGCCTTTTTCTCCTGCTATGCCTCCTCCGGCTCCTTTACCCGTACCGGCGTCAACTATACCTCCGGTGCCCGTACGCCGATGGCGGCAATTTTTGCCTCTCTTTTTCTGCTGATCATACTGCAGCTGTTTTCCGATATTACCGCCTGGCTGCCGGTGCCGGCCATGGCCGGCCTGCTGCTGGTGGTCGCCTGGAACCTGATTGATTTTCGCCACATTCGACTTATCGTTCGCGCCGCCAAGTCCGAAACCACGGTACTGGTGGTCACCTTTGCCGCCACCCTGCTGGTGGCATTGGAATTCGCCATTTATGCGGGGGTGATACTGTCGCTGATTTTCTATCTCAAGCGCACCTCCACCCCCCGTATCGTCAGCATATTGCCGGACCCGGATGCCAGGCATCCCTTCTTCGTCAGCGCCGAGGGCCGTCGCCTGCCCTACTGCCCTCAGCTGCGCATTATCCGCATCGAAGGCTCGCTGTTCTTCGGTGCCGTCAACCATGTACAGGAATACCTGCAGAATATTCGCGAACCCCGGCTGCTGATCGTCGGCAACGGCATGAACTTCGTGGATATCGTCGGCGCCGAACTGCTGCGCCAGGAGTCGGTGCGCCGGCGCGCGGCCGGCGGCGATCTTTATCTGTGCAACCTCAAGATGGGGGTGCTGCGGGTACTAAAACGCAACAATCTGATCGAGCAATTGGGTGAGGATCATATTTTTGCCAACAAGGGCCAGGCCATTCACCGCATCTACGATCAGCTGGATCCGGCCATTTGCAAGACCTGCACCGCCAGGATTTTTCAGGAATGTCATCTCGCCCCGCCCGGCGAGGGCACCGGCAGCGACACCCCCATCACCCAACAGAAAGTCTGATCACTCCCGGCAGGGTGAGCTCCTGCCGGTAACACACTGGCTACATGCCCCCGCGCCAACTGGCCCCTGCCCGCGCCGGTAGCGGCAGATACACTGTTAACACTTTGTTTACCCGTATCGCCGCAGCCAACGAGGGCAGAACCATGACCAGTCTTATTCACGACCATCCCAGCCGGCTTGTGTCGGTACGCGAGCTGTTCAATATCGACTCCGACTTCAAGGTGCCGGTGTTCGATAACAAGGACGAGCACGTACCCGATATCGATCCAGCCTATTGCTTCAATCCCGATGTCACCATGGCCATTCTGGCCGGCTTTACCCGCAACCGGCGGGTGCTGATCCAGGGGCTGCATGGCACCGGCAAGTCCACCCATATCGAGCAGGTCGCCGCCCGGCTGAACTGGCCCTGTGTGCGGGTCAACCTCGACGGTCATATCAGCCGGCTGGATCTGGTGGGCAAAGACACCATAGTGCTGAAGGATGGCAAGCAGATCACCGAATTTCAGGAAGGCATAGTGCCCTGGGCCCTGCGCCGGCCGGTGGCGCTGATCTTCGACGAATTCGATGCCGGCCGCCCGGACGTGATGTTCGTGATCCAGCGGATCCTGGAGCAGGACGGCAAGTTCACCCTGCTCGATCAGAATCAGGTGATCAACCCGCATTCCCACTTTCGGCTGTTCGCCACCGCCAATACCGTGGGCCTGGGCAACGTCAGTGGCCTGTATCATGGCACCCAGCAGGTCAACCAGGCGCAGATGGATCGCTGGAACATAGTGGCCAGCCTGGATTACCTGCCACGGGAAGATGAAATCAGCATAGTGCAGGGCAAGGTGCCCCGGTATGCGGACGAGCGTGGCTATCAGCTGATCAGCACCATGGTGGCGGTGGCCGAGCTGACCCGTTCCGGCTTCGCCGCCGGCGATCTGTCCACCCTGATGTCACCCCGCACCCTGATCGCCTGGGCCGAAAACACCGAGATATTCGGTGATCCGGCGCTGGCGTTCCGGTTGTCGTTTCTCAACAAGTGTGACGAGGCCGAACGCCCGCTGGTGGCCGAATACTATCAACGCTGTTTCGATCAGGAACTGGAAGAATCCCGCTCGCTCAAGCTGGCGCTGATGTAAGCTAAATTATCGAATTGAACCGGCGGCAATGAAGGTAGCTACCCTGTTTTGCGTGATGGTGGAACACAGCCGGCTTGGCCGGCTCGCCGTTCATCCTTGATGGAGGCTCGGCGAATCCCTTTACCCCCCAGGTTCTCTCTCGCTTTGTGAGGAAGCCCCAACATGACCACATCCCCCCCCACCCCGGGCCTGGATCCGGCCGAGCAGGAACGCCGGCAGCAACGACTCGAGGAGCTGAGTGCCGCGCTGATCCGTGCCCTGTCGGCCCAGCAGGCCCTGCGTTACCGGGGCCACCGGCTGGAATGGCAGGGTAAACCCTATCCGCTGCGCGCACCCCATCTGCACCCCGAACAAGGCAAGGACGATCTGGGCTCCTTTCGTGGCGTAGCCGATGCCATCGCCCTGCGCCTGCGCCATAACGATGTCGAACTGCACCGGCACTGGCTGCCAACCCCGCCCATTGCACGGCTGGTGTTTGAACTGCTGGAGCAGCTTAGGGTCGAATCGCTGGTCGAGTCCTGGCATCCGGGCAGCAAGCACAATCTGCATCACCGCTTTGAAGCCTGGTGCAACCAGTTTCAGGCCTCGGGCCAGACCGAAACCCATATCGGGCTCTTGCTGTTCACCCTGGCGCAGATGAGCTGGGTACAGCTGGGTGGCGGCCCGCTGGAAGAAACCACCGAGATGATGATTGAGTCGACCCGCATGTTTCTGCTGCGGGAAATCGGCCCCGCCTTCGGCCTGCTCCGCCGCCATCGTCATGATCAGGCCGCCTTTGCCGAGCAGGCCCTGTCTATCGCCCTGTGTATGGATGGCCTGATCGACGATCTCGGCCGGCAGCAAGGCACCGACGGTAAACAGGAAGAAACGCTCAGCGAAGATACCAAGCGGGCATTTGGCCTGTTACTGGATCTGGAAGGAGGTGATGAAGCCGGTCAGGCCCTGGCCGAGCAAAGCCATCATAACCGCCTGCGCCAGGCCGCCGAGGCCTTGGACTACCGTGTTTACGACGGCGGTTTCGACCGGGAGTGGCCCGCCCACAAACGGGTGCGACCCGAGCTGCTGGCCCGACTGCGCGAGGGGCTGGACAACCGCATTCGTGAGCAGGGGATCAATCTCAATGTGCTGACCAAGAAACTGCGCCGCCTGCTGGCTCGCCCCCAGCGCCAGGGCTGGCGCTTCGGCGAAGAGGAAGGGCAACTCGACGGCCGTCGCCTGCCGACCCTGGTCACCTCGGTGGCCGACCGCCGGGTGTTCAAGCAGGAGCAACAGGAGCCGAAAGGGGATGCGGTGGTCACCTTTCTCATCGACAACTCCGGATCCATGCGCCCCCATATCGAAAGCATCAGCATGCTGGTGGATACCCTGGCCCGGGCGCTGGAACGGGTTGGCGCCAAGGTGGAAATTCTGGGCTTTACCACGGGCCACTGGAACGGCGGCAAGCCGCTCAAACGCTGGCAGCGTGAGGGCCGACCGGCCAACCCCGGCCGCTTGAACGAGCGCAGTCACCTGGTCTATAAGGATGCCGATACCCCCTGGCGCCGCGCCCGTCGCAATATCGCGGCCCTGCTCAAGGATGACCTGTTTCGCGAAGGGCTGGATGGCGAGGCCTTGCTGTGGGCCGAACAACGACTGCTGGCACAACCGGCCCGGGATCGGCTGTTGCTGGTGATTTCCGACGGCTGCCCCATGGATACCGCCACCCGCCAGTGCAACGAGCAGGACATTCTCGACCTGCATCTGCGCCAGGTCAGTGGCCGGCTGGAACGTGAAGGCCGCCTGGCTCTGTGTGCGCTGGGTGTAGGGCTGGATCTGAGCGATTACTATCAACACAGTCAATTGCTGGATCTGAGCCGGTCGCTGGACAACAAGGTGTTCGACGAAGTGCTGACGCTCATGGCAAGAGCACTGGAAAAAAAATAACCAAAAAGTAACATTAATTTTACAATGCGAAATTATAACAGACTGAATATAAAGAAGTTTAATGCTGGCCCCAGTCTGAAAACACAAGTGGCCCTAACTATTTAAGGGTACAGATTCGAGTATTGAACATGGGTATAACATCCGGGCCCGGCAGTGAATCGACAATACTGCCAGCCCGGAGACCGCATGAATAAGAGAACAGAGCCAGTTGTAGGCGAGTGGGGCAGAAAACTTCATACGCCTGGCATCACGGAAGGTCACGGCTCCACCCTGTGGCGGAGCATCAAAAACTGGAGCAAGAAGCCATGTTATTCAAGCAACGTTTTATCAAGTCTATGTCTTTCGCCCTTTGTGCGGGCGCCATTGCCGCCGCCAGCTCGATGGCGCAGGCAAATACCTTTCGTATCGCGGTCGGTGACGGCGCCGGCGGCACTCAGCATGAGCTGGGGCTGAAATTCTCGGAAGAGTTCAACGCCAGAACCGATGGCAAACACGACACCAAGATGTTCCTCAACGGCCAGCTCGGCGATGAGCAGGCCACCATCAACGATGCGTCCATGGGACTGCTGGACTTCTCGATTCTGGCCATCAACAACGTCACTCCCTTCTCGCCTTCCGTCGGCGTGCTGACCCTGCCCTACATGGTGCAGAGCCTGGACGATGCGGTCGAATTGACTCAGGGCGAAGTAGGCCAGCAACTGGTGGACAACACCATTCGCGATGCCGGTGTTCGTATCGTCGGCTGGGCCTATTCCGGTTTTCGCGTACTGACCAACTCCAAGAAGCCGGTGCAGAGCCTGGCCGATCTGGAAGGACTGAAAGTACGGGTGCCGAGCAACGAAATCATGATCGACACCTATCGCGCCTGGGGCATCAACCCGACTCCCATGGCCTGGTCGGAAACCTTTACCGGCCTGCAGCTGGGCGTGGTCGATGGTCAGGACAACCCCTACATCACCGTATCCGCCATGAAGTTTGACGAGGTGCAGAAGTACATCACCAATATCCGCTATCTGTTCTCCATCGAGCCGCTGATCGTGTCTGAAGCCGTGTTCCAGTCTCAGCCTGACGACGTGCAAAAGGCCATTCTGGACGCCGGCCAGGCGGCCACCGAGCACAGCGCCGAATGGCTGGTGGAGCAGGAAGACAAGATCAAGGCCGAGCTGACCGCCGGTGGCATGGAAATCACCGAACCGGCCAATGGTGAAAAAGAGTGGATGGAGAAAGCCGTCAACCAGGTGTGGCCCAAGTACTATGAGCAGTTGGGCGGCAAGGACAAGCTGAATTCCATTCTGCAATCCCTGGGACGCGACACCATCTAAACCGTTGCTGCAACCGGAGTGTACCCCCGAACGGGTACACTCTTATTTCAGGGAGAAGTCGCCATGACCATCGGCAAAATGATATTCAAGATTATCGACAACATCGAAAAGGTGATCTGCAGAACCCTGCTCGCCTCGTTTGTTGTTCTGCTGTTCATCCAGATCATATCGCGCCAGGTATTCGGTCATTCCCTGTCCTGGACCGAGGAACTGTCAACCTACATGTTTGTGTGGTTCGTTTATTTCGGCGCCAGCTACGCCACCAAGCTCGCCGCCCACAACAGGGTCACCTTTCAGTTCAAGCTTTTTCCACCCGTCGTCGCCGTGATTTCCGAGGCCATTGCCGATCTGATCTGGGTCTGCTTCAACGGCTACTTCGTTTTTTTGAGCTACGACTTCGTGTTCAACAAGATGAACCTGTTCTGGAAATCCCAGACCCTGGGTTTTCCGATGAAATATGTGTACATGATACTGCCCATCGCCTTCGCGCTGATGACCATTCGCATACTGCAGGTCAACTATTACAAGCTGGTCAAGGGTATCGATATACGGGATCCCGAATCACTGGAAGTCGAGAAATTGATCGAGTCCTCTTCTACAAACGCTGGAAAACCCACAAAAACAACCGAGTTAAGGCAGGAGCATACCCATGGTTGAATCATCCGTTGTCATGATCCTGTTTGGGAGCTTTTTGCTGTTACTGCTGCTCGGCGCTCCCATCAGTGTGTCTTTGGGAGTTTCCGCGCTCGCGTCTTTCCTGTACCTGGACGAGAACCCCATCAAATTCGTGCAGATCGCCTTTACCTCGGTCGGTTCCTTTCCGCTGATGGCGCTGCCCGCCTTTATTCTGGCCGGGGCTCTGATGGAAGCGGCAGGTATATCGAAGCGGCTGGTGGATTTGGCCGAAAGCTTTGCCGGGCCCTTTACCGGCGGCATGTCGGCCGCCACCGTCATGGCCTGCATGTTCTTTGGCGCCATTTCCGGATCCGGTCCGGCCACCACCGCCGCCGTGGGCATGCTGATGATACCGGCCATGATCGACCGGGGTTACGGCAAGGGCTATGCCTCGGCCGTTACCGCCTCGTCCGGTGGTCTGGGTGTGGTAATACCGCCTTCCATTCCCATGGTGATCTTCGGTATTTCCGCCATGGGCATGATGGCGCCGCCTGAAGCTATTGCCCAATACGGCCAGTTTCAGTCGGTGTCCATTCCCAAGCTGTTTATCGCCGGCGTGCTGCCGGGCATGGTGCTGGCCGGCGGCCTGCTGATCATGAACTATTTTCTGTGCCGCAAGCACGGTTACAAAGGCACCACCGAAGGCTGGTCGGCCAGCGTGACCCGAGGCGCCCTGCGCAAGGGGTTCTGGTCGGTACTGGCACCGGTGGTGATTCTGGGGGGCATCTACAGCGGCCTGTTCACTCCCACCGAATCGGCCATTGTCGCCATCTTCTATACCCTGGTGATCGGTTTCTTCGTGCATCGGGAACTGAAGATCAAGGACGTGATGCGTTCACTGGAAACCACCACCTGGCTGACCGGGCGCGTGCTGCTGATCCTGTTTACCGCTACCGTGTTCGGTCGTCTGCTGGTCGAGAACCAGATTCCGGCCATCGTGGCCTCCTCCATGCTGGAGATGACCACCAACCTGTATCTGATCTGGGCACTGATCATCTTCTTTCTGCTGTTTGTCGGCATGTTCATGGAGACCCTGGCGGCCATCATGATACTGACGCCGGTACTGCTGCCGGTGGCCTATAACCTGGGCATAGATCCGGTTCATTTCGGCATTGTGGTGGTGTGCTGTTTGTCCATCGGCTTCCAGACCCCGCCGCTGGGCGAAAACCTGTTTATCGCCTCCGGGGTGTCCGGTACTTCGATAGAGGAAATATCGGTTCGCGCCCTGCCGTTTGCCATCATGTCGGTAATCTCGGTGTTTATCATCGCCTACATACCGCAGATCACCCTGTTCCTGCCCAGACTGCTGGGTTATTAGCGACGACTTCACTATGATAGACAGGGCCGACCACCGTCGGCCCTGTCCTTGCATTAACGATGAGGAATATGCTCATGTTGCCGGAAGTAAACAAGATTCTCTATTGTACCGATCTGTCCAAGAATGCCTCTTACGCTTTCAAGTACGCCGTTTATCTGGCCAGACAGACCGGCGCCGAGATCCATATTCTGAAGGTGGTCGAAGAGCTGTCCAGCGATGAACGGCTGACGCTGCAGTCCTATATTCTCAACCAGAACAGCCGTGAAGAGTTTCTGCATCAGCGCCTCAACCACGCCCGGGACCAGTTGCAGCAACGCCTGGATCATTTCTGGGAGGTGATAGCACCGCAGGAGCAGGCCATGCGCAGCAAAATCATCGGCTGCGAGGTGGTGGAAGGCTACCCCACCCAGACCATTCTCAAGCGCTCGAAGGAACTGGACTGCGATCTGATCGTGATGGGCGCCCACGAAAAAGGCTGGTTCCATACCCTGCTCGGCAGCGTGGCCAAGAACGTGTTGCGCGAGTCCCGTATTCCCACCCTGATTGTCCCCCGTCCCGAAAAAGTGGTCACCACCAAACAGGCGACCCAGAAGCACTGAGCTTCGGCGTGATTCGGTTACACACGAAAAAAGACGAGACCGGAGTCTCGTCTTTTTTTATTGCCGGAATGCCAACTCCGGCACTGGCTCAGCAATATCCTATAACTGATATGGATTTTGGGGCTAGCTTGCCTTTATCGTCACCCTCGCGAAGGCGGGGGTCCAGTGCCTTTGCAGACGACCAGCAATCTGACCATTCTGCGCCACATGTCTGGATTCCCGCCTTCGCGCTGAGGGATCCCCAAAAAAATAGGCAGACATGGTAGATTTTCTCTTTTGTTAATCGCCAAAAAAACAAAGAGGATCTGCCATGCCTGCCGTTCGCACAGTCTGCCATAACTTTTTCCGCTCTGCCCTCACTTCTTTCCATCAGGCCCGCACCAAAACCCTGCTGTCTTGCGCCGAAGGGTTGATTGCTGGTAACACGCTTTCTCTGACGCGAATTGGTCGCCACCTGCCCGGAAAGGCCAATGTAAAGCACAAGATAAAGCGGGTAGACCGGTTTATCGGTAATGAAAAACTGCACGATGAAAACACCGCCATCAGCGCCGCTATCGCCCGCCGCATCACGGCATGCCTGCCCAGTTGTATCATCGCCATTGACTGGAGTGGCTGCTGCAGCCAGGACTTCCATGTACTGCGTGCCAGTCTGGTGTATGACGGCCGC